>JBOHRQ010000007.1:13583-70066 GCA_050732875.1 Gemmatimonadota bacterium | reverse complement strand
AGCTCCTGCCCGCGCGGCGCCGTCGTCCGCGTCACGGACTCATCCACCTCGCGATCGGCCATGAGCCTGACCAGCTCGCGGCGATCGGCATCGCCGATGTCCTGCGTCGCCACCCGGCGGCCGTCGCGCAGCACGGTCACGCGATCGCCGATCTCGAAGATCTCGTCCAGCCGGTGGGAGATGTAGATGACCGCGACGCCCTGCGAAGACAGCCGGCGCATGGTCGCGAAGAGCGCGCCCGTCTCCCGCTCGGTGAGCGCCGAAGTGGGCTCGTCCATGACCAGGATCCGGGCGTCCAGGGAGAGGGCCTTGGCGACCTCGACGAGCTGGCGTTGGGCGAGGCTCAGCTCGCGCACGGGTCTCCGCACGTCGAAGCCGGCGCCGAGCCCTTCGAGGATTCCGCGCGCGCCTTTCATCATTGCCGCCCGGTCGACGAGGCCGGGAAGACGCCGCGGCTCGCGCCCCAGAAAGACGTTTTCCGAGGTGGAGAGGGTCGGTACGAGGGTGAGCTCCTGGTAAATGATCGCGACGCCCAGCTCGCGCGCGTGTCGCGGGCCGGCGATGTGCACCTCGTGACCGGCGATGGCGATCCGTCCGGCGTCCATCCGGTGCGCCCCGCTCAGGATCTTCATGAGCGTGGACTTGCCGGCGCCGTTCTCCCCGAGGAGCACGTGCACCTCGCCGCGGCGGACCGTCAGGTCGACGTCGTCGAGGGCCAGGACGCCGGGGAACTCCTTGCGGATCGACTCCATGCGGAGGATGGGGCCGGGCGTGAAAGTCCTCCAGTCTGTGTTGGAACGTTCCAGAATATTAGCGAATGTTGCGCCTCGAAGCGCCGCTGTCAACTCCGTCCATCCGGCCGCCGACGAGCTCGCCACTCTGATGGAAGCCGCCCGGCGTCTATTGGACTGACAGAACGCTTCCCAACCGCTGCGACGACCTACAGGCCCGGCCGGCGAGCTCCCATGGCCGGACCGACCACGCCTTCGAGGGGAGCGCCATCCAGGTCGTCGGGGTAGGGGATGCCGAGGATCCGGGCCAGCGTCGGCGCGAAGTCGACCGTGCTGGCACGGGCGGGGTCACGACCGGGCGGGATCCCCGGGCCCAGGAAGACCATGGGCACGTGCCGGTCGTACCAGTAGGGGGAGCCGTGACCCGTTCCGAGCTCGTCCTCGATGAGCTCGGGCACGAAGCGCACGACCACGCCACGGCGGCCGAGCTCGGCGCCAGCCCGGCCGGGGTACAGCGAATGCCTGGCGAGAACGGCGAAGGAGTCGGCCGGCTGTCCCTCCTCGAGCTCCCGCCGGGTCCACGCGTCGGCGACGAAGTCGAGTTTTTCGAGGAAGGCGACGAGGCTTTCCGGAGCATCCGGGGCGGTGGCCGAAGCGCCGCTGTGGCCCGGCTCCGCCAGCGAGTCCAGCAGCGCCAGCTCCTGGACGGTCATCCGGCGCGCCTTGCCGTCGCCGGGCGCATTCAACGCCTCGGGCGCAGGCAGGACGCCGTGGTCGGCGGAGAGGGCCACGACCCAGCGCCCGCGCCCGACCGTCGCGTCGAGGAAATCGAAGAACTCGCCCAGCTCCCGATCGAGACGCAGAAGGTTGTCGAGCTGCTCGCGGCTCCATGGACCGTAGTCGTGTCCTACCCGATCGGTCTGCGAGACCGAGACGTTGAGGAAGTCGGGGACGCTGTCCCGCCCCATCCCGAGCTCGGCCACGAGGGTTTCCGCGAAGTCGAGGGTGGCCGCGTCCAGGAACGGCGTGTCGGCGAACCATTCCCAGTACGCGCCCGGATCCCCCTCGATCGCGTAGAGATGCGGAAACCAGGTGTGGACGCCGTCGCCTTCCCAGGCGGCCGTGTCAGGGCGGCTCCGCCCTCGGGCGGCATCGGGGATCGTGCTCGCCCACACACTGTCGGCCGCGTAGGCCGCCATGCGGGTTGCATGGAAGCGCTCGGCCCACGCCGGGAGGCTGTCACGGTAGTAGGTGGAGGTCACGAACCGGCCGAAGAGGTCCTCGAACCACCAGACCTCCCCGCGGACGTGCGCGGCCGGCTGGACGGCGCCTCGGTCCTTGGCCGAGACCGAGGCGACCAGGGACATCGGCTCGGCCTCCTCCAGCCAGTCGGCGAGCCCCGGGCGCATGAGGCGGTGGGGGGAGACCCCCGGCAGCTCCGGGTGGCCCACGATGCCGACGGTCGAGTCCCTCACGTTCTCCACCTCGACCCAGCGGCCGTGCATCCGCTCGAACCACTCGTTGGCGACGATCCCGTGCCGCGACGGGTAGACGCCGGTCGAGAGCGTGGCGTGGCCGGGGGCGGTCTTGGTGACGGCATGGTCGTGGGCCGCGTTGACGTAGAACCGGCCGTCGTCCAGGAGCCGGCGGAAGCCGCCGGTGAAGAGGTCGTCGTAGCGTTGGAGGAGCGGCTCGGCGAGCTGGTCCACGACCACCATCACGGCCAGGGCGGGGCGCTCGGACGGCACAGTCGGGGCGAGCGTGCCCGGTGGCGGCCCGGAAGAGCGCTCGCAGGCCGCGGCCGCGCCGGCGCCGAGGAAGGCGAGAACGGCGAAGATCATGAAGCGGCCGGCGGTCATGAGCACCTCGGCGGGAGAAGACGGCAGGGCCGCATGGGGATGGCGGAGCGGGGAATCATACGAACCACCGCTCTCTTCGCCGACCCTCCTCGTAGCGGTCGCGCGCGGCACGGACGGAATCCTGTTCGCTCGTCTCGGCAATCGGCACGTCCCACCACGACTCGAACGATCCGACCGCCACGCTGGGGTTGGTTTCGATCGTGATTACGGTTGTCCGGTCCGCGCGCCGGGCTTCCGCCAGCGCGGTCTCGAGCTCGGCAATCGTGCCGGCCGGCAGGACCCGCGCGCCCAGCGACGCCGCGTTGGCCGCGAAGTCGACCGGAAGGAGCTCTCCGGCGAGATCGAGCTCGCCTTCGCGGCGGTAACGATAGCGCGTTCCGAAGCCGCCCGATCCCAGCGACTCGGACAGCCCGGCGATCGACGCGAAGCCGTGGTTGTCGATCAGCACGACGATCAGCTTCTGATCCTCCTGGAGCGAGGTCACGATCTCGGCCGACATCATGAGCCACGAGCCGTCGCCGACCATCACGAACACCTCCCGATCGGGGGCCGCCATCTTGACTCCCAGGCCGCCGGCGATCTCGTACCCCATGCACGAGTAGCCGTACTCCACGTGGTATCCCTTGGGGTCCCGGCAACGCCACAGCTTGTGCAGATCGCCGGGCAGGCTCCCCGCCGCGCACACGACGACGTCGCGCGGGCCGGCGGCCCGGTTCACGGCGCCGATCACCTCGCCCTGGCTCGGGAGCGGCCGATGGCCGAGGCCGTAGATCTTCTCAACATGCGCATCCCATTCGCGGTTAAAGCGCGCCGCCCGGGTCCGGTGCTCCTCGTCCACCGACCACCCCTCCAGCGCATCGGCCAGCGCCGCGAGCGCCGCCCGGGCGTCGGCGACGAGCGGGAGGCCGGCCATCTTGTGGGCGTCGAAGCGGGCCACGTTCACGTTCACGAACTGGACGTCGGGGTCCTGGAAGGCGGTCTTGGACGCCGTGCTGAAGTCCGACCACCGGGTGCCGACGCCGATCACGAGGTCCGCCTGGCGGGCCAGGATGTTGGCTCCCGGCGCGCCGGTCACCCCGAGGGCCCCGGCCGCCGACGGATGGTCGAAGGGAAGCGCGCCCTTGCCGGCCATCGTCTCGGCGACCGGGATGCCGGTGGCCTCGGCCAGCCGCCGGAGCGCGTCGGTGGCCTCGGAGTAGATGACGCCCCCGCCCGCCACCAGCAGCGGCCGCCGTGCCCGGCGGACCAGCGCCGCCGCTTCGGCGAGCGATCCGGGGTCGGGTGGAGGCCGCGGGATCCGCCAGAGCCGCTTCCCGAAGAAGCCAGCCGGATAGTCGAACGCCTCGGCCTGCACGTCCTCGGGAAGGGCCAGCGTGACGGCGCCGGTGTCCGCCGGGTCGGTCAGGATCCGCATCGCCCCGGGCGCCGCCGCGAGGAGCTGCTCGGGGCGGCTCACGCGGGACCAGAAGCGCGACACGGCCCGGAAGGCGTCGTTCACCGTCACGTCGGGGGCGCCGGGGATCTCGAGCTGCTGGAGGACGGGGTCGGGCCGCCGGCTGGCAAAGGTGTCCCCGGGCAGGAGGAGGACCGGCAGTCGGTTGATCGTCGCGCCGGCAGCGGCCGTGATCATGTTGGTGGCGCCCGGACCGATCGACGACGTGCAGGCCCAGGTCTGGAGCCGGTTCTTCATCCGGGCGTAGCCAGCGGCGGCGTGGACCTGGGCCTGCTCGTTGCGCGAGAGGATGTACCGGAGGGAGGCCTCTTGATGGAGGGCCTGCCCGATCCCGGCGACGTTCCCGTGGCCGAAGATCCCCCACACCCCGGCGAAGAACGGCCGCTCGACGCCGTCCCGCTCGACGTGCTGGGCGGCCATCCAGCGGACGAGCGCCTGGGCCATCGTGAGCCGCACCGGGCTCATGGCGTCCGCCGCCCGAGCGCGGTCGTCATCGGCACCCGCGGGTCCGGCGGCACGCCCGCCCACGACGGCCGCACCCAGGCGTGGCGCGGATCGTCGCTGAAGGCCAGCGATCGTTTCTCGCCGGGGCCGGCGAGGACGTTCAGGTAGTACATCGCATAGCCCGGAAGGGCGACGCACGGGCCGTGATAGCCGCGCGGCACGAGGAACGCGTCGCCGTTCCCGACCGCGACCGTCACGTCGAAATCCCCCCCGGCGGCGTACGTGCGATGGAGGCCGAACGCGTCCTGCCGCTCGAACCGGAAGTAGTAGATCTCCTCGAGCTCGGCCTCTCCGCCGGGGACCGCCGCGTCGTGCTTGTGGGGCGGCCAGGAGGAGGTGTTGCCCGGCGGGGTCAGGACCTCGACCGCCACCAGCCGGTGGGCCTCCATCACGTCCGGGGCGAAGAAGTTGGTGAGCTGGCGGGTGGCCGGTCCGGCGCCGCGCACCTCGATCGCGACCTGGTCGGCCGCGCCGTAGGCGGCCGGGAAGCGACGCTCGGCCCTGGCCGAGGGCAGCGCGAACGTGCCGCCGCCTGGGCTGGACAGGCGCGCCTCGACCCCGATCGGCAGGTAGACGAAGTCGGTGACCCGGTCGAAGACGCTCTCTCGCCCCTCGAGCGCGAATGGCTCACCATCTACCTCGACCTCGCCTCCACCTTTCAGCGGCACCACCAGCATCTCCAGGGTCCCGGTCGACAGCGCTCGCGTCGCCCCCGCCTCGAGATCGATCACCCGCAGCCCGGCGAAGCGCCAGCCAGCCGACTCCGGCGTGATCGCCACAGCGTCGCCATCGGCCCCCGCGCTTCCGAGCGGCAGGTGGAGCGAAAGCTCCCGCGGGCGGCCGCCGGTCCCCGTCACCGGCCGTGCACGATCCCGGACGCCTCCGACACCGTCCGCACGACGTCGCCGTCGGGCGGGAAGAGAAGCGCCCGGCCCGCGACCAGCCCGCGCACCTGGGGGATGGCCAGCGCCCGCCGCCAGCCGGCGAACACCTCGGCCGCCCGGTCTCCCGGATCGCCGCCCAGGAGGAGCGTCGGCAGCGTGGTCGCCGCCATGACGCGCTCCATATCGTCCACCACCGGGATCTTGAGCCACGTCCATGCCGACGAGACGCCGAGCGCCGCGCCGACGCCCATCGCCCGGATCAGCAGGTCGGGATCCTTCGAGATGCGGAGCGCGCCGTCCTGGTCGCGCGCCGCGGGGAGGACCTCGACCAGCGCCACCAGCCGCCGGCGGGCGAGCGCGGAGACGGCGGCCGCGGACGCCTCGAGCGTCGCCAGCGTGCCCGGATCGGCGTAATCGAAGCGGATCAGCATCTTGCCGCCGTCCAGACCCAGCGCCTCGATCGACTCCGCGTCGTAGGCGGTGAACCGGTCGTCCAGCTCCCACGCGGCGCCGGCCAGGCCGCCCCGGTTCATCGTCCCGATGACGATCCGGTCGTGGAGGGCGTCGAGGAGGAGGAGGTCGTCGATCAGGTCGGGGCTGCCGAGCAGCCCGTCGACACCCGGCTGCTCGAGCGCGGTCAGGACGCGCTCCAGGAGCACGCGGCGGTCGGCCATCGCCAGCGGCCGGTCGCCGGCCTTCAGCACTCCTCGGGCGGCGTGGTCGGCGGCGATCAGGAAAAGCGTCCCGTCCTCGCCGAGGAGCGGCCGCCGCCGGCGCTCGGCTGCCAGCTCGGCGATCCGCTCGGGGTGGCGGGCGCGGGCGTCGATCAGGGAGCGGAAGCGGTCGTCGTCCAGCATTATGGCGATCCTCAGGGCACGGGTTGGCCCGATCGGGTCAGGAGCTCGAGCACCTCGGCTTCGGTCGGCATGGCGTCGGCGCAGGCGAGGCGTGCCGCCACGTGCGCGCCGGCCGCGTTGGCGAAGCGCGCGATCCGGACGGGCTCCCAGCCGGCGAGAAGGCCGTGGCAGACCGCGCCGCCGAAGGCGTCGCCCGCGCCCAGCCCGTTGACGACCTCGACCGGCACCGGGTCGACCCGCTCCCTGCCGTCCGGCCAGGCGACGAGGGTGCCGTCGGGCCCAAGCTTCACGAACGCGAGCTGGATGCCGAGGTCGAGCAGCCGCCTCGCCTGATCCTCCGGATCACCCTCGCCCACCGCGAGCGCCGCCTCGGCCCGGTTCCCGATCGCCACCGTCGCCCGGCCCAGCGCGTCGAGCTGCCAGCGCCGGCCCTCCTCCTCCGAGGCCCAGAACATGGGGCGCCAGTCGAGATCGTGCACGGTGTGGGGCCGCCGGCCGCGGGCCTCGAGGGCGGCCAGGGTCGTCGACCGGCTGGGTTCCTCGCACAGTCCCGTGCCGGTCGTCCAGAAAACCCCCGCTTCGCGCACGGCATCCAAGTCGACGTCGCCCGGGCCGATTTCGAGATCGGGCGCTTTCGGCTGACGGTAGAAGATGATGGGGAAGCGATCCGGGGGATACAGCTCGCAGAAGACGATCGGGGTCAGGAGCTCGGGGTCGGTGCCGACATAGCGGTCGTCGACCCCGAAGCCACGCAGCGCGGAGCGGACGTAGGGGCCGAAGCCCTCCGTTCCCACCTTGGTGATGACCGCGGCGCGGCGTCCGTAGCGGGCCGCGGCCACCGCCACGTTGACCGGGCTGCCGCCGAGGAAGCGATGGAAGGAACGCACCTCGGCCAGCGGCACCCCGCTGTCCGCCGGGTAGAGGTCCACGGAGACCCGGCCGATCGTCAGCACCTCGAGGGATAGAGAGCCATCCGCCGGCGGCAAGTTGCCCGCGTCGCTCATGCGGCCATCAGCCGGCGCAGGAAGCCGACGCTGTGGAGGGCGTTCTCCAGCGGGCGCGCTCCGTCGCGATCGTGGTCGAGGACGAGATCCTGCTCGAGAACATACCATCCATCGAAGCCGTCATTGCGCAGGATCTCGACCAGCGACACGAGATCCACGTCTCCCTGCCCCAGCGGGCGGTAGAGGTCCTGGCGGACGGCGTCGCGGTAGCCGAGCTCGCCGGCGCGAACCCGCTCGGCCATCTCCGCGTCCACGTCCTTGAGGTGGACGTGGGCCACCCGACCCCGGGCGGCCCGCGCGACCGCCACCGGGTTCGCGCCCGCCACGACGAGATGGCCGGTGTCGAGGCACAGGGACACGTCGGTGGTCGCCAACAGCCGTCGGATCTGGTCCTCCCGCTCGACGACGGTGCCGTAATGCGGGTGGAAGGCGACGGTGAGCCCGTGGCGGCGACCGATCTCCAGCACCCCGGCGATCCCGTCCCCAAGGGCATCCCACTCCGCGTCGCTCGGCAGGAACGAGGTGTCATAGCCGGGGATCCCCGTTTCGGCAGCCAGGACGAGCACCTCCGCGCCGGCGCCGGCGAGCATCCGCGCGCTCTCTTCGACCAGGGCGAGCTGCTCGTCCCGGATCGCCGCCCGGTGCAGGACGGCGGGGACGAAGCCCCCGACCAGCTCGAGCCCGTGGGCGGCGAGCCGGGCCCGGATCCGGGCCGGGTCGTCGGGCAGGAACCCGCGCGGACCCAGCTCGGTCGCGGCGAGGCCCGCGCGGGCGATCTCCGAAAGGACGCGGCCGGAACCGAGCTGGCGGCCCCACCCGGGAACCTCGCAGACCCCCCAGGTGATGGGGGCGGCGGCGATCTTGAGGCTCCCCGTCAGACGGTCACCTCTTCCACGCGCACCGGACGATGCTCGAGGCGCGACCGGTCGCAGGCGAGCGCCACCTTGAGCGCGATCTCGGCGTCCTCCACGCTGCATGGGCTGGGCGCGAGCCCCCGGGCGACGTCCACGAAGGCGGCCAGCTCCCGCCGGTACGCGGCGTCGAAGCGGTCCAGAAAGAGCTCGTACGGATGCTCGGGCGCCGGCGGCATCCCCGGCTCCACGGAGCGCAGCGGTGTCCGCCCGTCCCATCCGACCGAAACGCTGTCGCCGCTGCCGAAGAGCTCCAAGCGGACGTCGCAGCCGAGCGGATCGTGGCGGGCGCCGGTCATCACGCCGAGCGTGCCGCCGTCGAAGACGAGCGTCGCCGCGACCGTGTCGACGTCGCCGTGCCGGCCGAACATGGGGTCGGCGAGCACCGCGCCTTCGGCGAAGACCTCGACGATGTCCTGGCCCAGCACCCAGCGGGCGATGTCGAAGTCGTGGATGTGCATGTCCCGGAAGATCCCTCCGGAGCCGGGGAGGTAGCTCTCGTGCGGAGGATACGGGTCGTGGGCGGCGATGCGGACGACGTAGACGCGCCCCAGACCGCCCTCCGACACCGCCCGCCGGGCCGCCCGGTAGCCGGCGTCGAACCGGCGCTGGAAGCCGATCTGGACGGTCGCGCCGGCCCGCTGGACGTGCTCGACGACCTCCCTGGTGGAGGCCAGATCGAGCGCGATCGGCTTCTCGCAGAAGACGGGCAGCCCGGCGTCGACGCCGGCGTGGATCAGGGCGGCGTGGGTGTCGGTGGGCGAGGCGATGAACAGCGCATCCACCCGGCCCAGGAGGTCGTCCACGGTCTCGGCGGGCGCGGCGCCGAGCTCGTCGGCGACCTGTCTCGCGCGGGCCCCGTCGATGTCGGTCACGACGAGGGCGGTTACGTCCGGGTGGTCGCCGAGGATCCTCGCGTGATACTGGCCGATACGGCCCAGGCCGATGACGCCGATCTGCATTCCGCCCTCCGAGGGTGTCGCGAAGTTGAGCTTGGGAGCCCCGGCAACGGCGGGGAGCGCCAGAGGCCGTGGAACGTTCCACTTTCAGCCAAGATGTGCTATAGTCGTGGCATGTGTCAACCGATGTCAGGGGCTCCCGATCGATGAGCCGCCCTACGATCATCGACGTCGCGGAGCGGGCCGGGGTGTCGAAGTCGCTGGTCTCGCTGGTCATGCGCGGGGCCCCCAACGTCAGCGACGAGAAGCGGCAGCGGGTTCTCAGCGTGGCCACGGAGCTGGGGTACCGGCCGAACGCGGTTGCCCGCAGCCTGGTCCGCCAGCGGACGAACCTGCTGGGCGTCCTGCTCTCCGATCTCCACAACCCGTTCTTCGCCGAGGTCATCGACGGGATCCAGGCCGAGGCCGCCGCCTACGGCTACCGCACGATCATCGGGACGGGCGACCGCGTGGAGCTGTCGGAGGCGCGCGCGCTGGAGACCATGCTGGAGCTGCGGGCGGAGGGGCTGATCCTGGCGAGCCCGGTCCTCCCGATGCGCACGATCACCGAGGCGAGCCGCGAGGTTCCCACCGTGCTGGTGGCGCGTCGCACGCGCGGCTCGGCCGTCGACAGCGTGGCCAACGACGATCTCGCCGGCGCGGCGCTGGCGGTGGCGCACCTGGCCTCGCTCGGCCACCAGCGGATCGCCCACATCGACGGAGGCGGCGGCGCCGGGTCGCGCGAGCGCCGGCGCGGCTACGAGCGGGCGATGGATCGGCATGGCCTGGGTGCGCATGCGCGGGTCGTGGCGGGGAGCTACACGGAGGACGGCGGACGGCAAGGCGTGACCGCCCTCTTCTCCGAGGGAGCTCCGCCGACTGCCGTCTTCGCGGCCAACGACCTGGCGGCGATCGGCACCCTGAGCGCGCTGGCCGAGCGCGAGATTCGGGTCCCCGAAGACGTGTCGGTGGTCGGCTATGACAACACCGCGCTGGCCGCCGTCCGGCACATCAACCTGACGACCGTCGACCAGCCGCGGCCCGAGATGGGGCGAACGGCCGTGGCCCTGCTGCTCGAGCGCCTGGACGGCGAGCGCGAGTCGGTGCGACACGTGCTCATGCCGCCGTCGCTGGTGGTCCGCGGCTCGACCGGCCCGCCTTCGGGCGGCGCCTGAGGAAAGGAGCGATCGATGAGCCGAACGGCTCGCATGGAGGATCAGCAGGAAACCGCCGAGGGGCTGCCCCGCCTCCAGCATTGGATCGGCGGCCGGACCGACGTGGGCGGCACCGAGCGGCACGGCACACTGTTCAATCCCGCCACGGGCCGGCCCACGGCCGTGGTGCCGTTCGCGACTTCCGACGACGTCGATCGCGCGGTCGCCGCCGCGGCCGCGGCATTCCCGGAGTGGAGCCGCACCCCGCTCGGCCAGCGCACGGCCATCTTTTTTCGCTTCCGCGAGCTGATCCAGAGCCACGCGGACGAGCTCGCCGAGAGCATCGTGCGCGAGCACGGCAAGGTGCTCGCCGACGCCCGCGGCGAGGTGCAGCGCGGCCTCGAGGTGGTCGAGTTCGCGTGCGGGATCCCGCAGCTACTCAAGGGGGAGTTTTCGGAGAACGTATCGACGAACGTGGACAGCTACTCGATCCGCCAGCCGCTGGGTGTCGTCGCGGGGATCACGCCGTTCAACTTCCCGGTGATGGTCCCGATGTGGATGTACCCGATCGCCATCGCGGCCGGGAACACCTTCGTGCTCAAGCCCTCGGAGAAGGACCCATCGCCGTCGCTGATCGCGGCCCGGCTGTGGGAGGAGGCGGGGCTGCCCGCCGGCGTGTTCAACGTCGTGCACGGCGACCGGGTGGCGGTGGATCGGATTCTCGAGCATCCGGGGATCTCGGCGGTGAGCTTCGTGGGCTCGACCGCGGTGGCGCGCCACGTCTACGAGACCGGGACGCGGCACGGCAAGCGCGTCCAGGCGCTCGGCGGCGCCAAGAACCACATGGTGGTCCTGCCCGACGCCGACATGGAGCTGGCCGCCGACTCGGCGGTCAACGCGGCCTTCGGCTCGGCCGGACAGCGCTGCATGGCGATCTCGGTGCTGGTCACGGTCGGCCAAGCGGCGGACGCAGTTCTGCCGCTGGTCGAGGAGCGCATGCGGGCGATCCGGGTCGGCGACGGCATGCAGCCCGACAGCGACATGGGGCCCCTCGTTACCGGCCAGCACTTCGAGCGCGTGACGCGGTACCTCGAGAAAGGCGAGGCCGAGGGCGCCCGGCTGGCGGTCGACGGACGCGGCGCCGGCGCGGGGGAAGGGGACGGCGGCTTCTTCCTCGGGCCTTGCCTCTTCGATCACGTCCGACCGGAGATGTCCGTCTACCGGGACGAGATCTTCGGCCCGGTCCTGTCGGTCGTGCGCGTCGACGGCTACGACGAGGCGGTCGATCTCGTCAACGCCAGTCCCTACGCCAACGGGGTGGCGATCTTCACCAACGACGGCGGCGCGGCGCGCCGGTTCCAGAGCGAGATCCAGATCGGGATGGTCGGGATCAACCTGCCGATCCCCGTTCCCATGGCCTACTACTCCTTCGGCGGATGGAAGGACTCGCTGTTCGGCGACGCCCACGTGCACGGGATGGAAGGGGTGAAGTTCTACACCCGCGGCAAGGTGGTCACGGCGCGCTGGCCCGCCACGCAGCAACGGGGAAAGGATCTCGGTTTCCCGACCGTGTGATCACCGCATCGAGCCGGTCATCGGGTGTGGAGGGGAGCTCTCGGCTCACGCCGTGGCCGGTTCGGGCCCGCTCCAGGGCGGTGCGGTCCTCAGCCAGGCCGCGAGAGCGAGAAGCGCGGTGACCCCGAAGACCGACAGAAGGACTGCCGCGGTGGCCGTGGCGGGCGACGGCTCGGTGATCCCGTGGCCGGAACCCGACTGCAGGGCGATCGCGACGCAGGCCCCCAGCCAGGCCATCCCGCCCACGTGCACCCGGTGCTGGGCGGCCGCTTCCGGCGCATCCGCCCAGCGCAGGAGCAGCGCGACGAGGGGCACCGCCTGGAGCCCGTGGAATCCGGTGGCATGCAGGAACAGGAGATTGCCCGCTTCCGGAACGTGCCGCCCCTCCGTCACCAGGCTCATCCAGATCCCGACGCCGAAGGCGACGAGGCTGGCCGCGGCCCCGTATCGCACCGCCACCGTGACCGGGCCGGGCTCGGCGCGGTAATACTTCACGGCCAGGACGATGAAGCAGACCATGATGCCCACGGCGGTGAGAAAGAAGAGCCCGCCGGCTGCCTGGTCCAGCGGCCCGGCCACCTCGGAGAAGCGGGGATCCAGCCCGCGGAAAGCCTGGAGGGTCTCGATTCCGTACGAGTAGAGCGTCAAGACGATCAGGAACCCGGCCCATACCCGCCGGCCCCGGGGGGTCCAGCTCACTCCCGGAGCGAGGACGGCGAGCGTCAGGATGAACACCCCCACGGCGCCGTCGAAGCTCGCCGTGTCGAGCAGGTTCCCTTCCGGCGGAATCGCGGCGCCCCGGACGAGCGCTGCCGCAGCGCACAGCCCTCCCAGCAGCAGGCCCAGCAGCCCGAGGGTCGTGAGATCGGGCGATCGGGCGAGCCGGCCAGTGAGACCTCTGACCAGGAACTTCAGTCGCGTCATCCAGCTTCCCCCAGCTCCGCATGAGCCATCGTGGCGGGACAACGCTTAAAATGGTCGTGGGGCACGGGCCGACAAGGGCCGGCCCCGAACCGCCCGTACCCTGACCCGTCCGCCACGAACGATCCCCGCCCGGGAGGCCGCCATGCTCGCGATCGAAACCCTCCATCACGTCAGCCTGACGGTGACGGACCTCGAGCGGGCGAAGCGGTTCTATGGCGGGGTCCTGGGCCTTCGGGAGCTGGAGCGGCCGCCCTTCGACTTTCCGGGCGCATGGTACGCGCTGGGCGACCGGCAGCTCCACCTGATCGTCCACACCACGCCGCGGAGCCTGCGCGGGACGACCGAGGTCGATTCCCGCGACGGCCACTTCGCGGTGCGCGTTCGCAATCATGACGAAGCGCTGGCGCACCTGAGATCTCACGGCGTGGCGCTGAAGGACAGTCCCCTGAACGCCACGCCCTGGGCCCAGATCTATATCACCGATCCCGACGGGAACGTCATCGAGATGAACGTCGAGCGCGAGGATCTGTAGTCCGAGCCCATGGAGCTGACTCGCTGGCGACGGATCGGCTGAGGGCTCCATTCGGCTGGCCGACAGCGGGTCCCTCACGTAGTGTCCGAACGTGCACGCCGTAAGGGCCATCTACCGCATCCGCGCAGGCGAATCCGTGGAAGAGCGGGCCGAGGCGCTGGCCCTCGAGCAGACGGCCGAGCTGCCCGCGGAAGCCCTCGTCGGAGAGGCCGCCCGGCACGGGCTCGTGGGCCGGGTCGTGGCCGTCGAACCCGATCCGGACGGCTGTCATCGGGTCTCGATCGAGTATCCCGCGGCCGCTGCGGGCGACGACCCGGCGCAGCTCCTCAACCTGCTCTTCGGAAACGCCTCCCTGCAGGACGACGTCGAGCTCCTCGACGCCCAGCTCCCCGATGCGCTGCGCGAGCTCCTCGGAGGCCCGGGACACGGGATCCGGGGGATCCGCTCGGCGGTCGGCGCGGAGGACCGTCCGCTCGCCTGCGCGGCGCTCAAGCCGATGGGTCTCGGGCCCGATGCGCTCGGCCGGATCTGCTCGACGCTCGCGGAGGCCGGAATCGACGTCATCAAGGACGACCATGGCCTGGCCGACACCGGCTACTGCCCGCTCGAAACCCGGGCGGAGGCCTGTCTGGCGGCCATCGAGCGGGTCTCCGACGCGACCGGGCATCGGGCGATCTACGCGCCCAACCTGATCGGTCCGCCGACCGCGCTCGCCCGTCAGCTCGAGACCGCGGAGCGGCTGGGCGCGGGAGCGGTCCTGGTCGCGCCGCTGGTCGTGGGGCTGCCCGCCTTCCACGAACTGGCGCGCCGCTCCTCCGTCCCGGTCGTGGCCCACCCCGCGCTCGCCGGCGGATACCGCATCGCCGCTCCGTTTCTTCTGGGCACGCTCTTCCGGCTATACGGAGCGGACGCAGTGGTCTTCCCCCACGCCGGGGGCCGCTTCCCGTTCGACGAGACCTTGTGCCGCGATCTGGCGGATCGGCTTCGGCGGCCGTGGGCGGGGATCCGCCGCGCGCTTCCCGTTCCGGCCGGCGGGATGAGCGTTGAGCGGGTCCGGGAGATGCTCGGTTTCTACGGAACGGAGGTCATGCTCCTCGTCGGCGGCACCCTCTATCGCGCGGGCGAGCGCCTCGGCGAGCGAGCGCGCGAGTTCGTGGAGCGCGTACGGGGCGGCCCCGATGCGGACGAAATCTCGGCCGGGACAGGGCGGCCTCGCGCCCGCCGGTCGGGAGCCGGTCGATGAGCGGTCCGGTCCGCCCGGGCTCGGACTATCGCTGGGAGGACGTTCCGGTCGAGCTCTACAAGGAGGAGGGGAACACCTTCCGCGACGTGACACGTCAGCTCCTGTTCGGGCGCGCCGAGGGGTTGGCCTCCGATCTCCGGTACTTCGAGGTGGGTCCGGGGGGGCACACGACGCTCGAGCGCCACGAGCACGCCCACGCGGTGGTCGTCATGCGCGGTCGGGGGCATGTTCTCGTGGATCCCGAAATCCGCGGGATCCGGCCCTACGACCTCGTCCATGTTCCTTCCATGACGTGGCACCAGTTCCGAGCCGCGGCCGGAGAGCCGCTCGGCTTCCTGTGCGTGGCCGACGCCGGCCGCGACCGGCCGCGGCAGCCGAGCAGCTCGGAGCTGGAAGAGCTCCGGCGCCGCCCGGAGGTGGCCGATTTCATCCGCGTCTAGTGTCGATGGCGTGCAACGGACCCGTCGGAGCGGCCCTGGTCTGCGCGCTCGCCGCGGGCTGTGGGGACCGGGGGGAAACGGTCACCGTCCTTGCCGCGGCGTCCTTGACCGAGGCGTTCGGCGAGCTGGGCGAGGAGCTCGAGCGGCGAGATCCGGGCCTGACCGTGCGGTTCAGCTTTGCCGCCAGCTCGAGCCTGGCCGCGCAGGCCGCCGAGGGGGCGCCGGGCGACGTGCTCGCGACCGCCGACCTGCGCACCGTGCGAATCGCGCAGGAAGCCCGCGTCCTGGCTGGTGAGCCGGTCATCTTCGCCCGCAACCGGCTGGTGGTCGCGGTGCCCCGCGGGAACCCCGGCGGCGTGTCGTCGCTCGCCGATCTCGCCCGCCCGGAAGTCCTGGTCGCCCTTTGCTCCCGGCCCGTCCCCTGCGGGGCCGCCGCCCAGGCTGCGCTGGGCGCAGCGGGGCTGTCGGTCACGCCGGTGACCTGGGAGCGGGACGTGAAAGCCGTGCTCACCAAGGTCATGCTGGGAGAGGTCGACGCCGGGCTGGTCTATGCGACCGATGCCCAGGCCGCGGGTGATCGGGTACGGTCGTTCGCGTTCCCCGAGGCGGAAGCGGCGGTCAACGCCTATCCGATCGCGATCCTGCGCGAAGCCCCCAACCCGCGCGCGGCGCGGGCGTTTGTGGACCTGGTTCTCTCGGAAACCGGTCGGGCGGTCCTGACGGACGCGGGCTTCGAGGTGCCGTGAATCACCCGCGGGATCCCGAGGCGCGATGACCCTTCGCGAGGCCGTGGGCCGGCCGCGTGCGGGCGTGCCACCTGCCCTGCTCGCCCCTTCGGTCGCCGGGCTCCTGTTCCTCCTCGCCCCGATCGCCGCGCTCGTCGTGCGCGTGCCGTGGTCGGAGCTGCCGGCACGTCTCGCCGAACCGCTCGTCCTGGAAGCGCTCTGGCTGTCGCTCGTCACCTCGGTCCTGGCGACCGCGCTCTCGCTGGTGCTCGGCGTTCCGCTCGCATGGCTCCTGGCCCGGACAGAGATCCGCGGCCGCGCCATCGTCCGCGCGCTGGTGACCCTGCCGCTCGTGCTGCCGCCGGTCGTGGGCGGCGTGGCGCTTCTCCTCCTGCTCGGGCGGCGGGGCCTCGTGGGCCGCTGGCTCCTGGCCTGCTGCGGGATCTCGCTCCCCTTCACGTCCGCGGCCGTTGTCCTGGCCGAGGCCTTCGTGGCGATGCCGTTCCTCGTCTTGAGCGTCGAGGGAGCCCTGCGCTCGGCGGATCCCCGTTACGAGGAGGCGGCGGCGACGCTCGGAGCCTCGCGGTGGACGGCTTTCCGGCGGGTCACGCTGCCCCTCGTCGCCCCGGGGGTGGTCGCGGGGGCGGCGCTCTGCTGGGCCCGGGCCCTGGGCGAGTTCGGTGCGACGATCACCTTCGCGGGCAGCTTCCCCGGCGAGACCCAGACCCTGCCGCTGGCGGTATATCTGGCGCTCGAGACGGATCCCGGGGCCGCCATCGTTTTGAGCCTCCTTCTGCTGGCGGTCTCGGTGGCGGTCCTGATCGGGCTCCGGGAGCGCTGGATCGCGGGCCGCTCGTGATGCTGGACGCGCGGGTCGTCGTCCGGAGGGGAGCCCTGGTCGCCGACGTTCCGCTCGCCGTGGCCGCGGGCGAGGTGGTGTCGCTCCTCGGGCCGAACGGGGCCGGCAAGACCACGGTTCTGCGCGCTCTGGCCGGCCTGGTCCCGCTGGACGGCGGCCACGTGCGCCTGGGCGGTGTGGCGCTCGAGGATCCGGCGGCCGGGGTCCGAGTCCCGGTCGAGCGCCGTTGCGTGGGCCTCGTCTTCCAGGACCACCTCCTGTTCCCCCATCTCTCGGCGCTCGAGAACGTGGCCTTCGGCCCACGCTGCCGCGGCGTCCCGCGCGATGAAGCCCGCCGCCGCGCGACGGCATGGCTCGAGCGGCTGGGGCTGGCCGGGCTGGCCGGCTGTCGCCCGAGCCATCTCTCCGGCGGGGAGGCGCAGCGCGTGGGCCTGGCCCGGACGCTGGCGGCGGAGCCGTCCCTGCTTCTCCTCGACGAGCCTCTGTCGTCGCTCGACGCGGCGGCCAGGCCGGCCGTTCGCTCCGAGCTGCGTCGCCACCTCGCCGAGTACCGCGGCGCGACCATCGTGGTGACCCACGACCCGGTCGAGGCGATGGTGCTCGCGACGCGCCTGATCGTGATCGAGGGAGGCAAGATCGTCCAAGAGGGATCCTCCGAGGGGGTCTCCCGTCACCCGCGCAGCGAGTGGGTAGCCCGGCTCGTCGGGCTGAACCTCTTCCGAGGCCGGGCGGAGGACGACCAGGTCGTCGTGGACGGGGCGGAGGGTCCGGTGGTGGTCGTTCCGGCCGAACGGACCGGCGGGGACGTCTTCGTCGCCTTCCGCCCCGACGCCGTCGCCCTCTACCCGTCGCCGCCCGAGGGCAGCCCGCGCAACGTCTGGCGATTGGTCGTGGTGGGCCTGGACTCCCTCGGCCCCCGCGTACGGGTCGAGCTGGGCGGAGCGCTGCCCATGGCCGCCGACGTAACTCCCGCGGCCGTCGCTCATCTGGGGCTCGAGCCGGGGAAGACCGTGCACGCTGCCGTGAAGGCCACCGAGGTCACGGTCTATCCAGCCTGAGGGCGCGGCGGTGTTCGATCCCGTACGGTCGCGGCCTGGCTCGCCCTGCTATCTGGAAGGGAGCTCCCGTGCCCGTATCGGCGCGGTTCGCGAGCGGCTCGGAACATAGATCGCTACCTCGGAAGGAGGTTCGCACCATGGCGAGCTGCGCCACCTGCGGCAATGAGTACGACAAGACCTTCGAGATCGTCTGGCGGGACGGCCAGCGGCACACCTTCGACAGCTTCGAGTGCGCCATCCAGGCGCTGGCGCCGACGTGCGAGACGTGCGGCTGCCGCATCGTGGGTCATGGACTGGAAGCGGAGGGGGTCTATTACTGCTGCGATCACTGCGCCCGGAAGGCCGGTGTGGAGGGGCTGCGAGATCGCAAGGACTAGTGTCGTGATCCACCCGCGGGCAACGGTTCCCAGCCCCTGCCACGATGACCGAAGTCGAAGCGAGCCGGATGGAGGATCTCGGCGAGGATCTCCAGGGATTCGGCCAGCCGGGGCCCGGGCCGGTTGAAGTACTGGACGCCGTCGGCCAGCGCCACCCGGCCGTCGCGGACGGCCCGCAGCTCATTCCAGCCCGGCCGGCGGACGAGCGCCGTCATGTCGACTCGCGTCCGCTCCAGATCGAAGCCGCATGGGGAGACGAAGATGACCTCTGGATCGAGCGCGCGGAGCTCCTCCCAGTCCAGCATCGGCGAGTGCCGGCCAGCCTCGCCGACGACGCTCTCCCCTCCGGCGAGGGCCACCAGCTCGGGCATCCAGTTTCCGGCCGCCATGAGCGGATCGATCCACTCGATGCAGGCCACGGCAGGTCGTCGGAGAGCGCCCGCCGCGACTTCGACCTCTCGCATCCGATCCTGGAGGCGGGCGACCAGTCCGGGCCCAGCCTCCGGGGAGCCGAGGGCCAGGGCCACGCGCCGCACGTCGTCCCACACCGCGTCCAGCGAGTCCGGCGAAAGCGGGACGACCAGGGGCCGCGCGCCGGTCCACTCCGCCAGCGCCTCCTCCACGTCGCCGAGGCTGACCGCGCACACCTCGCACTGGGTCTGCGTGACGATGACGTCGGGCTGGACGGCGCGCAGCCGGTCGGCGTCGACCCGGTAGACCGACAGCGCCTCCTGGACCAGGGCCCGGATCCGCTGGTCGATCTCGTAGCTGGTCCCGTCGGTGGGGAAGCGGGGCTCGGTGACGGCCGGGAGCTCGCGGACTTCAGGCGGGTAATCGCATTCGTGGGAACGGGCCACGAGAAGCTCGCCCAGTCCGAGGGCGTGGACGATCTCCGTGCTGCTGGCGATCAGCGAAGCGACACGAGGCAAGACGAGCGTCCTTCGACGGGGGAAATCCTCTGGTTTCGCGGAAGGTGACGCCAGGTCGCAGGGCGGGCCAGGCTTGACTACGTTCGCAGTAGAAACCCTTTCCCGGCATTCGGGGGTACTGTGAACTCTGTACGCTGGCTTACTGCCCGTTCTCCGGACCGCGGGTATGGTAGATACGGGCCGATGAATTCGAGAATGCCGCATTCACCCGCTGAAGGGGGAACAATGGACTTGAGCAGGATGAGGAGGGAGGTCGGCAGGCGCCTCCAGCAGGTTCGCGGCAATCGCGACCAGCGAAGCTTCGCCGAGACCGTGGACTCCGTCCAACAGACCATCAGCAAGTACGAGCGCGGCGAGATTCCCCGTTCGTGGCTCTTCCTCGCGCGTCTCCACGCCGAGGAGGGCGTGGACCTGAACCGTCTCCTGACGCCCGGAATCAAGCCCGGCGAGGACGGTGGAAACGGCCGTGGAACCGGTCACGAGAACGGTCACCCGCGCCCTGCACATTCCGCCTTGGAGGAGGTCGGAGTCGGGATCTGACATCGTGCCGGATCGCGTTCGGATCGGGTGTCGTCGGCCGATGACACCCGATCTTTTTTGGGGGAGTGGACGCGCACGACCGGAGGAATCGCCACAGGACGGCTGCCTGCGACATTCCACAATGGAGCCACAAAGAATGGACTGGCGGAGCGATGATATAGTCGGTAGGGTTCCAGCGTCCGTCACCTGAGCCCCAGAGCCCGTATGAACCGCGAGACGCAGATCAGCCCGGCCGGTCGCTTGCTGCGACTCTTCGTCGACATCAGGAAGCGGGAGGTCGAGCCCGCCATCCTGTTCTTCCTGTTCTGGTTCCTGGTAATCGTCGTCTTCTGGGTCCTGAAGCCCCTCAAGACCGGATTCTTCATCGAGTACCTTGGAGCGCGGGTCGAGCTCTACGCGAAGCTCGCCAACATCGGGGTCGCCCTGGTCGCCGTGCTCGCCTTCTCCTGGCTGTTCGAGAAGCTGGGGAGCCGGAAGCTCATCTTCACGCTGTGCGGGCTCTTCGTGGCGGCGCTCCTGTTCTTCACGACGCTGCTCGGGCGGGCCGGGCCCCCCCCGGTATTGGCAAACTGGTCGTTCTATCTCTTCGGGGACCTCTGGACGACCGTGTGGGTCACCACTTTCTGGGCCTACCTGAACGAGATGACGCGGACCGATCAGTCGAAGCGGCTCTACGGCCTGATCGGCGGCGGCGGCATCATCGGGGGGCTGGTCGGCGTCCTGTCGGTGGCCGCGTTCGTCGAGAAGGAATCGGTCAGCGCCGACACCTTCCTGGTCGGCGCCGCGGTCGCAACGCTGGCCATCGGAGCGATCGTCTGGCGCATCGAGGCGCTGGCCGGACGTTCCGAAGCCCCGATCGGCCGGGGCCGTAGTGAGGATCGACTCCAGGCCGAGAAGAAGACCGGCACCGAGGGCTCCAAGGGGAATGCGGCCCTCGAGGGGGCAAAGCTCGCCCTGGCGTCCAAGTATCTCTTTGCCATCGTGATGATCGTTCTCCTCTACGAGTTCGCCTCCCAGATCCTCGACTACCAGTACAAGATCGAGCTGGAATCGCTGCAGGGAGAGGAGGCGACCTCCGCGTTCTTCGCCCGCGTCGGCGTCATCATCAACACGGTCAGCATCATCACCCAGTTCTTCCTGGTGTCGTTCATCATCCGCAGGTTCGGTATCACCACGGCGCTCCTCGTCCTGCCCGTGGCGATGTTGGTATCGAGCGGGATATATTTCATGATCCCGGTTCTCTGGGCGGGATCACTGCTGACGGTCTCGGACAATGCGTTCAGCTACTCGATCAACCAGACGTCCCGCGAGACCTTGTTCGTGCCCACCTCGCCGGACGTGAAGTACAAGGCCCGCGCGTTCGCCAACATGTTCGTCCAGCGGGCCGGCAAGGGAATCGCGATCGGGCTCGCACTGCTGCTGGCCATGATGCCGGTCCGGTTCCTTTCCATCCTGGCGGGCGTCGTCATCGTGATCTGGGCCGGGTTCGCGTGGTACGCCGGTCGGCGCTTCGACGGGTTGACCGGGAACGCGGCCGACGAGCGGGTCGAGGAGGCGCTGGCATGATGTTGAGGTCTTTCCACGGCGGCGTCTCCGGCCTTCTGATCGCGCTGTTCCTCGCCGGGAACATGGGCGAGGCCGCCGGACTCCACGAATGCCCCCACCATCATGCGGTAGCGTCCGACGCCGGGCAGAGTGCGGGCTCGCACGGAGACTCCGGCGGAGCGCACGAAGACGATGCCGCGAACGGCGCCTGCACGTGCATCGGAGCCTGCCAGGGTGCGGCGGGCATCGGTCTGCCCACCGGGGCCGCGGCAGCCGCGATCCTTCCCATCGAGGACGCTCCGGCTACGGCGGCATTCGCCTCGCCGGACGTCCAGTCCACGCCGTACCTCCTCCCCTACGCCACCGGACCTCCGAGCGCCTAGGACTTCAAGATGCGCTTCCAGGATCGGAGCCCGGTCGCCCCAAGCGGCCCGAGGCCCCGGAACCGATGGTTGATGGATGGAGGTCTTTCACGTGTGCAAGCGATTTCTTCGCCGGACAGCCTGGCTCGGCGCCGTGCCGGCGGTTCTGCTCGCCGTCTCGCCGGTCGGCGCTCAGGACCAGGACGGCCGGCTCCAGGGCCGGGTGACCGGGGCGGCCGGTGATCCCATCGGCGGCGTGAGCGTCCATGTCGAGGGCACGGACCGGATCGCCACCACGGACCTGGCCGGCGGCTACCGGCTCACCGATCTGGCGCCCGGTTCCCGCCGTATACGGTTCGATCGGCTGGGATACGAGTCGGTGGCGGCCATCGTCCAGGTCACCACTGGACGCACGGTCGAACTGGACATGGTGATGCGCGCGCGGCCGATAGAGGTCGCCGCGGTAACGGTGATCGGAAGCCCGCGGGAGCTGGCCGAGGTGCGCGAGCGGATGCGCGACATCCCCGGGGCGGTCGATCTCATCGAGACCGCCGAGCTGGAGCGCACCCGACTCACCAACTTTCGGGACGTTCTGCGATTCACCCCCGGGGTCTACATCCAGCCGAGATACGGCGCGGCCGACGAGAGCCAGCTCTCGATCCGCGGCTCAGGTCTCCGGAACAACTTCCACCTGCGCGGCGTCAACGTGCTGGTCAACGGAATGCCCTACCGCAGCGCGGACGGGTTCACGGACTTCGAGTCCCTGGAGCTCCTGACCGCGTCCAACATCCAGGTCTACAAGGGAGGCAACGCGCTGCGCTTCGGGGGCTCGACCCTGGGCGGCGCGATCAACATCGAGACCAGGACCGGATACACGGCCGAGCCGTTCCGCGTCTTTGGCCAGGGAGGCTCGTACGGCTTCCTCAAGGGGCAGCTCTCCTCGGGCGACGTGCTGGGCCCGTTCGACTACTACGCGAGCTACACCCACACGACCCTCGACGGCTACCGCGAGTTCGCCGAGCAGCGACGCGACCGCCTCAACGCTCATCTGGGCGCCGTGCTGTCCGATCAGGTCGACCTGCGGGGGTTTTACCTCTTCGCCCACGTGGAGGAGCAGCTCCCGGGCTCCCTCACCCGTGAGGAGCTCGAGAGCGACCCCGCCCAGGCCGACCCGACGAACGTCGAGAATCGATGGGGGCGCGACTACGATCTGCATCATGTCGGCGTCCAGCTTCGTGCCCAGCTCACGGTCGATCAGCGACTGGAGGTCTCCCCGTACGGCCAGTTTCGCGACATCTTGCATCCGATCTTCCGCATCCTCGACCAGCGGAGCCGCGACTTCGGGGCCGAGATCCGGTACGAGAACAGCGCCCCGCTGGCGGGTCTGACGAGTCGCTTCACGGCCGGCTTCCAGCCCGCCTACGGGAGCACCGACAATCGGCACTTCGAGAACGTCGGCGGCCAGGCCGGAGATCTCGCCAAGGACCAGCGCGAGGAGGCGCGAAGCCTGGCCTTCTATCTCGAAGAGGTCGTGGGCGTGGCGTCCCGATTGTCGGCCGTGATCGGACTCCGCTACGACCGATCCGAGCGAAGCATCGAGGACGATTTCCTGACCGACGGCGATCAGACCGCCGAACGGGTCTACGAGGCCTGGATGCCGAAGGTCGGCTTCCTCTACGATCTGTCGTTGGGCGGGGGAAGGCTGTTCGGGAACGTGAGCCGATCGTTCGAGCCGCCCCTCCTGTTGGAGCTGAACAGCTTTACGGCTCCGGGCTTCGTCGATCTCGACGCCCAGGATGCGTGGCAGTTCGAGCTCGGTACGCGCGGCCGGGCGGGCCGGCTCGACTGGCAGATCGCCGGGTACGACATCGAGCTCGAGAACGAGATCCTGAACATCAACGTCCAACCGTTTCCGGACGCCCCGTTCACGGTGCCGACCTACCGCAACGCGCCGAAGACCCGTCATTACGGGCTGGAGGCGGGCATCGAGTACGCCGGCGGACCCCCGGCGACGCGCGAAGTCGTCCAGGATCCGTTCGGCTTCCGGCTCGCCTACACGTTCGGCCGTTTCGAGTACGTCGAGGATCCGGCGTTCGAGGGGAACGAGATCCCGGGCGCGCCCCCGCACACGTTCCAGGCCGAGCTGATCTATCGTCATCCATCGGGCCTGACCCTGAAGCCCAGTCTGGAGTGGGTGCCGGACGGCTACTTCGTCGACAGCGCCAACACGGTCGAGAACGAGGGCTGGACCGCGCTCGGCCTGCGGGGCGAATGGAGGTTCACCGATGTGGGGGTGCTGCTCTTCGCCGAGGCCCGCAACCTGACCAACGCGAGCTACTCGCCCGCGGTCACCGTGGACGACGCCTCGGGTCGCTACTTCCAGCCCGCGGACGGCCGGTCCCTGTACGCCGGGCTGAGGTGGCAGCGGTAGTCCCCGGGAACCTCCTTCGAACGGCCGTGCTCGTGGCGGGCCTCCTGGCGGCATCCGCGACGCCGGGCGTCGCCGCGCTGCCCGTCCACGCCCGGCTCGTGGCCTCGATCCCGGCGGCCGGAGACACGCTGCGGGTCCTCCCGACGGAGATGCGGCTCCTCTTCAGCGAGCCGGTCGAGGCCGGCCTGGTCACGATCCGCGTCGTTGCCGCGGACGGCGCGACGATCGACCTCGCGACCCGGCCTGATCCCGGCGACGTGCGCGCGGTCCTGGCTCCCTTCCCGGTGCTGGGCGCCGGCGGGTACCGCGTGGTCTGGCGGGTGGTCTCGGCCGACGGGCATCCGATCGAGGACGATTTCGTGTTCTTCGTCGCGGAGGCCGAGCCGTCGCCGGCGGGGCCGGCGGGCAGCGCGCCGGCGCGGACCGAGCCTGCTCGCCTGGAGGTCCCGCCGCCGGCGAGGATCGACACCGGGTGGCGACCTCCGGCCCTCCTGATCGCGGCCGTTGAAGCCCTCGCCCTGGGAGCGCTCCTCTCGCTGGCCGGGATCCTCCTCCATCTCCCTCCGGGGGGACGCGAGATCCCGCGCGTGGCGAGGGTCCTGGCCCTGGCCGCGCCCCCGCTCCTCGCCGTTCACGGAGGCCTGTGGGCGCTGGACATGTCGCCGGAAGGGTCGCTGGCCGCCGCCCTGGCGGACGCCCTAGGGACGACCGCCGGCCGGGTGGAGCTGGCTCGTCTCGCTCTGGCCGGGCTGGCGGCGTGGGCGCTCGCGCTGGCGCGGCGCCCGCGCGTGGCGGTCGTCTTCGCCTTCGCGGCGGTCCTGGCGGGCGGAGCCCTCGGCCACGCGCTCGCCAACTCGCCCGTCTGGTCGATCCCCGCCAAGGCTATCCACCTGGCGGCGGTCGCGGTCTGGCTGGGCGGGCTCCTGCGCCTGGCGACGATCGACCCGGCCTCGGATCTGTTCCCGGCCACGGCGCGGAAGGTATCAGCGGCGGCCCTGATCGCGGTGATCGTGATCGGGGTGACCGGCGTCCTCCAGGCCGCGCTCCTTCTGCCGACGCTGGCCGACCTGCTGACCTCCGGCTACGGCCGGCTGGTGCTCGTCAAGGTCGCGGGTCTGGCGATTCTGATCGGCTTGGGGGCGTATCATCGGCTGCGGCTCATGCCGCGTCTGGAGGCCGGCTCCGGCGTGGCCCTCCGGCGCTCGGTCCGGCGCGAGATCGTGGTCATCGCCGTGGTGCTGCTGATCGCCGCCCGGCTCGCCTACGAACCCCCGCCCATGGCCGCCGTGACCTTCCTCCTGGGTGCCCGATGAGGCTGTCCCTTGCCTGGCTCCTCGCGTCGCTCCTCCTGCCGGCGGTCGCGCTCGGCCACGCCGTCGTTTATCCGGACTTCGCGCCGCCGGGCGCTTATCAGATGTACGTGCTGCGGGTGCCCAACGAGCGGGACGTCCCGACGACCCGGGTCGAGCTCGAGTTCCCGGAGGCCGTGCGGGTCGTCTCGTTCGCCGAGGTCGAGGGCTGGACGCTGGAGGTCGTGACCGACGACGCAGGCCGCATCGAGCGCGCGGTCTGGACGGGCGAGCTACCCGCCGTGCGCTTCGTCGAGTTCCCGTTCGTCGCCGTGAATCCCCGCGAGGACGCGCGCCTGGTCTGGCCCGTCGTCCAGGTCTATGCCGGCGGCGAGCGGGTCGCGTGGACGGGACCCGAGGACTCCGAGACGCCGGCCAGCGTCACGATTGTCGGCGAAGGGGGTGTGGACCTGTCGGCCTGGGCCGCCGTGGCCGCGCTTCTCGTCGCGCTGGCGAGCCTCGGCCTCGCGCTGCGGCCGGCGGGGCGGTAGCAGGCCGGGTCCACTCCGTTCGCGGGGTCTCCTGACCTCGGGCTACTCGATGATCAGGCAGGACCCTCGTGCCCGGTTGTTGAGCTCGTTCGACTCGGCCACGAAGCCGGCCACGTCCGCATCGATCCGGAAGCGGAACGTGCCTTCTCCCCTGGGCAAGGCGACCGGCTCGAGCTGGGCCTGCTGCCCCGGATCGAGGGCCGGCGTTGCGAGATCCCGAGTCGTCACCCCTCGGAGCTCGAGACGAGTGGTCGACGGGTCGGCTCGCCGTTCCCCCTGGTTGCGGATCGTCACCCGGAGGCGCCGCTGGTCATCCAGGTCGCAGAACCGATCGGCAGTGCTGACGGGGATCAGATCGGGCCGATCGTGAAGCTGCTTGTGGAGGGTCGTGTAGACGACCGCCACGCGGATCGCCCGCGTGGATTCGAGGTCTTCGAGAACCACGAAGCCTTCCAGCACGTCGCTCAGGTCGGCATTCGCCGATGCGAACTGGTCCAGAATGAAATCGCAGTCCAACACCATCGTTCCGTGCGACGGAATCCGGGCTGAAGCCCCTTCGAAGGCGTGTCCGAGACTCGCGAATCGCCACTGCACGGTGACCTGGAAGGCGCTCAGGTTTGCAACGTTGATGACGGTGCGATACGAGCCCGGCGTATGCCAGGAGTCGCTTCCAGCCTCTCCGCATACGAACTTGGCTGGGTAGACCAGGATCGGCTCGGCGGCCACGTCGTCGAACCTGTCGGGCGCGATGTACTCTACGTCGATCGACGATCCGGCCGCGCCGGCCGTAACCGGCAGTTCGTCGCACCCGGCGAAGAAGAGTGGAAGCAGAGCCAGAGCCAGAGCCAGGACGTGACGACGGGTCATCAATTCGCCTCCCTCATGATGACATCGTCCATCGTGTACGCATCCGTTCCGGTCGCGCCGGGGAAGAAGCCCGCCTGCAACACGACGCGTGAATGGCTCTTCATCCAATTGGCCGTCAAGGGATCCAAGGTCCCGTTGAACTCGATCTCCGGCGCACCCGACTGCTGGATCGTCATACGGTAGGTTCCCGAACCCAATCGCAGGCTGATGTGGACCACCAGCAGCCTACCGAATTCATGGTCGGCCGGCAAGCCAGGTCGGCCATCGCTTGACGAATCCCCCGGGCCGGGCGCAGACTGAACGTCCATGCCCGTTCCCACCGACCGCGTGGAGACGCGGTTTTCGGACCATCGGCCGCCCCTCACCGAAGCCCAGGCGCGCGCCGAGGCCGGACGCTGTCTCTTCTGCCACGACGCGCCCTGCGTGCACGCCTGCCCGACGGCCATCGACATCCCGCTGTTCATCAAGCAGATCCACGACCGGAACGATTTGGGGTCCGCGCGCACGATCCTCGAGGCCAACGCGTTCGGCTATTCGTGCTCCCGTGTCTGTCCGGTGGAGGTTCTGTGCGTGGGGGCGTGCGTCTACAACGCCAAAGGCGAGCCGCCGATCCTGATCGGGCGGCTCCAGCGCTTCGCCACCGATCCGGTCATCGAGGAGGGGATCCCGATCTTCGAGCCGGGAGAGCCGAGCGGACGATCGGTCGCCTGCGTGGGCGGCGGTCCGGCGTCGATCGCCTGCGCGCACGAGCTCGTCCGACTCGGGCACCGCGCCGTGATCTTCGAGAAGCGGCCCTACCGGGGCGGGCTCAACACGGACGGCGTGGCCCCCTACAAGATGCAGGCCGACGCCAGTCTCGCCGAAGTCGAGTGGCTGACCGCGATCGGGATCGAGTGGCGGGACGGGATCGAGGTCGGGGCCGACGTGAGGTGGGAGGAGCTGCGGTCGGAGTTCGATGCCGTTTTTCTGGGGCTCGGGCTGGGGCCGGACGCCCCGTTGGGGCTCCCGGGCGAGACGCTGGAGGGCGTGTGGGGCGCGACGCGGCTGATCGCCGCCATCAAGACCGGCGGGGAGCCGATCTCCGATCTGGGCGCGGTGAGGTCGGCGCTGGTGATCGGCGGCGGCAACACGGCCATCGACGCCGCGCGCGAGCTGGCCCTGCTGGGTGTGCCCGACGTCCGGATCGTCTATCGGAGAGGCCCCGACGCCATGTCCGCCTACCGGCACGAACGGGAGCACGCGATCCAGGAGGGCGTCCGTTTCGAGCATTGGATGCAGCCCCTGGCCTTCGAGGGGAACGGCCGGCTCGAGGCGGTCCGGCTGACCCCCCTCGACGAGCGGCTCCGGCCGGTGGGCGAGCCGTTACGTCTCTCGGCCGATCTGGCAGCCGTGGCCATCGGCCAGGCCCGGCTGGAGGAGACGCTGGGCGGGATTCCCCTCGTCCTGGAGGACGGACGGCTGGTGGTCGACGCGGCGACCGGTGCCACCTCGAACGCCAGTGTGTGGGCGGGCGGCGACCTGGCCAACGGCGGGGCCGAGGTCGTGAACGCGGCCGCAGAAGGCAAGCGCGCCGCACACGCGATCGACGCGGCCCTGCGCGGAGAGCGACCGCGGGAACGAGTAAGGGCGCCAGCCGGCGGAGGGAGTTGATTCACGTGAACGAGCCGCACAACGGCCTGCCCGAGAACGGCCGCCCGCGGAGCGGGCGACCCGTCGACCTCTCGATCGACTGCGCCGGCATCCGCTCGCCCAACCCGTTCTGGCTGGCGAGCGGGCCGCCGACCAACACCGCCGGCCAGGTCCACCGGGCCTTCGAGGCCGGCTGGGGTGGGGCGGTCTGGAAGACGCTCGGCGACCCCATCACCAACACGGTCTCGCGCTACGGCGGGGTCGCCTACCAGGGCCGGAACGTGGCCGGCTTCAACAACATCGAGCTGATCACCGACCGGCCGCTGGACGTGAACCTCAAGGAGATCGCGGAGGTCAAGCGGGCCTGGCCCGACCGCGCCGTCGTGGTATCGCTGATGGTCGAAAGCCGCGAGGACTGGCGCGACATCATCCGCCAGAGCGAGGACACTGGATGCGACGGCCTCGAGCTCAACTTCGGGTGCCCGCACGGGATGTGCGAGCGGGGCATGGGATCGGCGGTCGGCCAGGAGCCCAAGGTGCTGGAGGAGATCACCCGCTGGGCGGCCGAGTTCGCCAGGACCCCTGTGATCGTCAAGCTGACACCCAACATCACCGACATCCTCTACCCCGCCATGGCCGCGCAGCGCGGGGGCGGCGACGCGGTCAGCCTGGTCAACACGTTCAAGAGCGTGATCGGCGTCGACCGCGACACGCTGAGCCCGATCCCGTCGGTCGACGGAGAAGGCACCTCGGGCGGCTACTGCGGCCCGGCGGTCAAACCGATCGCCCTCCACATGGTGACCCGGCTCGGCAAGGAGCCCGAGTTCACGCTCCCCATCTCGGGGATCGGAGGCGTCCAGTCGTGGGAGGATGCGCTCGACTTCCTGCTCCTCGGGGCGACATCGGTCCAGGTCTGCACGGCGGTCATGCACTACGGCTTCCGGATCGTGGAGGATCTGGTGCGGGGCCTCGAGGAGTGGATGCGCGAGAAGGGCTACGCGCGGGTCGAGGATCTCGTCGGCGCCGCGCTCCCCAACTACCAGGACTGGGGGGACCTCGACCTCAACTACAAGATCATCGCCAGCATCGACCCCTCGACCTGCATCGAATGCCAGCTCTGCTACGCGGCGTGCGAGGATGGCGCCCACCAGTGCATCGAGCTCCCGGGCCCGACCCGCGTGCCCCGCGTGATCGACGACGAGTGCGTCGGCTGCAACCTCTGCCAGCTCGTCTGCCCGGTCGAGGGATGCATCACGATGGTCGAGGTCGACACGGGGCTCCCCCGCGAATCGTGGAACGACCGGGTCAGGAAGGGGACGGCCGGAGCGGGGTCGACGCATTGAGGGATTGGTGGTGACGGCCGGGGACGGGCGGGTGGCCGTCGTCGTCGACCGCGAGGCCCTGGCCACCAGCCCGTACGCCAACGAGGACCTGCTGCCGACCACGTTCGACGAGCGGCGCTGGAGCCTCTGGCACATCGCCGCGCTCTGGATCGGCATGGCGGTCTGCATCCCCACCTACATGTTGGCCGCTGGCCTGATCGCGAGCGGGATGACCTGGTGGCAGGCGCTGCTCACGATCACCGTGGGAAACTCGATCGTGCTCCTCCCGATGGTGCTGAACGGACACGCCGGGACGAAGTACGGGATCCCGTTCCCGGTGCTGCTCAGGGCACCGTTCGGGATCCTGGGCGCCAACGTGCCCGCCCTCCTTCGGGGGCTCGTCGCCTGCGGATGGTTCGGGATCCAGACCTGGATCGGCGGGCACGCCCTCTACGCGCTGACGCGGGTGATCGTTCCCGCGGTGGGGGAGGCGCCGGCGATCGGCTGGCTGGGGCTCAACGCCTGGGAGCTGGCGGCCTTCCTCCTCTTCTGGGCGCTCAACGTCTGGATCGCCTGGAGCGGGACCGAGGGCATCAAGTGGCTGGAGTCGTGGGGCGCCCCGATGCTGCTGGCGATCGGCCTCGCGCTCTTCGCCTGGGCGCTGACGGTCCCGGGCGGGCTCCCGCGGGCGCTCGAGTTCAGCGAGCAGTTCGCGCGGCCTTCGCTGGTGGTGGAGGAGGGCGGTGCGATCGTCCGCCCGCTGGCCGACGAGGGCCGAGTTCGGGCGGCGGAGGTTCGCGTGGCGGCGGGCCGCACCGAGGCCGAGGCACGGGCTGCCCTTGCGGCCGCCAGCTGGATCCCCTGGAGGGCCGGTCCGATCGCGATCCAGCACGCAGGGCCGGCGACCGCGGGGCCGCTCTACGTGGCCGCCGAGGTGCGGGACGCAGCGGGCACGACGAGCCCGATCCTGACCGCGGTCGGCAGTCCGGAGGGCGCGCCGGCGCGGAGCTTCTGGCTCCTCTTTCTGCCGGGCCTGACCGCAATGGTCGGGTTCTGGGCCACGCTCTCCCTCAACATGCCCGACTTCACGCGCTTCGCGAAGAGCCAGCGAGATCAGGCGTGGGGGCAGATCCTCGGGCTTCCGACCACCATGGCGCTGTTCTCGTTCATCGGCATCGTCGCGACGTGCGCGGCGGCGCTCCGGTTTCGGGACGTCCTGGTTGTCGAGGCGGTGCCGTGGGATCCGGTCGCCCTGCTCTCGAGGTTCGACCAGCCCCTGATGGTCGCGATCTCCATGATCGGCCTGACGGTGGCGACCCTCACCACCAACATCGCCGCCAACGTGGTCGCGCCCGCGATCGGGTTCAGCAACGTGGCGCCCAGATGGATCTCGTTCCGCACGGGCGCCCTGATTACCGGCGTGATCGGGATCCTGATCATGCCGTGGAAGCTGATCGCCTCGACCCAGGGCTACATCTTCACTTGGCTGATCGGCTACTCGGCGCTCCTGGGACCGATCGCGGGGATCATGATCGCCGACTACTGGGTCGTCCGGCGGACCCGGCTCGACACCGCGAGCCTGTACTTCGAGGAGGGCGAGTACTGGTACGCGGACGGCTGGCGCTGGGCGACGTTGGCGATCCTCGTGGCGGCCGTCGCGCCCAACGTGCCGGGCTTCCTGGCCGCCGCCGGGTGGATCGCGCCGGCGGCCGTGCCCGACTTCTTCCATTCGCTCTACACCTACGCCTGGTTCGTCGGCTTCGCGATCGCCTTCGTCGGCTACGCGGCGCTCGGCTCGGCGCGTCGTTCCGTTCCCCGACCCGAGCCCGCCCGTGCCGCTTAGCGGTGTCCGCGTCGTCGACCTGACGCGGATCCTCGCCGGTCCTTTCGCCACGATGCTGCTGGGGGATCTGGGGGCGGACGTCGTCAAGATCGAGCACCCCGAGGGGGGCGACGACACGCGCGGCTGGGGGCCGCCGTGGGTCCCCGGAGCCGGTGGCGCGAGCGCCTACTTCACGTCGGTGAATCGTAACAAGAGAAGTTGTACACTGGATCTCAAGGAGGATGCCGGTAAGGAGGTCCTGTGGCGGCTGGTCGAAGGGGCGGATGTCCTGATCTCGAACTTCCGCCCCGGCGCCCTGGACCGGCTCGGCTTTGGCTGGGACGAGGTTCACGCGCGGGCGTCGCGGGTGGTCTACGTCCTGATCAACGGCTACGGAGCCGAGGGTCCGGCGGCCCGGAAGCCCGCCTTCGACGTCATCGTGCAGGGCGAGTCGGGGGTCATGGACCTGACCGGCCACCCGGACGGGCCGCCGACCCGGGTAGGGATCTCGCTGGGCGACGAGACGGCCGGCCTCCTGGCCGTCCAGGGGATCCTGGCGGCGCTCCTGGTCCGCGAGCGCACGGGCGAGGGGCAGCGGGTCGAGGTCGCCCTCCACGACGGGCTCCTCTCGCTCCTCACCTTCCACGCCCAGATCTGGTGGGCGGGCGGGAAGGCGCCGACCCGGATCGGCAACGCCCACCCCTCGATCGTCCCCTACCAGACCTTCGCCACCGCCGATGGCTGGATAAACGTGGGAGTCGGCAACGAGCGGCAGTGGAAGCGGTTCTGTGAGGCGGTGGAGCGGGGCGGGTGGATCGACGAGCCCCGCTACCGCACGAACGCCGACCGCCTCGAGCACCGAGAACACCTCGTGCCCCTGATCGAGGAGATCCTTCGCGGCCGGCCGACCGCGGAGTGGATGGAGACATTCTCGGCCGTCGACGTCCCGTGCGGCCGAATCCGCCCCGTCCCCGAGGCGCTCGATTCGCCGGAGGCCCGGGCCCGCGGTATGATTGTCGAGGTCGAGGGAGCAGACGGAGAGGCGCTGCCCCTTCTCGGCCCCGCGGTCCAGCTCTCGGCCTCACCGGCCGCGATCCGGCGTCGACCGCCGCGGCTCGGCGAGCACACGGAGGAGGTGCTGGCGGAGGTGGGCTATACGAGCTCTGAAATCAGCAGTTTTGAAGAGAGAGGAATTGTCTAGATGCCCCGCATCGTGAAGGGCGGCCTGATCCAGGCCGCGATCCCCGACGGCGACGCCAGCCGGCCGATCGAGGAGATCAAGCAGGCGATGATCGAGAAGCACTTGGCGCTTCTGGCGGAGGCGGCCGGGCAGGGCGTTCAGGTGTGCTGCCTGCAGGAGCTCTTCTACGGCCCCTACTTTCCGGCCGACCAGGACCGCAAGTGGTACGCGCTGACCGAGCCCGTCCCCGACGGGCCGACCTGCCGGCTCATGGCCGAGAAGGCCAGGGAACACGGCATGGTTCTCGTCGTCCCGGTCTACGAGAAGGACCTCACCGGCGTCTACTACAACACCGCCGCGGTCTACGACGCGGACGGGAGCTACCTGGGCAAGTACAGGAAGCATCACATCCCCCACTGCGCGCCCGGCTTCTGGGAGAAGTTCTTTTTCAAGCCCGGCAACCTGGGCTATCCGGTCTTCCACACCGTGTTCGGGACGATCGGGGTCTACATCTGCTACGACCGGCATTTCCCGGAAGGGGCGCGGATCCTCGGTCTCAAGGGCGCCGAGGTCGTGTTCAACCCGTCGGCTACCGTGGCCGGGCTCTCCGAGTACCTGTGGGAGCTCGAGCAGCCGGCCCACGCAGTCGCCAACGGCTACTTCATCGGAGCGATCAACCGGGTCGGCCACGAGAAGCCGTGGGACATCGGCGAGTTCTATGGGAAGTCGTACTTTTGCGACCCGCGTGGGAAGATCATCGCCCAGGCGCCCCGGGACGAGGATGCCGTCGTGGTCGCAGAGCTCGACCTCGACATGATCGAGGACGTCCGGCAGACGTGGCAGTTCTACCGCGACCGGCGGCCGGAGACGTACGAGGAGATCGCGCAACCCTTGTGACGCGAGCGAGGCGATGAACGATCGAGTCGAGACCGGCGTGGCGGCCGAGGCGGTCACCGCCGCCGAGATCAACGAAAAGCACGACCGCTACCTGTGGGACGCGGTCATCCGTTATTACGAGACGCCGCTGCCGCTGGCCAAGGGCCGCGGCCACTTCCTGTACGACTTCGACGGCAACGAGTACCTGGACTTCTTCGGCGGCATCCTGACCGTCTCGGTCGGACACTGCCACCCGACCGTGACGAAGGCGATCCAGGAGCAGGCCGAGACGCTCGTCCACACCTCGACCCTCTATCCGACCGCCCCGATCGTCGACCTGGCCGAGAAGATCGCTTCGCTGACGCCCGGCGATCTCACCAAGTCGTTCTTCACCAACAGCGGCACGGAGGCCGACGAAACCGCGCTCATGCTGGCCCGGGCGGCGACCGGGAACCAGGCCATGATCGCCCTGCGGTACGCCTACTCCGGCCGGTCGATGATCGCCGTCACCATGACCGGCCAGTCGCCGTGGCGCTCGATCGACTACGTGGCCGGCGTCAAGCACGCCCTGGCCCCCTACTGCTACCGCTGTCCGTTAAACCTCACCTACCCCGAGTGCGGGGTCGCCTGCGCCGAGGACATCGAGGAGCTGATCCGGACGACCACGCCGGGGAGCGTGGCCGCCTTCCTGGCCGAGCCGATCCTGGGCGCCGGCGGCTTCATCGCCCCGCCCAAGGAATACTATCAGATCGCCGCCGAGATCGTGCGCCGCCACGGCGGCCTCTTCATCGCCGACGAGGTCCAAACCGGCTGGGGCCGAACAGGGGAGAAGTGGTGGGGGATCGAGCAGTACGGCGTCGTCCCGGACATGATGACGATGGCCAAGGGCGTTGCGAACGGGATGCCGATGGGGGTCACGGTGACGACGCCGGAGATCGCCTCCGAGTGGAAAGGCCTCACGATCTCGACCTTTGGCGGCAACCCGGTCGCCTGCGCGGCCTCGCGGGCGACGATCCAGGTGATCGAGGAGGAAGGGTTGGTCGAGAATGCCGCCGAGCAGGGGAAGCGCCTCCGTGACGGGCTCGAGGAGTTGAAGGCACGGCACCCGTTGATCGGCGACGTCCGGGGTATGGGGCTCATGCAGGGGATCGAGCTGGTGACCGATCGGAAGACCAAGGAGCCGGCCGCCAGAGAGACTACCCGACTCCTCGAGGAGACGCGAAAGCGCGGGCTCCTGATCGGGAAGGGTGGCCTCTACGGCAACGTGATCAGGATCTCACCCTGCCTGAACATCGGGCCTGACGAGATCGACCGGGCGCTGGGCGTTCTCGATGACAGCCTGGCGGCGACCGGGTGACGGACAGATCGCCAGAAACGATGGAGCAAAAAGGCCGGACCGTGCGCGAGATGGCCCGGTCCACACAGCTCACCAGGCTGCTGCTGCTCCCGGTGTTCGGTCTGTACATCTATCTGATCCTCGACTCGACTCCCCCCATCAACCAGTCCGAGCGGATCGCGGCATACATGCTCTACATGATCGTGGGGATGCTGGCGATCGGCGCGATCGTGGTGCGCCTCCGTGCGGTCCCGATGACGATCCTCTGCCTCCTCGGAGCGCTCCTGCAGACCTTCGCCATGATGCTCATGCTGTTGATCGGTTGGAGGCCGGACGAGGCGGTCGTGTTCGTCAACGTCCTCCTCATCATGTCCCTCCTTTTCGTCGCCTGGCAGTTCCGGCATGACGCGCGATCGGGCCCCGGGTGAAGCGCTATCGGAACTACATCGACGGCGCGTGGCGATCGGGGAACAGTGGGGAGTGGGCGCCCAATCTGAACCCCGCCGACACCGATGACGTGCTGGGCGAGCTCCCCCTCTCCACGGCCGCCGAGGCGGAGGAGGCGATCACGGCGGCGGCGCGGGCCCTGCCGGCGTGGCGCGACGTCCCCGCTCCCGAGCGCGGTCGCGTGATCGCGCGCGTGCATCGCCTGATGAGCGAACGGGCCGAAGAGCTGGCCCGGACGATGACGCGCGAAGAGGGAAAGATCCTCTCCGAGGCGCGGGGGGAGGTCGCCAAGACCCTCAACATCCTGGAGTTCATGGCGGGAGAGGGCATGCGGCTGGCCGGCGAAACGATGCCCTCCGAGATGCGGAACACGTTCGCCTACACAATGCGCGAGCCGGTCGGCGTCGTCGGCGCGATAACGCCGTGGAACTTCCCGGTCGCGATCCCGTGCTGGAAGATCGCCCCCGCCCTGGTGGCCGGTAACACGGTCGTCTTCAAGCCCGCCTCGCTGACCCCGGCCACCGCGCACATGATCGTAGAGATGTTCGAGGAGGCACATCTGCCCGGCGGCGTTCTCAACCTCGTGTACGGGGAGGGGGCATCCGTTGGACGGGTGATCGTGGAGGATCCGCGCGTCAGGGCGCTCTCGTTCACGGGATCCAACGACGTCGGAGGCCGGCTGTATGCGAGCGGCGCCGAGCGGCTCAAGAAAGTGCAGTGCGAGATGGGCGGAAAGAATCCCGTCCTCGTTCTCGAGGATGCCGATCTGGAACTGGCCATCGAGGGGACGCTGCAGGGCGCCTTCGGCTCGACGGGTCAGCGCTGCACAGCGACCTCGCGGGCGGTCTTGGTCGAGACGATCGCCGACGAGTTCGTCGAGCGCCTCGTCGGGCTGACCCGCGGTCTCCGCGTCGGCGACGGAATGAAGGAGTCGACCGACATGGGGCCGGCAGTGGACGAGGAGCAGTTCGACACCGTCCTCGAGTACATCGAGATCGGCCGCGAGGAAGGCGCGAAGTGCCTGATCGGAGGCGAGCCGCTGACCGGCGAGGAGCATCACAAGGGGTTCTTCGTGGCGCCGACGGTCTTCGACCGGGTCGACCCCGACGGCCGGATCGCCCAGGAGGAGATCTTCGGGCCCGTGCTGTCGGTGATCCGGGTGGAGGATTTCGAGGAGGGGCTCGAGACCTGCAACAATACCCGCTACGGCCTCACCTCGTCGATCTACACGAGCGACAACGCACAGGCCTTCCGCTTCATCCGCGGGATCGAGACCGGCATCACCCACGTCAACAGCCCGACCATGGGCGGCGAGGCGCAGCTCCCGTTCGGCGGCACCAAGGCGACCGGCGTCGGCCTGCGCGAGATGGGCAGGACCGCGATCGACTTCTTCAGCGAGTGGAAGACCGTGTACATCGACTACACCGGACAGAAGCGGGAGAGCCTGATCTACTGATGAAGCCGAGCCATGTCGTCCGCGATGTCGACTCCGTCGACGCCGAGCCTGTCGCCGCCGGCAGCGGCACGACCCGGCAGGTCCTGGTCGGGCCCGACGAAGCCCCGAACTTCGCCCTCCGCCGCTTCGTGATGGAGCCGGGCGGCGGGATGCCGAAGCACACCAACACGGTCGAGCACGAGCAGTACGTCCTCCGCGGCCGGGCGCGGATCGGAATCGGCGACGACGAGGTCGAGGTCGGCCCGGGCAGCGTGCTCTACATCCCCGCCGGCACCCCCCACTGGTACCGGGCCGAGGGAGAGGAGCCGTTCGAGTTCCTGTGCGTGGTGCCCAACCGGGAGGACCGGATCGAGATCCTGGAGTAGGTCAGCCGGTCGTCGGCCTCAGCGCGATCGTCTTGCCCTCCGGGGTCGCGCACTCCGACCACCGGCCGCCGGAGTCGCCGCTGTGACGCAACCCCAGCACCTCGGCGTAGAAGCGCTTGGCGCGGTCGAGATCGCGTGTCGGGTGCCCGACGAAAGCCATGCCATGCCTCCTTCCAGAGGTTGGCGTGGTAGGACGGTAGAGTACACTCGCGGGGCGGAGATGGGCTACTTTCGATCGTTGCCGGCCCGAAACCCATGTTCCCGGGAACCGACGCGACGTCCCGACCAGGAGGGAAGAGCTCGATGAGCACGATCATCCGCGATGCCGAGATCGTCACGGCCAGCGACACCTGTCGGGCCGACGTCCGCATCGGGGGCGAGCGGATCACCGCGATCGGAGAGGACCTGCCCGCGGAGTCGGGTGACGAGATCGTCGACGGGTCGGACCAGCTCCTGATCCCCGGCGGGATCGATCCGCACGTGCACATGGCGCTCCCCTTCATGGGCACGGTGTCGATCGACGACATGAGGAGCGGCACGATCGCCGCCATCATGGGCGGGACTACCGGCCTGATCGACTTCGTGATCCCCGCCAAGGGCGATTCGCTGCTCGACACCCTCGAGGCATGGAAGGCGAAGTCGGACGGCGCCTCCCACGACTACACGTTCCACATGGCGGTGGTCGACTGGGACGAGCGGATCGCGGAAGAGATCCCGAAGATCGTCCACGACCACGGCATCACCTCGTTCAAGATCTTCATGGCCTACAAGGGCGTCCTCGGCGTGGACGACGAGCAGATCTTCCACATCCTCGAAACGACCCGGGACGCGGGCGCCATGGTGAACGTGCACGCGGTGAACGGCGATGTGCAGCTCCTCCTCGCGGACCGCTTCGCCGGGGAGGGGAAGACCGGACCGCCCTATCACGCCCTGGCCCAGCCGCCGCGGGCCGAGGGTGAGGCCACAGGACGCGTGATCGACCTGGCCGCGATCGCCGGGCAGGAGGTCTACATCGTCCACGTCACCTGCGACGACGCGATCGAGCGGATCGCCGCCGCCCGCGCCCGCGGCGAGCGCGTCTGGGGCGAGACCTGTCCGCAGTACCTCCTCCTCGACGACTCCCTGTACGACCTCCCCGGCTTCGAGGGCTGCAAGTACGTGCTCTCGCCGCCCCTCCGGAAGAAGGAGGACCAGGCGGCGCTCTGGAACGCGCTCCGGACCGACCAGATCTCGGTCGTAGGGACCGACCACTGCGCGTTCAGCTTCAAGGGGCAGAAGGAGATGGGACGGGACGACTTCCGGCTGATCCCGAACGGGCTCCTGGGGATCGAGGAGCGGATGGCGCTCATGTACACGCACGGCGTCCGGGAGGGGCGGATCGACGTGAGCCGCTGGGTCGAGCTCTGCTGCACCAACCCGGCGAAGATCTACGGCCTCTATCCGCGGAAGGGGACGATCGCGGTCGGGGCGGACGCGGACCTGGTGCTCTGGGATCCCGCGGCCACGAACACGATCTCGGCGAAGACCCACCACTCGAAGTGCGACTACAGCGTGTTCGAGGGGTTCGAGACCGTCGGCGCGCCCACCCGCGTGTGGGTCCGCGGCGAGCTGGCCGCCCTGGACGGAGAGTTCGTGGGGACGCCGGGGCGCGGGAGGTTCATCGAGCGCCCCGCGCGTCGCTCAGCCCGCGCGGTCGCGCTTCACTAGAGCCCGCTGTCATCGTGATCGGCGAGCGGTTCCCGACGGAGAACGAAGCCTGGCCGGCTGGCTGGAGGGGCGTCCGGTTCAGTCCTCGGACTGGATCAGCATGGTCACCGCCCGGGCCTCCCTGGCATTGGGCCCTCGATCACGGCCCTGTGGTCGGAGCGCCGATCGCGGGGCGCGCGCTCAGTACGCGAGGTGAGGCACACGGCTCTGGACGGGGTTTCTCGGGGAGCGACGCGAGCCCGGCCGCCCCCAGGATCAGCGCCCCGCCGGCGATCGTTCCTGCCCCCAGTGGGTCGCCGAGGAGGGCGACGCCGAGGGCCGCCCCGACCACCGGCTCCAGGTTCAGAAACGGTGCCGCCCGACTGGCCGGGACCTTCGCCACTGCCCAGTTCCAGAGAAGAAAGGCCGCCACAGTGCATGCGACGGCGAGGATCAGGAGAGATCCCCACGCGCGTCCGCTCAGGGCGATCGGCGGTGGGCCCTCCCCGAACCACACCATCGGCACCAGCGTCGCGGTCCCCACGAGGAGGATCCAGGCGCTGGCGACGGCTGGCGGATAGCGCCCTACGAGCCGGCGGCTGAGGAGCACCCAGGCCGCCGCCAGGGCCATCGACAGGAAGACGAGCAGGTCGCCGATCCTGGCGCCGCCTGCGCCGGGCCGGCCGACCATGACCACGATCCCGACGCACGAAACAAGGATCGCGAGCCAACCCCGTCCGCCCAGCCGCTCCCGTTCGAACAGGACCGCGGCCAGGGCGAGAAGCGGGGTCCCCGTCCCGACCAGGAGGGAGGCGCTCGTCACGCTTGTCCGGGCAAGGCCCTCGAACTGGATCAGCATCGTGGCCGGGACGCAGAGGAACCCGGTCACGATGAGCAGGGGCCAGTCCCGCCTGCGGGGAATCGACCGCTTCCGGGCGACGACGGGGATCAGAAGCGCCGCAGTCAGCCCGAACCGGTAGAGCAGGACATGGCCCGGGCCGAGTTCCTCGAGAGTCACCTTCGCGAAGAGGAACGAGCTCCCCCAGAGGGCGCACGCCACGGCCAGCGCCAAGGGCGCTCTGAGATCGTGGCCGACGAGGGGGCCAAAGGCACGCATCAGAGCTGAGGTCCGTAGAGGATCGACCTCGGGATCCACTCCGTCTCGCGCGCCGGCGGGCGCGGCTCGGCCTGGACCTTCGCGGCATATGTGCTGTCCTTCTCCGCGAGCGGCTTGCGGCGGCCGAAATCGGCGTCGACAGGGACGAGGCCGAGCCAGAGACGGTCGAGAATGGGGTGTAGCCAGGCGCGCATGTGACCTCCAGAACCTTCGGCGGGGCAACGGATACCCCGGTTGACGTGCGCCGGATAACCGGCTAAATTAGTTTTGCTGGTGAAATTATAGACGGCTGTGTAACCTGTCAAGTATTCTATGGAGGTTATTTTGATGTCGCGCGATGAAACCCCGGAGGAGCGATGGCCGAGGACCGGCTGACCGGACTTTCCCTGATCGGGGGGCGCTCCAGCCTCGACTTCGTCAACACCGAGGGCGGCCAGCGGAGCTCACCGCCGGATCGGGTCCAGGACTATGGGGATCTCGCGCGGTGGGGCACGTACGCCGGGGTGATCGACGAGGACGAGGCGGGACGACTGCTCGATCTGGCCGCCGCCGACCCGCGGGAAGCGAGGCGCGTCCACGCGCGGGCGATCGAGTTCCGCGAGGCCCTCTTCCGGATTCTCGACGCTATCGGGCGAGGCGAGGCGACGAAAGCCGGCGATCGGGCGATCCTGAACCGCGAGGTGGCCGAGGCGCTCGCCCATCAGCGACTGGTGCCGCACGACGGGCACTTCGACTGGGAGATCGTCGAGGACGAGAGGCGGGTGGACCGGATCCTCTGGGTCCTCGCCGCCGACGCCGCCGACCTGCTCGCCTCGGAGCAGCTCGAGCGGGTCAAGAAGTGCTCCGGCGACCATTGCGGGTGGGTCTTCGTCGACGAGAGCCGGAACCGGAGCCGTCGCTGGTGCGAAATGAGCGATTGCGGCAACCGCGCCAAGCAGCGCCGCTACCAGCGGCGAAAGGCTACGCGAAAGGCCTGAGCCTCGTCGGCTGAGACCGGCGGCGTAGCACCGGCGTCGCGGAGAACGCTATCGTAGCCGCGTGACGCTCCGCCTCCCCCGCAGGTACACCCTCCTGCGCGTGATCGGCCTGCCGATGCGCGTCTTCGTCCGACGCCTGCGTGTCCTCTTCGCCGACAACGAGAACGCGCTCTTCTTCACCGCCGTCTGCCTGGTGGGGCTCCTGGGCGGTCTCGCCGGCGCCGGGTTCCGCTGGCTCTTCGACCTGGCCGTGCACGGGTTCTGGGGACAGGCCGGGGACATCGTCTCGGTGGCTACCGACGCGCCCCTCTGGCTGCGGGTCGTCGTCCCCGTCCTGGGCGGAGCCCTGGCGGCGGCGCTGGCCGGGCTGTTCGCCCTCCGCCGGGGCGACGCGGGGGGCTTCCCGGAGATCCTCGAGGTCATCTCGCTCGGCGGCCACACGATCCGGCTCGGGCGGTCCCTCGAGCGGGCAACGGCCTCGCTCATGACGCTGGCCTCGGGTGGCGCGGTCGGGCGCGAGGGACCGATGGGGCAGATCGCGGCCGCGCTCGGCTCGCGGGTGGGCCGCTCGTTCCGCTTCTCGGAGGAGCGCGTTCGCATCCTGGTGGCGGCCGGGATCGCGGCCGGGTTCGCGGCCGCCTACAACACCCCGATCGCGGGGGCGTTGTTCGTCATGGAAGTCATCATCGGCTCCTTCAACATGGCCTTCTTCGGGCCGGCGATCGTGGCGGCCGCGATCTCGACCATCGTGACCCGCTTCTTCGTGGGTCCGGGGCCGATCTACGCTCCGGGCGCCGAATACGCGATGGTCTCGGCCGTCGAGATCGTCCCCTACCTCGCGCTCGGCTTCCTGGCCGGGCTGGCGAGCGTCCTCTTCCAGGTGACGATGGAGCGGATGTACGCGCTGTGGAACCGGTTCAAGCTGCCGAGCCTCGTCCGCACGCCCCTCGGGGGCCTCGTGGTCGGACTCCTCGCGCTCGCCTCGCCGTACGTCCTCGGGAACGGCTACGAGGGCATCAACCTGGTCCTGGCGGGCGGGGTGGCGCTGGGACTCATGGCGATCCTGTTCTTCCTCAAGCTGCTGGCCACGACCGCGACGCTGGCCTCGGGCGGTTCGGGCGGGTTGTTCACCGCGACGATGTTCCTGGGGGCCATGCTGGGAGGCGTGTTCGGCGCCGGCCTCCACCAGGCGGTGCCCGGCGAGACCGCAACCGCCGGCGCGTATGCCCTGGCCGGCATGGGGGGAGTCATCGCGGGAACGACCCACGCCCCGCTCCTGGCGATCCTGATGGTCTTCGAGCTGACCCAGAACTACGAGATCGTGCTGCCGCTCATGCTGACCTCGGTCATGGCGTTCTGGACGGCGAGGACGATCCGCCGGACGTCGATCTACACCGAGGAGCTGCGCCGGCGCGGGATGCGCTGGGAGGGAACTGCGCAGGAGCGGCTCATGCGCTCCCTCGTGGTGCGCGACATCATGCTGACCGACGTGCCCCTCTATCCGGCCGGAATGCCATTCGAGCGGATCGTCGAGGTCTTCCAGGATTCGCGCGCGCTCCAGATCTACGTCGGAGACGGGGAGGGGCGGCTGCTGGGGATCGTCGAGCTGCATTCCTTGAAGCGCGTGCTCGGAGGGGACGGTTACGGGCCGCTCGTGATCGCCGCCGACCTCGTCACCGAGATTCCCGTTGTCACGCCCAACGACTCGCTGGTCGAGGTGAACGAAAAGCTCTGGTTCCGCGACCTCGGCCAGCTCCCGGTGGTCGACGACCCCGAGGAGCGACGCTTCCAGGGGATCGTGACGCGCCGCGACGTGCTGGGCGCCTTCGACCGCGAGATCCTGCGCCGGAACGCGCTCCTGGCCAAGATCCGCACCGTCGAGGGGGCCGGCTTCGACTACTTCGAGCTGCCGGCCCACGAGCAGATGTCGAAGCTGCCGGTGCCGCACGAGATGGTCGGGCGGCCGCTGCGGGAAACGGGGCTCCGGGAGCGTTATGGGATCAGCGTGATCGCGATCCAGCGAATCGACGCGACCGGCCAGGAGACGCGCGTCGCCCCGCGCGCAGACACGGTGTTGCGGCGCGGCGACGTGCTGGTGGTGATGGGGGAGGAAGGGGCGGTGGAGCGGCTGAAGGGCGGGTGACACCTCCCAAGGAGAACGGCTTCGCGCAGGGACTTGATGCGGAGATCGATGGGCTCAATACTGAGTAGTCGGGCAACAGAACATGATCACGTACTTCGCTTCAAAGGGTCAGTAATGGAGAGGGCTCATATTCTCGCCGAGATCAAACGGACCGCAAGAGAGAACGGCGGCCGAGCACTCGGAATGCGTCGGTTTTCTCACGAAACCGGAATTCGGGAAGTCGATTGGAAAGGCAAGTACTGGGCGCGGTGGGGTGATGCGATCAGGGAAGCAGGGCTCCAGCCGAACCAGCTTCAGGGACGTTTCGATGACGACCTGCTTCTCGAAAAGCTGGCGCAGCTCGTTCGGCGACCCGCTCAATCTGTTGATGTTGGATCCCGATCATTCCGAAAGCGAACAGCGATACCTCTTGCTCGGGATGTCCACACAGCGCCGACTGCTTGTCGTGGCTTTTGCCGAGCGCCCACATCGAACCCGGCTGATCAGCGCTCGACCTGCGACTCGGCGCGAACGAAAGAAGTATGAAGAAGAAGAAAGGCAGAGCTAAGGCAAGCGAGCACGACCTGGACAAGGATACGCTTCGATCCGAGTATGACTTCTCGGATGCGGTGCGTGGCAGGACCGCTGCAAGCTATGCCGAGGGAACCAACATCGTGCTGATCGACCCTGAGGTCCTGGATGTCTTTCCAGACGCCGATGCCGTAAACGAGACCTTGCGTGCGTTGGCTCCAGTGATCCGCCGCCAGCGAAAATCAAAGAGAGATCAAGGAGCCTAGGTGGTTCCCAGCGCCGCGGAGAGGGACCGCTTCCAATTCCGGGGCGGTCATGTATAGCATATTCTGCGAAGCTTCGTCAGCTAACGTTCGGCGCGCAATTGGCCATGAACCAAGGGCAAACATGCAAACCAAGCAGACAGTTCGCGAACTCCTTGATCGCATGCCAGATGACTGCACCATCGACGACGTCCTGTATCATCTCTACGTCGTTCGGTCGATCCAGAGAGGACTTGCCGATGCCAACGCAGGGCGTGTCATCTCACATGAGGAGGTTGTGGAGGCCCTTCGACGTCGATGGCAAGTCGGCGCCGCAGAGTAGTCTGGACCAAGAAGAATGACTTCAGGACTCGCAGCCCCTAACCGGCCCGCATCCACCGCCAGAGCTGCCTGGGCGAGGGCCGTCTGCCGGTCGCCAGCACCGACACCCGATAGATCCGCCCGCCCAGCCAGAGGAGCCCGGCGCACGTGACGGCGAGGAGCGCCAGCGACGCCGCCAGTTCGGGCGGCGGGACGCGGGTCATGGCGGTCCGGATCGGCATCACGATCGGTGACGTGAAGGGGATCAGCGAGCCCGCTACCGAGATCGATCCCTCGGGGTCGTCGAACACGGCGAAGACCATGAAGAAGCCTACCATGAGCGGCATCATGAGAGGAAACTGGAGCTGCTGGACCTCGAGGTCGGAGGTCGAGAGCGCGCCGGCCGCGGCGTAGAGGGCGGCGTACAGCAGAAACCCTCCCAGGAACCAGCCCAGGAAGATGAGCCACACCCGGAGCGGCACGTCGGGGAGGCTCGGAGCCCCCAGCCCGAACCCGCTCAGGACGTCGTCGCCGAACGCGAACGCGAGCGCACCGAAGCCGGCCCAGATCGAGATCTGGAGGAGACCGGCGGCGCCGATGCCGAGGACCTTGCCGGTCATGAGCGCCTGCGGCCTGACCGAGCTCATCAGGATCTCCACGATCCGATCGCGCTTCTCCTCCTGAACCCCGCGCGCGACCGCGTAGCCGTAGATGATGATCAGGAAGTAGGTGATGAAGCTCATGAACTGGGCCAGCACGATGAGCGCGTCGGGCGTGCCGGCCGCGGCGCCCCCCTTAGGCTTTCTCACCTCGAGCTCAACGGGGCGGAAGGCCGCCCCCACCGCGCGGGGGTCGATGCCCGCGCCGCGGAGCCGCGAGACCTGGACCGCGCGCTGGACGGCCGCGCGCAGCTCTCCCATCTCGCCGAAGCTGGTCGCGTTCTCTCCGACGTAGCGGGCTTCGGAGCTGGTCAGGATCCCCGCCGGGAGCCACAGGAAGCCGTCCAGCGAGTCGGCCGCCACACGGCGCTGCAGATCGGTGAGCAGCGTGTCGGGAATCTCTCGCCGCAAGCGTCCGATGTCGACGATCTCGATCCGGTACCGATCCTGCTCCGGCTCAGCGCCTTCGATTGCAGGCGGCTCGTTGAGCGCGGCCTGGACGGCCGCGCCTATCCCCCGGCCCGTCCCGTCGACGATGGCCACGTGGCGCTCGCCGCTCCGGCTCATGAACCAGACCGGCAGCACGAAGAGCAGGGCGATCATGAAGGGCCCGAAGAGGGTTCCGAGCAAATAGGCGCGCGAGCGGACGAAGGCGCGGAACTCGCGCCGCAGGATCACCCACGCGTCATGCACGGACGGCTTCGGCGGGCGCCGCCTCTTCGAGGGCGGGATCGATCCCCACCCGCTCGATGAAGATCTGCGTGAGCGAGGGCTCGACCCGTTCGAAGCGCCGTACGGGGACCTCCTCGGAGACGAGCCAGGCCAGCAGCTCCTGGGGCCCGCTGCCGTCCCGGAGCGCCACCTCGAGATCGGTCCCATCCGCGCTCACGCGCGCCACCATCGGGGCGCCACGGATCCCGGCCACGGTGGCACTCACGTCGTCGAGCGGGCCGCCGTCCACCGCCACCGCCACGTAGCTCCCGCCGTGCTGGCGGCGGATCCGCGCCAGCGGTCCGTCCAGCACCTTCCGCCCCTGGGCGATGATGCAGACGTGATCGCAGAGGCGCTCGGCGTGCTCGATCAGATGGGTGCTGAAGAGGATCGTCCGGCCGGCCCGCTGGAGATCGGCGATCACCTCGCGCAGCGCCCGCTGGTTCAAGGGATCGAGCCCGCCGAAGGGCTCGTCCAGCACGACCAGCTCCGGCTCGTGGAGGACCGCGGCGATGAACTGGAGCTTCTGCTGCATGCCCTTCGAGAAATCCTGGACCCGGTCCCCGGCGCGGTCGAGGAGTTCGAAGCGCTCCAGCCAGTGCTCGATCCGCGGACGGGATTCTTTCCGCCCAAGCCCCTTGAGCTCGGCCAGGAACTCGAGCAGCTCGCGAACCTTCATGCGACGGTACAGGCCACGCTCCTCGGGCAGGTAGCCCACCCGGTCGAGCGTGTCGCTGTCCGGGGGGCTTCCAAGAAGCCGGACCTCGCCATGGTCGGCCTCGAGGATCCGGAGCAGGATGCGGATGGTGGTGGTCTTGCCGGCGCCGTTGGGCCCCAGGAACGCGTAGGTCGCGCCGCGGGGCACGACCAGGTCCAGGTCGTGGACCGCGAGGACATCGCCATAGCGCTTGGTGACGCCCGCCAGCGCGACGGCCGGGGCGTCGTGGCCGGAATCCGCCGGCGAGCGCCAGACCTCCGCTTCCGTGAGGACCTCCGCGGCCGTCAGGACCTCCGCGACGTCAAAAAGGGAATCAGCGTGCCGCCGGAACGGCTTCGGTCACCGTGAAGCCGTCCTCCCCGGCCGCTTCGCGGATCGCCTCGGCCACGTCCTCGATGGGGGGGGCGAAGAAGAAGTTGATCTGGGGCCGGATCCGATAACTGCCGTGAACGTCGTCTCCACCCGCGTCGAGGAGCGGCGGCCGCACGGGATGGAGGATCCCCTTCGCTGCCAGAAGATCGACGAGTGCCTCGTCCTGGGTATGGAGGGCGACCTGGCCATGGCTCGGCAGGGCGAACAGGGCTCCTGCCTCCTCGGCGCCCGTGCCGGTGTAGCGGCGGATCGTGTAGCTGGGGGTGGGCATGGCCGAAAGGATATCGTGCCGGGCAGCGTCGGGCAAAGCGAGCTGACGAGGCTCGGGGCGCTCCGCCGCCCACCAGTGGCTCGACTTGTTCGATTGCGCGGTCAGCGTCAGTTCTACCTGAGAGACACGAGACCGGGTTGACATTTAAATAAGTTTCACATATCATAACTATAACTCAACTTCCGTATGGAGGGGACCGATGCCTAACTATGATTACCTTATCATCGGTGGTGGAATGACCGCCGACGCGGCGATGCATGGCATCCGCGAGGCCGACTCCGAGGGCACGATCGCCGTGGTCGGGTCCGAACCCCACCCGCCCTACGACCGGCCGCCCCTCAGCAAGGCCCTCTGGAAGGGAGAACCCGAGTCCGGCATATGGCGGGAAACCGAGGGCACGGGAGCGGACCTCTATCTAGGACGAAGGATCCAGCGGATCGACCTCCAGGACAAAAGCGTGACCGACGATCAGGGCGCCGTGTACGGCTACGGAAAGCTGCTGATCGCGACCGGCGGCACGCCGCGCCGCCTGCGCGGTTCCGGAGAGCGGATCCTCACCTACCGTACCGTGGACGATTACCACCGTCTTCGCGATCTCGCGGCGGAGCCGCTTCGGTTCGCTGTCGTGGGGGGTGGGTTCATCGGGATGGAGATCGCCGCGGCGCTCCGCATGCAAGGCCGTGAGGTCGTGATGTTCGTCGGCGGAAACGGCCTGGGCACGCAGCTGTTTCCCCCCGATCTCTCGCACTTCCTGGTCGAGTACTACCAGGAGCAGGGCGTAATGGTGCGGGGGGGAGGGCACGTGGAGCTGGAGGAGAGGGGAGAAAAGGTGGCCGTTCTGCGCGACGGCGGAGACGAGCTCGAGGCGGACGTCGGGGTGGTCGGAATCGGCATCCGCCCGAACGTCGAGCTGGCACGAGATGCGGGCCTCGAGATCGGGGACGGCATCGAGGTCGACGAGCTGCTGCGCACGAGCCGGACCGACGTCTACGCGGCGGGCGACGTCGCGAGCTTCCAGCAGTCGGTCCTCGGCGTGCGGATCCGTGTGGAGCACGAGGACAACGCCAACGCGATGGGGCGCGCGGCCGGGCTCGCCATGACAGGCGGAGCCAGCCCGTACCACCGTCTCCCCTTCTTCTATTCCGATCTCTTCGATCTGGGGTTCGAGGCCGTGGGATCGGTGGATGCCCGGCACGACACGTACGCGGATTGGAAGGAGCCTTTTCGGGAAGGAGTGGTCTACTACCTCGCGAACAACCGTGTGCGGGGAGTTCTGCTCTGGAACACCTGGGGGCAGGCGGACGCGGCGCGTCAGATGATCGAAGAGGGAAAGCCTGTTACCAAAGAAGGGCTCAAGGGGCGCCTGCCTGAGGGAGGGACCCCGTGACGACCCTGGCGGAGAACGAGCGGCTTCCGGCCGTCAGCGCGTGGTTTCGGGGAAAGTTCTGCGAAGCTCTCGAGAGGCGCCCCGGTCGGCGCCTCCAGGCCGGCGAGTTCCTCTACCTCCCGGGCGATCCGGCCGCGAGCAGCTACTACCTGCGTCGAGGTCTGGTCAAGACGGGTGTCTTCGCGTCGGACGGCGACGAGCTCATCGTCAACATCCACAGGCCGGGTGACATCATCGGCGAGCCATGCCTGCCGGCGGGACGGCGTAGTGACTACGCCCGGGTGCTGGAGGAGAGCGAGATCGTGGAGGTCTCATGCGCCGATTTCGTGGACCACCTGCGGCGGGACCCTCGGGCCCTGCTCGATTTCATGGTCGCCCTGAGCGGGCAACTGGCAGAGATCCGGGCGCAGCTTTCGAGCCTGGCATCGGAGCACGTCCGCTTGCGACTCGTCCGAACCCTGCTGAGGCTGGCAGACAAGCTCGGTGAGGAAACGCCAGAGGGAGTACGGATCACGCAACACCTCCGGCAGGACGATCTGGCGAAGATGGTGGGCGCCCGACGCGAGGTCGTCTCCCGGGAGCTCAACCGCCTGCGCAGGGAAGGCGTAATCCGCTACACCACCCGCGGCCCGATCCGGATCGACCGAACCGCGCTCTGCAGCCTGCGGGACGCCCTCGAGGGGTCCAAGGACGACATCGGCCGCGGTCAGTGATCGGGATAACACTCGACCCTCCCTTTCGAGAGTATCTTTTGCCGTCCCCCTCCCTGGACAGGACGCGCGGGCGAGCCGTCCGCGCGAAATCTCGAAAGAAGGAAACGATGGCGAAAGTTGAGCGCCAGCTCGGTAAGACGCTGGCCCTGTTGGCGTTTCTGCTCGTCGGTCTCACCTCCGCCTGCGACGATGACGGGCCCAACGTCCCGGAGCCGCCGGTGGAGCCGCCGCTGGACCCGAACCTGGTCGCCCAGGGGAAGGAGATCTTCCGGTTCGACACATTCGGCGACGAAACGTTCTGGACGGACACGCTCCGCATGCACGAGGTCATCGCCAGCGCGGTGGATCCGACCACCGCCCTCGCGGTAGGGCTCAAGGTGGACGCCGAGGCGCTCCCGGCCGAGGTGGTCCAGGGGATCCAGGACGGGACGATCAGCCTGACGAGCCCGGCTACCACGATCGCACTTCTCAAGCTGAACGCGGTGGTGGGTGTCCAGGGAACGGTGGAAACGCAAAACGGGCAGGATGTGCTCACCCGGGTCGGCATCACCTGCGCCCTGTGTCATTCCACCGTGGACAACTCCTTCGCGGCGGGAATCGGCAAGCGGCTGGACGGCTGGCCGAACGCGGACCTCGACCCGGGCGCCATCATCGCGCTCTCGCCGGCTCTTACTCCGGAGCAGAAGGCGGTGTATTCTTCCTGGGGTCCGGGGCTGTACGACCCGCGGTTCAACTTGGACGGCATCAACGGACCGGTGGTCATCCCGCCCGCCTACGGCTTGCTCGGTGTCCACAGCATCATCTACACGGGGGACGGCGAGGACATCGCCTACTGGAACCGGTACGTCGGCATCACGCAGATGCACGGACACGGCTCGTTCACGGAGCCACGGACCGGCGTCGACGTTCAGAACCCGCCCGACATGATCTCGTCCAAGCTTCCGGCGCTCCAGGAGTATCAGCTGAGCCTCCCGGCGCCGGAGCCGCCGCCGGGCAGCTTCGACGCCGCCGCTGCGGAGCGGGGCGAAGAGGTGTTCAACGGTGCCGGGGAGTGCGCGGTCTGCCACACGGGTAATCTGCTCACCGACGCCAACGAGCGGCTCCACGCACCCGCCGAGGTCGTCAGCGAGCCCGAGCCGAGCGGAGTGCCGAGCTGGGCCTCGCGCAGCGCGACCAAGATGTATCGAACCACCCCGCTGCGGGGGCTTCTCGCGCATCCGCCCTATTTCCACAACGGGATCGCGACCACCCTCGAGGAGGTCGTCGAGCTCTATGATACGAAGAAGGCGCTCGACCTGACGCCGGAGCAGAAGGCAGATCTGGTCGAGTATCTGAAGTCGTTGTAGGGGAAGCGAGAGAGCGGTCGCCCGGCAGCTCGTTTGCCGTCCGGGGTGGCAAAGGGGAGATTCGCGTTCGTGAAGCGGTTTCTTCTCCTGGGCGTCCTCGCCGCCGTGTTCGGCATCTTCGCCTACGCCTTGACCCGCGAGGCCACCCTCGCCTCGCCGCTGATCGGCAACCGGGCCCCGGCCTTCGACGTGGGGCTGTTCGAGATCGACTCCGCGGCCGGACCGGGCGCCGACTCCTCCCTCGCCCTCGCCGAGCTCGCCGGTCGGCCCGTGGTGCTCAACTTCTGGGCCTCGTGGTGCCTGTCGTGCCGCGACGAGGCGGCGGTGCTCGAGAGCGGCTGGCGGCGTCACGGCCCCGAGGTCGCATTTGTCGGCATCGCGGTCAACGACGAGCCCGCCGCGGCCCGGGCGTTCATTCAGCGCTACGGAAAGACCTACTGGCTGGGCTCCGACGCCGACGGATCGGTGGCCGTCGATTACGGGCTCTACGGGGTTCCGGAGACGTTCTTTCTCAGCGCCGACGGCCGCATCCTCGCCCGCCACGTGGGGCCGCTGTCGACCGAGGATCTGGACCAGCAAGTAGCGGCGCTGACCCGAGGTTACGTGGGGAAGGCCACCGGGGATCGCAGCGAGGTGACACCGCTCGACGAGGGTGGCACGAGGTGACCGCCGGAAGGGACGCCGCTCGGCTCGCCATCGCCGTGGCCGCGATGATGGCGACGCCCTGGGTCGGCGCGACGATGGCCCAGACGGTCACGGAGGGCGCTGCCGATGTGGCCGGCGCTCTGCCGGCGCCCGTCGCGCTCACGCCGGCTCAGGAATCCCGCGCCCGGGCGCTCGAGGGCGAGCTCCGGTGTCCTGTCTGCCGGAGTCAGTCGATCCGGCAGTCGCGCTCCTTCATGGCCGAGGACATGAAGCGGCGGATCCGGATCCTGGTCGCCGAGGGCCGCACGGACGGCGAGATCCAGTCGTTCTTCATGGAGCGCTACGGAGCTTGGATCCTCCTCGAGCCGCCGCGGCGAGGGTTCCACCTGACCGCCTGGATCCTGCCGGCGGCGGCGGTCGTGGTGGGGGCGCTGGGCGTAGTTCTGGCGGCCCGGAAGTGGACGCGCGCGTCAACGGCCCGGGAGACCGTGGAACCCCCGTCCGAGTCAGCTTATCTTGAGCGACTGGAGCGCGAGCTCGAGGAGACGGAGTGATGGAAACGCGGGATTGGTGGGCGCGATGCGGCGGCTGAAGGCGGGACGTATCGCTGTCGCAGGCACGCTCGTGGCGGGCGCCATCGCGTGGCTGGTGTTCGCGGCGACCCGCGACAACCTCACCTACTACTACGAGATCGACGAGCTGGAGGCGGCCACCGCGAGAGCGGACGGCAAGATCCGCCTCTCGGGCGACGTCGTGCCGGGCTCAATCGTCAAGGACGACGCGACGCGACGGATCCGCTTCGCGATCCGTGGCACCGACGCGCCGGCGGGCTCGCCCGAGATCCCGGTCGTCTACGGGGGGACCGTCCCCGACATCTTCCGCCCCGACATCCAGGTCGTCGTGGAGGGCCGGCTCGACGAGGGCGGCACCTTCCACGCGGAGACCCTTCTCGCCAAGTGCCCATCCAAGTACCAGGCCGAAGGCGCGCTCGACGAGGGCGCCCCGGCGCCGCGGTCCTGAGTGGCCGGCAGGAGTCCGCGACCGTTCGACAGCCGGTGCGTGACGCGGGCTCCTGCCATCGATCCCTGAGCGTTTCCCCGGAGGCGGCAGCCGCGCCGCTGCTAGAGGTCGAGGGCCTGTCCCGCGCCTATGGTGTGGTGCGTGCGCTCGAGGACGTGTCGTTCGTGCTGGACGAGGGCGAGCTGATGGTGGTCGTCGGTCCGAACGGGGCCGGGAAGACCACGCTCGTGCGAACGCTGGCGCGCCTGTCGAGGCCGACCGCCGGCGCCGTCCGCCTCGCTGGAGAAGACTGGCTGAGCGCCCCCGCCGCGCGTCAGCGCGAGGTCGGCGTTCTCAGCCACGCCACGTACCTGTACGACCGACTGACGGCGCTGGAAAACCTGCGGTTCTACGCGCGACTCTACGGTCTCGCGGACCCCGACCGGCGGGCGCGCGAGGCGCTGGCGAGCGCGGGCCTGGACGAGCTCGCCGACCGCCGCGCGGGAACGCTCTCCCGCGGGCAGGCGCAGCGCCTCTCGATCGCCCGCGCCGTCATCCATGAGCCCCGGCTGCTCCTTCTCGACGAACCGCTGGCGGGCCTGGATCCGCATTCGGTGAAGCGGCTGGTCGCCGCGCTGGCCGATCTCCGGTCGGCGGGACGGGCCATTCTCCTCACCACCCACGACCTGGCCCGCGTGCCCGGGGCGGCCACCCGCTTTCTGGTCCTGGTCAACGGGTCCGCAATCGACTCCGGCCCCTGGAAGGAGGCCGCGACGGACGGGCTGGCGGAACGCTACGAGCGGGCGGTGACGGAGCGGTGGGCGGGCGAGCCGTGACCGGGATCGGACCCGCCTTCGCCATCGTCGCCAAGGACGTCCGCCTGGAGCTGCGGCGGGTCGAGAGCCTGGCCACGATGGTGGTCTTCGCCGGGCTCGTCGTGCTGATCTTCGCGTTCGTCGGTGATCCCACCCCCGCCGATCTCGCGCGCGTGGGGCCAGGGGCGCTCTGGGCCGCCGTTCTCTTCGCGGGGGCGCTCGGTTTCGAGCGCTGGTTCGCCGAGGAGGAGCGGAACGCCGCCCTCCAGGGCCTTCTCCTGACGCCCGTCGATCGCGAGCTCCTGTTCCTCGGAAAGTGGGCCGGCGCGACCCTGTTCCTGCTGGCCCTGGAAGCGCTCCTCGTCCCGGCCGCGGCGACCCTGTATCGCCTCGATCTCGCCGGCGCGTGGGGCCGGTTCGCACTGCTCCTGGTTGTCGTGACAGTCGGCTACGCCGCCCTGGGGACCTTCTTCGCGGCGGTGGCGGCGCGGACCACGGCGAGCCAGCTTCTCCTGCCGGTTCTCCTCTTTCCCTTGAGCGTCCCCCTCCTTCTGGCGGGGATCGAGGGTGGCCAGGCGCTGGCGTCCGGAAGCGGCGGCTACGGCGACTGGCTGGGGCTGGCGCTGGCCTTCGACGTGATCTTCGGGACGGTGTGCACGATGGCGTTCGGGACGGTGATCGAGGAATGAAGTGGCCACGGACCTGGCGCGGATTCTGGTCCACGCTCGACGGACGGATCTACCACTTTCTCGTGGACGTGCGGCCGTGGATCGGCTGGTTCGCCGTGGGAACGATGGTGTTCACCTTCGGGCTCGTCTTCTGGTGGGTGCCGCTGGAGGCGGTGCAGGGCTACCCGCAGAAGATCTTCTACATCCACGTCCCCTCGGCGTGGCTCGCTTATGCTTCGTTCGCGGCCGTGTTCGCGGCCTCGATTCTCTATCTCTGGCAGCGGTCGCGACTGTGGGACATCTTCGCCCGCTGCGCCGCCGAGATCGGCTTCCTGTTCACGTCGCTGACGCTGGTCACGGGCATGCTCTGGGGCCGGCCGATCTGGGGCGCCTTCTGGACCTGGGACGCCCGGCTCACGACGACGCTCATCCTGTGGTTCATCTACGGCGGGTACCTGCTGCTGCGGGCCTTCGCGCGGCCGGGCGTCGACATCGGCAGGGTGGCGGCCGTGGTCGGCATCATCGGGTTTCTGGACGTCCCCATCATCCACATGTCGGTCGTGTGGTGGCGGACCCTCCACCCGCAGCCGGTGGTGATGATCATCGACGACCCGGGTGGCGGGCTCCCGACGTCGATGCTGGTCACGCTGCTGGTCGCGCTGTCGTCGTTCACGCTGGTGTTCGTCTATCTCCTCATCCAGCGGGTCTGGCAGGAGAGGACGGCCGAGAACCTCGACCTGCTGGAGACGCTCCTCGATCGCGGCGCCGCCCGTGGAGCTCCCGCCAGCCCCGCCGGCCGCGCCGTAAAGGAGGATTCCGGATGACCTGGTACCTGGCCGCCTACATCGCTTTTTGGGCGGCCCTGTTCGGCTACCTGCTGGGCCTCTCCTCGCGCCAGGCGCGGTTGAACCGCAGGGCCGCCGAGCTGACCGGGCGGCTGATCGCCCGCGGAACCCGGGAGGACGACGCTTGAGCGTCTACTCGCTCGGTCCGCTGGCCCTCTGGGTCGGGCTCGCCCTGGCGCTCTACGGAGCGATCGTTGGACACGTGGGCGGCCGGAGGCGGGATTCCCGGCTGATCGACGCGGCGCTGGGGTCGGTCTACGGAACCGCCGCCTGCGTCGGCCTGGCCTACCTGCTTCTCACGGCGGCCTTTCTCAACGACCAGTTCCGGCTGGCCTACGTCGCCGAGAACGCCAGCCGGGCGATGCCGCCCCTCTACAAGGCCGCCGCCGTGTGGGGCGGGATGGAAGGCTCGATGCTCCTGTGGGCGCTCATCCTGGCCGGCTACTCGACGGCGGCGGTGTGGGTCCATCGCCGGCGTCAGCCCGACCTGGCGCCCCACGCGGCGGCGGTCCTGCAGACCATCATGGCGTTTTTTCTCGGCGTCATGGTGTTCAGCTCGAAGCCCTTCGTGACCCTGGACTTCCTGCCCCCCGACGGCAGGGGACTCAACCCCCTGCTCCAGAACCAGTGGATGGCGGCCCATCCGCCCTCGCTCTACCTGGGCTACGTCGGTTGGTCGGTCCCGTTCGCGTTCGCGATGGCGGCCTTGATCCGCGGGCGCCTCGGCGCCGACTGGATCACGGCGATCAGGAAGTGGGCCCTGGTCCCGTTCCTCTTTCTCACGATCGGCAACCTGATGGGCTCCCACTGGGCCTACATCGAGCTCGGCTGGGGCGGGTTCTGGGGCTGGGACCCGGTCGAGAACTCGGCCATCATGCCGTGGTTCGTGGGCGCCGCGTTCGTGCACTCGATCATGATCCAGGAAAAGCGCGGGATGCTCAAGGTGTGGAACATCGCCCTCGTGACGGCCGCCTTCTCGCTGACCATCCTCGGCACGTTCGTGACCCGGAGCGGAATCATCGAATCGGTGCATGCCTTCGCGTCCACCGACATCGGATTCATCTTCCTCGCCTTCCTCGCCATCGTGGTGGGCGGGGCGGTAGCGCTCACCTGGTGGCGGTCGGACCTGCTCAAGAGCGAGAACCGTCTCGAGTCGTACGTCTCGCGGGAGAGCGCCTTCCTTTTCAACAACCTGCTGCTGGTGGGGATCGCGTTCGCGATCTGGTGGGGCACCTTCTTCCCGTTCATCTCCGAGGCGGTGACCGGGGAGCGGATCTCGGTGGGACCGCCGTTCTTCAACCAGGTGAACGGCCCCTTGTCGATTGCCCTGCTCCTGACCCTGGGCATCGGACCGATGATCGCCTGGCGGCGGGCGTCCCGGCGGAACCTCCAGCGCAACTTCCGGATCCCGCTGTTGGTGCTGGTCGGCGCCGGGATCGCGGCGGTCGCGCTCGGGATCCGGCAGTGGTACGCGGTCAGCGTGATCGCCTTTGGCGCGTTCGTGCTGTCGACGATTGGACTGGAGCTGTGGCGTGGCACCCGCGCCCGGATGCGCTCCAGGGAGGTCGGCCCCGCCTCGGCGCTCCTCGGGCTGATCGGGAAGAACCGGCGGCGCTACGGCGGCTACATCGTCCACATCGGTGTGGTGTTCGTCTTCGCCGGGATCGCCGGCGCCCTGTTCGTGTCCGAGCGTTCGGTCCGCATGCGCCCCGGCGACGAGATCGAGATCGGTCCCTTCAACGTCCTTTACCGGGGCACCGACATCGAGGGCGGTCCCAACTACACCGCCACCGTGGCCAACCTGACGGTCAGCGACGGTCGCACCGAGCCGCGCCGGATGCGCCCGGAGCGGCGCTTCTACCCGCTGGCGCAGGAGCAGGTGACGACCGAGGTGGCGATCTGGTCGCGGCCGTTCGAGGACTTCTACGCGATCCAGGAATCGTACCAGCCGGGCGCCGACGCCGTCGACGTGACCCTTCTGGTGAATCCGATGATGCTCTGGATCTGGATCGGTGGCGGGATCATGGTGATCGGAATCCTGACCGCCCTCTCGACGCGCACGGGATCGCGGCGCCGGCGGCGGGAAGAGGAGCCGGTGGGCGCGATGGCGGCCGCGGAGGAGGCGGGCCGGTGACGCCGCTCCTCGTCCTGGCGGGCCTCTGGCTCCTTCTCGGCGCCGTGTGGCTGGCGGCTTGGCCGCTCCTGACGGACCGTAAGGGCGAAAACGCGGCCGCGGTCGAGCGGCGGGATCTCGAGGCCGAGAAGGACCGCCTGGTTCGGGAGATCCACGAGCTCGAGCTGGACCGGGCGACCGGAAAGCTCTCCGAAGAGGACTACCGCGATCTGGACGCGCGCTTCAAGCG
>JBOHRQ010000007.1:0-13483 GCA_050732875.1 Gemmatimonadota bacterium | reverse complement strand
CGTGGGTCGATCTGGGGCTAGTTGTTCTGGACTCCCGCCGACACTGGCTCAGAACGCGACGCCGAACCCCAGGCCGAAGGTCGGATCGGACTCTTCGAAGGTCGTCACGTCGACCACGATGCCGCCGTACAGTCGCGCGCCGCCGAAGAAAAGGCCGGCGCTCGCTCCGAACTCGACCTCCGTCTCCGAGTCTTCCGCGGTCTCTCCCTCGAACTCCCCTGAAGCCCGACCATGCACCGCCAGCAGCCTCGGGGTCGCGAACGGCATGACGAACACACCGCTGTCCCCGGCGGGCACCGCCAGTCCGAACGCCACACCCGCCGACGCCGTCCAGAGGTCGAGGTCGAAATCGATTCCCAGATCTTCGAGCACCTCGATTTCCTCGAGCCTGGAGTAGCTCAGCCCGAACGCCGGGCAGACGTTCACGGGCGCTTCCGTCACCTGAATGACGATGCCGCCGCCCCCGCCGTAGGCGTCGGGGCTTTCGAAGGATTCCCCGAGGACCACCACCTCGTCGTTGTCGACGAAGTTGGCCGCGAAGTTGACGGTCACGGGGCCCCGGCTGTCGTAGCCGCCGCCCATCGAGTAGACGCGGGCGTCGTTGCCGAAACCGACACCTGCTTCCACGAACCCCTGGCCCCCGACCGTCCCGCGTCCGGTACAGGCCTGCACGGGGAGGGTCGGTGGGCCCGGGTCCGTTGTGCGAACCCGCTCGCTCATCGAGACCGTCCACTCCAGATCGACGCCGGTGATGTCCAGGTAGTAGATCCCGGGCCGGGTATCGACGCGGTCGGATCCCGAGCCCTCCCCCTGATGCGTGAACGTCTCGACGGCCGTGCCGCTTTCGTGACGCACGGTGATCAAAAGGTACGAACCGGGCGCGGCGTCGGCGGTGTCCCAGTCGATCCGCCAGGAGCCCGCCCGGATCGGGAAGGGCTCGGTCTCCAGGTCCTCGCTGGCGCCGCTCCACGTCCTCGGCATCGGCCCTACGCGAGGCTCCTGCGCCAGCAGGGGAGTGCCGAGAAGCACGATCGAAAGGCCGGGAAGAACCAACGCACGGAATCGCATCGATGGTCGCTCCTGTTGGGTTTGGTGAACTTCCGGCACAGATCGAGCAAGATCCGGGCCGACCAACCAAATCGCCGGAAAATCCGGGTTTCTTGCCGCTCGCCGCGTCACCGCGCAGTCCGCCGCACAGCTGCCGCCGGAGAAGGGCGAAGGCTGTCCCCTGGTGGTCATCAGCATAGGCTTCGGGTCCGACAGTCCGGTGGCTCCGCCACGGACCCATGGGCCAGCCAGCCGGACGCCTTCAAGGAGGTGCATCGATGCGTGTCCGAATGGCCACGGCGGCCACCGCCGCGCTTTTGACTGGATCGTTTCCGTTCGCGTTCGCGCAGGAGGCCGGCGCCCCGCCAGCCGAGGCCTGTGCGGCCGAGGAACACCGACAGTTCGACTTCTGGATCGGCTCCTGGGAGGTGACGACACCGGACGGAGAGGTGGCGGGGACCAACGAGATCGACCGCGTCCTGGACGGCTGCGCGCTCCGCGAGCGGTGGCATGGAAGGAGGGGGATGACCGGCACCAGCCTCAACAAGTACGACCCCGAGGCGGGCACGTGGCACCAGACCTGGGTCGACGACCGGGGGGGCTTCCTGCTCCTCTCGGGAGGTCTCGTGGAGGGCTCGATGGTGCTCTCGGGGGAGATGCGGGACGAGAAAGGTCCGGTGACGCATCGGATCACCTGGATGCCGTTCGACGAGGGCCGAGTGCGGCAGCTCTGGGAAGTCCGCCGCGGAGCGGAGGACTGGGAGGTGGTGTTCGATGGGCTCTACACGCGCCAGGGATCGGAAGAGGTCGGGGGCGAGGAGGGCCGCTGATCGCCCCGGCTCGCTGCGCCGGACCGATCGCTACCTCGGGTCGCTCGCGTGGACGACCCGGAAGGACTCGAGCTCACTGCAGGCCTGGACTGCCCCCGCGAGCGAGAGCGCGGGATCGCTCGGCGCCCCGCGGTCGGCCGGAACCGGCATCGGATGCGGCCGCACCACCGCGTGGCGGGTGTCGTGGGGCGCGTCCGGGGCGACATCGAGCATCCAGTCGAACCGCTTGCCTGCGAAGGCGGGGGCCCGCTTCAAGAACTCGCGGAACTCGTCGTCATAGACCTCGAAGACGACGCCCTCCTGTGCCGGATCGAAATAGAACCGCGCGACCGTCATGGGCGGGCTCTTGCGCCGGTCGAAGACCTGATACCGAGGCGGCACCCCGGGCAGGGACGGCGGGCGCTGGACCTGGGTGGACATGCGAACGCTCATGAGCCTCCTCGGTGATGGCGACGCCGGTTGTCGAGTGCGGCGCGTTGCACCAATATACGGGCCATTCTCATGCCCGCACGTCATTCGGCCCGCGCGCTCGTCCTCGGCCTCGCCCTCCTCGGGGCGTGTCGGGCCGAAGTCTGGGTCGAGGGTCCGGACGAGCGCCGGCGGACGGCATCGCGGGGTGCTGACCCGGACACCACGATCGTGACGGCCGACACGATCTACCGATCGATTCACATCGACAGCGTGGCGGCGAGCTTCGCCTGGCTCGTCCGCCCCGAGCCGCGCCTTCCCTCGCAGCGATCCTTTCCGTCGGGGCCTGTCGAGGCCTCACGCCAGTTCGTCCGCGCCCTCGCCCAGACCGGGTCCAGCTCGCTGGGCACGATCGGGATCGGCGGGGTGGGCTACGAGCGCGCCTTCACCTATGTCCACCCCGAAATCCGCGGTCAGCGGACGGCGGCTGAGTGGTCGGCGGGGCTCGCCGGGCTTGTCCGGCCGAGCATCGTGCGGATGGAACCGGTGCCGGGCGACTCGAGCCGAGTCTTCGCCGAGCTGCTCGTGCTCCGCGACGAGGGGGGGGAGTCGCTCCTGGGCCTCTACTATGGACACTTCGCTGCCGCTCCGGGAGACAACGGATGGCAGCTTGCGGGCGCGCGGTTCGCGAGCGAGGACTGGCAGGCGGGACTCCGTCGCGGGGAGGCGTGGCGCTACGATCGGGCGGCCGCCGCAGCGCGGTTCGTCGCCGAGGACTCGCTCTATGCGCGCGACCTGGTCCAGCTCGAGAGCGGAGAGTGGGTTCCACTCTCCCGCCCCGCGCCTTCGGCCGACCTGACGTTCGGGCTGCCAGCTCTGCGTTAGCGCTGCTACTCGGCGGGGGACCAGCTCGCCGGGAGGAGCGGGGCGTCGGTACCCATCCAGTCGAGCCGTCCCGAAGGGTAGCTCCCCAGGATCCGCAGGAACCCGGCCTGACGCGCCAGGGCGCGGAGCGCCGTCCGGCCGGGATTGACCCCTGGCAGGCCGTGGAAATCGATGTAGAACAAATACTCGAAAGGCCGGCCGCGGACCGGCCGCGACTCGATCTTCGCCAGGTCCACCCCACCGTCGGCAAACCCCGACAGGGCGCGGTGGAGGCTCCCGGGCTCGTTGGAGACGTGGAACACGATCGACGTTTTGACGGTCCCGGTCTCGCCGGAGCGGAACCGGTCCTCGATCCCCTCCAGCTCCGCATCGGGCGGCGCCAGCAGGAAGAATCGCGTGTAGTTGGCCGGATCGTCCTCGACGTTCTCGGCCAGGATCTTGGCCCCGTAGTGGGAGGCGGCCCCGCGGCCGGCGATCGCCCCCGCGTGCGTCTCCCGGCGCAGGACGAGCATCCGCACGCTGCCTGCCGTGTCGTAGGTGGCGACGGTCTGGATCCGCGGGTGGGCGCGAAAGAAGAGCCGGCACTGCTCGAGCGCCACCGGATGGGAGTAGACGCGCTCGACATCCTCCAGGTATGTCCCCACCGGAGCGATCAGGCAGTGCTCGACTCGCAGGTACACCTCGCCCAGGATCCGGAAGCCGAACTGGAGGAGCAGGTCGTAGCTCTCGAAGATCGAACCGACGAGCGAGTTCTCCATGGGGGCGAGGCAGGCGTGGGCCTGATGCCGTCCCACGCTGGTGAACATGGTCGGGAAGTCGACCGCCGGGAGCACCCGGTGGGGCCAGTCGAGGAGCTTGGTCACCGCTTCTTCGCTGAAGGAGCCGTGCTCGCCCTGGATCGCCAGGCGGAGGGGTCGCGGAAGCGGCATGAACCGGTGAGTCTCGAACGCGGTCGGTGGGGCGTCAAGTCGAAGGGCTGCCCTGGCCAAGGGCCCTGTCGACCCGCGCGCCCAGCTCCGCCAGCCGCTCGACGGGCTCGTTGCTGAAGACGATCCGCACGTAGCGATCGGCGGTCGGGCCTCCCCAGTCGCGCATCGGGGTCGCCGCCACCCGTCCTTTCTCGAGGAGGAGCCGGGACGCTGTGAAGGAGTCGTGTCCGAGCCGGGCCACGTCGAGGAGCTGGGACCAGCCGCCGGCGGCCGGGATCATGCCGTGTCCGGCCAGCGCGGCGGAGACCACGTCCCGCCGCCGCTCCCACTCGGCGCGGCAGCGCTCGAAGTCGTCGCGGTCGGCCGTCAGGGCGGCCCGCGCCCCTTTCTGGGCGATACCGGTCGCGGTGACCGCGTTGTAGATGTGGACCCGGGCGATGTCCCCGGCCACGCCGGGCGGCGAGATGGTCCACCCCACTCGCCAGCCGATCATCCGGAACTCCTTGGAGACCGACCCCACCGTGACCGTCCGTTCGGCCATGCCGGGCAGAGACGCCGGATGGATCAGCGACCGGCCGTCGAAGAGGATCCGCTCCATGGCCGCGTTGTAGAGGAGCCAGAGATCCCGCTCCCGGCAGAGCCCGGCCACCGTGTCCCACTCCTCCCGGCTCATCACCGCCCCGGACGGCACGGACGGGTTCATGAGAAAGAGCATCCGGGTCCGTCTCGTCACCGCGCCGCGAAGGGCATCCAGGTCGAGCCGCCACGCTCCCTCCTCGGGCCGGAAGGGAACCAGGCGGGGGACGGCGCCGGCCAGGCGCACGCGGTAGATCATCCCGGCGTAGGTCGGATCGGTGAGGAGGACTTCGTCCTCCGGATCGGTGAGAGCGAGGAGCGCGTCGAACAGGCCCTCGGTGCCGCCGCACGTCACCACCACGTGCGTCGGATCGCACGGCTGTCCGGTGGCCCGCCGATGGCGGCCGGCGATCGCCTCCCGGAGCTCGCGCTGGCCGGTGAAGGGGAGGTAGCTGTTGTCCTCGTCGCGGCCGATCGCCCGCCGGGTGGCCTCGATCGCCTCCCTGGGCGGTGGCAGATCGGTGTCCAGGTTTTCGAGCCGCAGGACCGCGGGATCCTCTCCCGCGGCTTCGGCCACCCGATCGATGGAGAAACCGGGGATGCCCTTCAGTCGCTTCGCGCCGTCCATGCGGAGGGACAATCTAGGTCGTGGCCCCCCGGTTTCCCTCTGGTCATAGTTTTATCACACTTCAGCCAATCTTCGGCAATGGTCGACGTGCAGAATCATCACACGCTTTTCGAGCGCATCAGGGAATCGCCATTGACCGAGAGAGGAAAGAGACATGGGTAGAACCTCCCGTATCGCGCCGGTCGTCCTGCTCGCTCCGTGCCTGCTCGCCTTCGCGGCCCCCGCCGCAGCGCAGAAGGTCAGCGCGCCGGGCGTGGACAGCGTGAGGGTCCGGGCCAACGTCCAGGCCCAGTTCAACACCACCTCGGCGGACGAGGAGGCCGGCTCCGAATGGCTGCTCAGGCGTGCCCGGCTGGGCGTCGACGCCTACGCGGCGGGCTGGCTTCAGGCGAGGGTGGAAGGGGATTTCGGCCGTGGTGACGCGCGCCTGACCGACGGCTACGTGTCACTGCAGTTCGATCCGCGGCTGACGATCCGGGCGGGGCAGTTCAAGGTTCCCTTCGACGAGCTCGAGCTGATCTCGAGCCGCGAGCTGCCGGTGATCGAGCGTGATCCGCTGCCGCGCGGGGCCACGGGGTTCAGCCCGAATGGACTCCTGGACGATCTGGGATACAACGCCCGCGACATCGGGATCGACTGGAACGGACGGTTCGATCGCCTGCAAGCAACCGTGGGGCTCTTCAACGGTCAGGGCGACAACGAGGAAGAGGCGGACGACGGCAAGCAGCTCGCGGCGCGGATCGAAGGCGAGATCGCCGGTGGCTGGCAGGTGTCGGGGGCCTGGACGGGGCTCCGGCTCAGCGAGCCGCCCGCGGAATCCGAAGCCGCCTGGTACCAAGCCGTCGAGCTGGCGGTCCGGGGCGGGAAGTACGCCGAGCCGGGCCTGCAGGTTCTCGGCCAGCTCTTCCTCGGCGACGACTACGACCCCGAGCTCCTGGGCGATGATGACGCCGGCTTTCTGGCCCTGCAGGGGATCGTCGGTTGGCACGTTCCGACGTACGACACGGCCTGGCTGATCGGCTGGGAGCCGGTCGTCCGCCTCGGATGGACGCGGATCGAGGACGGCCGATCGGTGATCGGTGACCAGGTCCTGCTGCTGGACGAGGAAGCGCCGTCGACGACCGTCCTCAACGCCGGGGTCAATCTCTACTGGCAGGAGCGCATCCGGACCCAGATCCAGGTCGACCGGTCGGCGTTCGACGGAGACGGTGTGCTGCCGGATTCGGACGAGGTGGCTTTCCGGGTCCAGCTCGGGTTCGGGTTCTAACGGACCGCAAATCAAGGATGAGGACCGATCACCCAAGATGAAAGGATCGAGCATGATCGTAAGCACGCAACGCATCCTACTGGTGGCCCTGGTGGGCACGACCCTCGTCGCCTGCGGTGGCGGAGCCGACGAAAGGGCCGCCGGCGATTCCACGCTCTCGGGTTCGGTGGAGGTCGACGGGTCGAGCACGGTCTATCCCATCTCCGAAGCCGTCGCCGAGGAGTTCCAGAGGATCCATCAGGAAACGCGGGTTACGGTCGGCGTGTCGGGCACGGGCGGCGGTTTCCAGCGTTTCTGCGCCGGGGAGACGGACATCTCTGACGCGTCCCGGCCGATCAAGGACAGCGAGAGCGAGCTATGCGAGCAGAACGGCGTCCGGATCGCCGAGATCCGGGTCGCCTGGGACGGCCTGTCGGTCGTCACCAACCCGTCCAACGACTTCGTCGACTGCCTGACGGTCGACGAGCTGAAGCGAATCTGGGAGCCGGGCAGCCAGGTGGACAACTGGGGCCAGGTCCGCCAGGGCTTCCCCGACAAGGAGCTGGTCCTGTACGGTCCGGGGACCGACAGCGGGACGTTCGACTATTTCACCGAGGCGATCGTCGGCGAGGAGGACGCCAGCCGCCCCGACTACACGGCCAGCGAGGACGACAACGTCCTGGTCCAGGGGGTCCAGGGTGACGCCGGCGCGCTCGGCTACTTCGGCTACGCGTACTACGAGGAGAACGCCGACCGCCTGAAGCTGCTGGGTGTTGACGGGGGCTCGGGCTGCGTCCAGCCCTCCGTCCAGACGATCGAGACCGGGGAGTACGCGCCGCTCAGCCGTCCGCTCTACATCTACGTGAGCGACCGCGGGATGGCCAAGCCGCAGGTGGAGGAGTTCGTTCGGTTCTACCTCGGGGAGGGACCCGAGCTCGTCCGTGCGGTCGGCTACATCCCGCTCCAGCCGGCGCAGTACGAGGAGGAGCTGGCCAAGCTCCCGGCCGCCGCTCCGGCCGCCGCTCCGGAGCCCGCCGCGGCCGAAGGGGCCGAAGACGAGTGACCGCGGGACGGGCCCTCCGGGAGCGCGTCATCGGCGCTCTCCTCTTTCTGGCCGGTGCGTTGTCGGTCCTGACCACGATCGGCATCGTGGTCGTCCTGGTCTGGGAGTCGATCGGCTTCTTCCGCCGGGTCCCGGTGCTCGACTTCCTGACCGGCACGGTCTGGACGCCGCTCTTCGAGCCGCAGCGGTTCGGGGTCCTGCCACTCTTCGTCGGATCGGTCCTCGTGGCCCTGATCGCGAGCCTGATCGCCGTTCCGCTCGGTCTGGGCTCGGCCATCTACCTGAGTGAGTACGCGCCGCGGCGGGTGCGCGATGTCCTGAAGCCGATCCTCGAGGTTCTGGCGGGAATCCCGACCGTGGTGTATGGCTATTTCGCGCTCACGTTCGTGACGCCGGTCCTGCGCCACCTGATCCCCGGTCTCGGGATCTTCAACGCGCTCTCGGCCGGCATCGTGGTGGGGATCATGATCCTGCCCCTCATCGCGTCGTTGTCCGAGGACGCCATGTTGGCGGTGCCCCGGGCGCTCCGGCAGGGGGCGTACGCGCTGGGAGCGACAAAGCTCGAGGTCGCCACCCGCGTGGTCACGCCCGCCGCCCTGTCGGGGATCGTGGCCTCGTTCATCCTCGCGATCTCGCGCGCGATCGGGGAGACGATGGCCGTCGTCCTCGCGGCCGGCATGACGCCGAACCTCACGTTCGACCCGCGGGAATCGATCCAGACGATGACCGCCTACATCGTGCAGGTGAGCATCGGCGACACGCCGTTCGGCTCGATCGAGTACCAGTCGCTCTTCGCGGTGGGGATGCTCCTGTTCGTGGTCACGCTGGCCATGAACATCTTCGGGCGCTGGTTCCTCGAGCGTTATCGGGAGGTGTACGCCTGAGCGTCGTGACCGCGACTCGGGAGCCGGCTCCCACCGAGAAACTGCTCGCGACCCCGCCGGGGCTGGTCCGGCGGCGCCGCTGGGGACGGGCGTTCGAGCTGCTGTGCCTGGGGACGACCGTGGCGGCCGTGCTCGTGCTGGCGATCCTGCTGATCGACGTGCTGGTGGACGGGGCGGGCTGGCTGACGGCCACGTTCTTCACGGAATCGCCATCCCGCATCCCCTCACGGGCGGGCATCAAGCCGGCGCTGGCCGGGACCCTCTGGCTGATGGGCCTGGTCGTCGTGATCTCCTTCCCGCTGGGGGTGGCGGCCGCGGTCTATCTCGAGGAGTACGCCCGCAGGGGCTGGGTCCAGACCGTCATCCAGACCAACATCGCCAACCTGGCCGGCGTGCCGTCGATCGTCTACGGGATCCTGGGGCTCGCTGTCTTCGTGCGCTGGATGGCGGCGATCACGGGCGGCCGGAGCGTCCTCTCGGGAGCGCTCACGATCTCGCTACTGGTCCTGCCGGTCATCATCATCGCCGGACAGGAGGCGATCCGGGCCGTCCCGGGCTCGATCCGTGAGGCCTCCTACGGCCTGGGGGCCACCCGCTGGCAGACGGTGCGGCACCACGTCCTGCCAAACGCCCTGCCGGGCATCATGACCGGAACCATCCTGGCCCTCTCCCGGGCCATCGGGGAGACGGCTCCGCTCATCATGATCGGCGCGCTGACGTTCATCGCCTTCGTCCCCGACGGCCCGCGCGACGCCTTCACGGTGCTGCCGATCCAGATCTTCAACTGGGTCTCGCGGCCGCAGGACGAATTCCGGAACCTGGCCGCCGCGGCCATCATCGTGCTGCTCGTCCTGCTGCTGACCATGAACGCGCTCGCCATCTGGCTGCGCAACAAGTATCGGAAGGAATGGTGAGTTCTTGCCGACGATCAATGTGACCGCCGACGGGACTCCCGCGCTCGAGACGCAGGATCTGTCCGTCTTCTATGGGGACAACCATGCCATCAAGTCGATCTCGATGGAGATCCCGAAGAAAAGGATCGTGGCACTGATCGGGCCCTCCGGATGCGGGAAGTCGACACTTCTCAGGTGCTTCAACCGGATGAACGACCTGGTGCCGAGCGCGAGAATCGACGGCCGGGTCATCTTCCGGGGCGAAAACCTCTACGATGATCACGTCGATCCCGTCGAGGTGCGCCGGCGCGTCGGGATGGTGTTCCAGAAGCCGAACCCGTTCCCGAAGTCGATCTACGACAACGTCGCGTTCGGCCCGCGGATCAACGCCGTCGACGGCGAGCTGGAGGAGATCGTGGAGCGCTCGTTGCGCCAGGCCGCGCTGTGGGAAGAGGTAAAGGACCGCCTCGACGACAGCGCCCTCGAGCTGTCCGGTGGGCAGCAGCAGCGGCTCTGCATCGCTCGCGCGCTGGCCGTCAAGCCGGAGGTACTCCTGATGGACGAGCCGGCCTCGGCGCTGGACCCGATCGCCACCTCCAAGATCGAGGAGCTGATCCAGGAGCTGGTCGAGGACTACACGATCGTGATCGTGACCCACAACATGCAGCAGGCGGCGCGGGTCTCGCACCACACTGCATATCTCTACCTGGGAGAGCTGATCGAGTACGATGACACGGACAGGATCTTCACCGCCCCCAGCGAACGGAACACGGAGGACTATGTCACAGGAAGATTCGGCTAGGGCGACGCGTCACTTCGACCAGGAGCTGGACGAGCTGCGCGGGCTCCTGCTGCGCATGGCCGGGCTGGCCGAGGAGCAGGTCCGGTCCGCGCTCGCAGCCGTCAAGCGGCTCGACGGACAGGGGGCCAATCAGACCATCCTGGCCGACCGAGGCGTGGACGCGCTCGAGCTGGAGATCGAGGAGCTGGCCATCAGCCTGCTCGCCCGCCGTCAGCCGATGGCCGGCGACCTGCGGATCCTGGTCGCGGTGCTCAAGATCTCGAACGATCTCGAGCGCGTGGGCGACCACGCCGTGAACATCGCCCAGTGCGCCAAACGGCTGGCCGAGGCGTACCCGATGCCGCAGCCATCCGAGCTCGACCAGATGGCCGAGCTGTCGACCGCCATGCTCCGCGACTCGATCAGCGCCTTCATCGAGCGCGACGTGGCGCTGGCCCGCAATGTCTGCATCCGGGACGAGGAGGTCGACCGCTACAACGACACCGTCTTCCGGCTGATGCTGTCCCAGATGGGAGAGAACACCAACACCGTCATCCCTGCGCTCCAGATGATGCTGGTGTCCCGGAATCTGGAACGGGTGGCCGATCTCGCGACCAATCTGGCGGAAGACGTGATCTACATCGTCGAGGCGCGCACCATCAAGCATCACGCCGACGACACCGAAGGCGAGTTCGACCAGTGAGCGAGGTCCAGGACGGCGCGTCCCGCCGGACGATCCTCGTCGTGGAGGACGAGCCCGACCTGAGGAGCCTGCTCGACCGGCAGCTCGACCGCGCCGGCTATCGCGTCGTCCTCGCCGAGGACGGCCTGGAGGGGCTCGAGGCGGCGTGGCGGGAGGCCGTGGACCTCGTGCTGCTGGACCTCATGCTGCCGCTCTTGGACGGGCTGGAGGTCGCCCGCCGCCTCAAGCGCGATCCACGGACCTCCCGCCTGCCGGTCATCATGCTGACCGCGAAGGGCGAGCCGGTCGACCGCATCGTGGGGCTCGAGCTGGAAGCCGACGACTACATCACCAAGCCATTCAACCTCCGCGAGCTTCTCTTGCGGATCGCCGCCGTCCTGCGGCGCGCCAGCGGGCAGGATGCGCCCAGCGACCGGATCGAGTTCGACGCGCTGGTCCTGGACGCCGCCGCCCGTACCGTGCTCGTGGAAGAAGTAGAGATCCATCTCACGACCCGCGAATTCGATCTCCTGCGCTTCCTTCTGGTTCATCCCAACCGCGTGTTCAGCCGCGCCGATCTGCTGCGCCAGGTGTGGAACTACGACTTCGAGGGCTACGACCGGACGGTTGATGCTCACGTGGCCCGCCTGCGGCGCAAGCTGGGGGAGCCCGGGAGCTGGATCGAGACGGCCTGGGGCGTGGGCTACAAGTTCAACCCGCCGGCCGGCTGAGGGCCGGCGCCGGCGGTCGTTCAGGATGCGCCTCCGCAACCGGATCCTCTTTACGTACATCGCCTTCGGCCTCATTCTGACGCTGATCGCTGGGGCGCTGCTGTATCGCGCCACGACCGGGGCGGCACGCAGCGGCATCGAAGACCGGGTGGCGACCGGGGTCCGGCTCGCGGCCACCTCGCTGGAACGCGGCGTGGCGCCATCCGCCGAGGCCGGCCTCGACGCCTACGTGGACCAGCTGGCACGGGCCGCCGAAGCGCGCATCACCGTGGTCGCGGCCGACGGCCGGGTGATCGCCGACAGCGAGTTCGATGAAGGCGCTCTGCTGGCCCTCGACAACCACGGCTCGCGGGCCGAGGTCATCGAGGCGCGACGCGGTGGAGAAGGGCACAGCGTGCGCTACTCCCGCTCGGTGGGCACCGACATGCTGTATCGCGCGCGGCGGGTCGAATCCGGTCCATGGAGAGACGCCGTCGTCCGGGTCGCCGTTCCGTTTACGCGCGTCGATGACGCGGGAGACACCGCGGCCCGCCGGATCGCGACGGCCATGGTGATCGCGCTGGTCCTGGCCTCGCTCGCCGGGATCCTCTGGGCGCGGCGGCTGAGCGGTCCCATCGCGCGGCTGAGCGAGGTCGCGCAGCGGGTCGAGGCCGGGGATCTCGACGCCCGCGTCCGGATCGATACGGGCGACGAGCTCGAGGACCTGGCGCGGTCCCTCGACGGCGCCCGCAACCAGCTCGCCGCGCGGATCGCCGAGGCGACCGTGGAGCGGGAGCGGCTGGAGGCGATCCTGGACGGCATGGTGGAAGGGGTCCTGGTCACCGACCCCTCAGGCAGGGTGAGCCGTACCAACCCCGCCCTGCACCGCATGTTCGGGCTGGAGCGATCCGTCGTCGGCCGGAGCCTGGTCGAGGCGCTCCGAACCCCGGGGGTCGCCGAAGCCGTCGCAGACCTCATCGATGCCCGGACGGTGGGCCGGGAGATCCAGGTCACGTGGCCGGCCGAGCGGACGCTGAGCCTGCACGCGGTCGGCCTCCCCGAAGGCGGAGCCGTGGTCGTCTTCCACGACATCACGGCGCTCAAGCGGGTCGATACGGTGCGTCGTGATTTCGTCTCCAACGTGAGCCACGAGCTCAGGACGCCGCTGACGGCTCTGTCGGGCTACGCCGAGGCGCTCTCCGAGGAGGAGCTGTCGGCCGGAGAAGTCCGGGAGCACGCCGCCGTGATCCGCCGTCACGTCGAACGCCTGACCATGCTGATCAGCGATCTCCTGGAGCTCGCGCGTCTCGAGGAAGCCGGCTTCGCCCCTCATCGGGAGCGCTTCTCGGCCGGAGATCTCCTGAGCGAGCTGGCCCGGGAGTGGGGACCGCGGGCCGAGCAGAGCGGTCTGACGCTGGCCGTGGACGCCGAGCCCGACGTCACGATCGACGCGGACCGCGGGCTCCTCCGGCAGGCGCTCGCCAACCTGCTCGAGAACGCGGTCAAGTACTGCCGGCCGGGCGACGGGATCCGGATCGCCGCCCGGCCAACGGCGGAGGGCGCCGAGCTGGCGGTCTCGGACACCGGGCCCGGGATCCCGTACCAGGATCAGCCCCGCGTCTTCGAGCGCTTCTACCGGGTCGACAAGGGCCGCTCGCGGGAGCAGGGCGGGACCGGGCTCGGCCTGTCGATCGTCAAGCACGCGGCCGAGGCCCACGGCGGAACGGTCGCGCTGGAATCGCGGCCCGGGGCCGGATCGACGTTCCGGATCGTGATCCCGGCCCGCGAGGGGTAGCGCGCCTCAGACCGGGTGGAACAAGGTCGTGGCGTAATAGGACAGCATGGCCACGATCGCCGCCGCCGGAATCGTCAGGATCCACGCCCAGACGATCCGTCCCGCGACCCCCCACTTGACCGCCGA
>JBOHRQ010000006.1:0-70562 GCA_050732875.1 Gemmatimonadota bacterium | reverse complement strand
CACGGCCACAACGGCCTGGTCGAGATCGAGCTCGAGTCGGACGCGCTCGACTCGCGCGGGATGGTGGTCGACTTCGGGGACGTGAAGGCCGATGTGAAGCGCTGGATCGACGAGCGGCTCGACCACCAGATGCTGCTCCGGAAGGACGATCCCCTGGTGGCCTGGCTCGAGGAGCACGGCGAGCCCCGCTACCTCATGGACGACAACCCCACCGCCGAGAACATCGCCCGCGAGATCTTCCGCCACGCCGATGAGAAGGGGCTCCCGGTCTCCGCCGTGCGTCTGTGGGAGACGCCGACGTCGTTCGCGACGTACCGGGCCTAGGCCTCCGCGAAGTGCGCCTGGATCGCCTCCTCGGCGGCCGGCGCGATCTGGTCCCAGTCTCCCTCCGGCTCCTTGCTCACCGTGATCGAGTTCGGCATGAAGAAGATGGTCGTCACGTTCTCGATCGCGAAGAGCGCCCTGGCCAGCGGGACCGCCTCCGTCTCGTCGGCCGAGTTGAACTGCTTCATCCGCTCCTCGGTGATGGTCCGGTCGACGTGGAAGAGGAGACTGTTCGGGTTGGGAGTGGGCTGAACGCGGATGTTCACCTCGGCCATGGTTCCGCTCCTTCTCGATGGATGGGGATGGAGTGGACGATCACAGGACTTCCACGACGGCCTCGAGGCTGGGTGCAGCGGCCAGCCTGGCGTCGCGAGTCACCAGGGGCGCGCCCAGGGCCTCGGCAAGCGCGAGATAGGCCGCGTCATAGGCGGAAAAGTTGTGCCGGAGATCCCAGACTCTCGGCAGGAAGACCGCATGCGGATAGCGTGTCAGGGGCATCTGCTGCAGGTCCTCCAGGGCGACCCTTCCTCGATCATCGGCCATTTCACCCGCGGCGGCAAAACGGCGAAGTACCTGAGCGACCTCGAGATCGAGGAGATGCGGTGCATGCCAGGTCTCCCCTTCCCGAAAGAGTCGCTCGGAGACGGCATCAGCGGCCGGCGTTCCGAGAAGAACTTCGAGGATCGCCGAAGCGTCGACGACGATCACCGATGCTCGCGTTCGGCCCGGACCGCCTCCGCCGGTGACTCTTTCGGACGGACCGGCTCACGCCGGGCGAGCCGCTCCCGGAGCTCCTCCATCGTCGGTCGGTCGGCGGTCTTTCGGATCTCGCCGATGAGATAGTCGGAAAGGGACATTCCGGCGAGCGCGGCGCGGGACTTGAGCTTCCGGTGGAGGGAATCGGGGACGTTTCGGAGCTGGATCATCCTGCTCATGCTTTAAACATGTAAGCATGCAGTACAAATGTCAATCGCCTTCCCCACACAGCCGTGCGTGCGCCCGGCCCGAGAACACCTGGTCGTGGTCGATGTCCCAGAGAAGCGGCTGCTCGGGCGGGAGGACGATCTGGGTCGCGCGGGTCAGCGTCTCGATGCCGGAGGAGAGCACCGCGCCCGGCTCCCGCGCCTCGACCCGCAGCGTGCCCGTGGGAACGTCCTGGAAGCAGGTGATGCCGCCCGGCTGCGCCAGTCCGAGCAGGGTCTCGTTCACCCAGATCTCCTGTGGAGCTGACTCGCTGTGCCGGACGAGGAGGGTACCGTCCCGCGCCGGACCGAAGCCCGGGATCCGCTGCCGCAGCCCGCACCCGAGGAGTGTCAGCGTCGCCACCCCCAGCACGGCGGCGATCGCGCGGCGGGAGCCGCGCCGGTGGATCGGTGGAGGAAGTATGGAGCGGAAGATCAGACGACGGCCAGCATCCGGTCGAGCGCCACGCGCGCCAGGCGGGCGGTCTCCACGTCGACCTGGACGCGGTTGACGACGTGGCCCGTGACCAGATTGTCGAGCGTCCAAGCCAGATGGGGCATGTCGATCCGGTACATGGTCGCGCACATGCAGACGGTCGGAGACAGGAAGTGAATCCCCTTGTCGGGATGCCGCTCCTTGAGCCGGTTGACGAGATGGATCTCGGTCCCGATTGCCCACTCGCTGCCGGACGGCGCCGCCTCGATCGTGCGGACGATCTTCTCAGTCGAGCCGATCACGTCGGCCTTGTCGACCACCTCCATCCGGCACTCGGGATGAACGAGGATCCGGACGCCCGGCTTCGCCTCCCGGATCCGATCGATGTGCTCGGCCCGGAAGAGATTGTGGACCGAGCACCAGCCCTCCCAGAGGATGATCCTGGCGCGCTCGAGCCCCTCCGGGTCCACGCCGCCGTCGACGGCGCGCGGGCTCCAGAGGACCATGTCCTCGAGCGGGATGCCCATCGCCTTGGCCGTGTTACGTCCCAGATGCTGGTCGGGGAAGAAGAGCACCTTCTCGCGCTGGGCGTACGCCCACTCGAGGACCGCGGCGGCGTTGCTGGACGTGCACACGATGCCACCCAGTCGGCCGCAGAAGGCCTTGAGGTCCGCGCTCGAGTTCATGTAGGTCACCGGCATGACGCGCCGGGCGGGATCGCCGCCCAGGGCGTCCGCGAGCGCGTCCCAGCACTCCTCCACCTGGCCGATGTCGGCCATGTCGGCCATCGAGCAGCCGGCCGACAGGTCGGGCAGGATCACGACCTGGTCGTCCCGCGAGAGGATGTCCGCGGACTCGGCCATGAAGTGGACCCCGCAGAAGACGATCGTGGTCGCCTCGGCGTCGGCCGCCTGCCGGGAGAGCTTGAACGAGTCTCCCGTCAGGTCGGCGAACTGATAGACGTCGTTCCGCTGGTAATGGTGGACGAGGATGACGAGGTCGTCGCCCAGCGTGGCTTTGGCGGCGTGGATCCGCCTCGCGCACTCGCCCTCGTCCATCGCCCGATAGCCGTCGAAGGGGAGCGGTGTGTCGGCCGCCAGGAGCACGCCCGTCGTGCCGTGGCTGTGGCCGCCCTCATAGGGGAGCGTCCCCTTCTCGTCGCACTCGAGCGAGACTTCCTCGAAGATCTTCAGGTCTTCCATGCGTAGGCCGTGTGGGCGCATCGGGTCAGGCCGCGCCCTTCGCCTCCTTCACCTTCTCGGTCAGCGCGGGCACGATCTCGAAGAGGTCCCCGACGATGCCGTAGTCAGAGACCGAGAAGATGGGCGCGTTCGCATCCTTGTTGATGGCGACGATCGTGCCCGAGTTCTTCATACCCACGAGGTGCTGAATGGCTCCGGAGATGCCGACCGCCACGTAGAGCCGGGGAGCGACGGTCTGCCCCGAAGAGCCGATCTGCCGATCCATGGGGAGCCACTCGTTGTCGCAGACGGGACGGCTGGCGGCGAGCTGCCCGCCGAGCGCCTTCGTCAGCTCCTCGACGATCCCGATCTTCTCCTGCTTGCCGATCCCCCGGCCGACGGCCACGATCACGTCGGCGCGCGAGAGGTCGACTTTGTCCTCGACTTCCTGGAAGGTATCGAGCACCTCGGTGCGGATCTCGACTCCGGAGAGGTCGACCGCCTGCTCGACGATCTCCGCGGGCGCGTTGCCGTCGGCGGCGTCCGAGGCCAGGTACGCTCCCGACTGGAGGCTCGCCAGATGCGGCCCGTCACCGGCGAACACGCAGTCGGCGTTGAGCTTGCCCTGATAGGGCTGGCGGACGAACACGGGCCGGCCGTCCGCGACCCGGACATCGACGACATCGGAGATGAAGCCGGCCTCCAGCTCGGCGGCCAGTCGCGGCACCCAGTCGCGCACCTGGTAGGTGTGCGGGAAGAGGACGAGCTCCGGTCCCTCGGCCTCGATCGCCTGCTTGAGGGCCGCGGTGAAGGCGTCCGGCGTATAGGGATCGAGCCGGGGGTCGTCGATCAGGCGCACCCGGCCGAGCTCCTTCGCGGCGACCTTCTCGGCCGCGTCACGCACAGCCGATCCCATCACGACCGCTTCGACCGGCTTCCCCAGCGGCCCGGCCAGCTTCTGCCCGGCGGCCACCACCTCGTTCGAGATTCCCTTGAGCCCGTTCGCGCCGGTTTCCGTGATCGCCCAGATCGCGCCCGCCATCACAGCACCTTCGCTTCCTTCTGGAGCTTGTCGACGAGCGTCGCCGCGGCCGTCGCCGCGTCGCCATCGATCAGCTCGGCGCCCTTCGTCTTCTCGGGAACGTAGAGCCGCGTCACCTCGATCTTCCGGCCGGCTTTCCCGACTCGACCGGCGTCGGCCCCCAGGTCGGCCGGGGCGACCTTGCGGATCTCCTTTTTCTTGGCGCCCATGATTCCCTTCAAGGTCGCGTAGCGCACGGTGTTGATGCCGGACTGGATGGTCAGCACCGCGGGCAGGGGGAGCGTGACCCACTGGAACCAGCCGCCCTCGAGCTCGCGCTTGACCTTGATGCGCCCGTCCTGGGGAGGCTCGATCTCCATGATCAGGGTCGCGCTCGGCCAGCCGAGGCGAGCCGCCAGGATGACGCCTGTCTGGGCCCACCCGGCATCGTCGGACTGAAGCCCGGTCAGCACCAGATCCGGCTGCTCGGGCTTGATGGCGGCGGCCAGGGCGCGCGCAGTGGCTCCCGCGTCACCGCCCTGGAAGGCGGGGTCGGCCAGATGGATCGCGCGCGTGGCGCCCATCGCCAGCGCCCGTCGGATCGCCTCCTCCGCCCGCTCGGAGCCCAGGCAGGCGACGACGACCTCGCCACCGTCACCTCCCCCCTCGGCCAGCCGGAGGCCGGCTTCGAGGGCGAACTGGTCGCTTTCGTTGATCTCGGTGGCGACGTCGCCTTCGACGATCGAGGCGCCATCGGCGTCGATGCGAAGGCGCGCGTCGCCCTCGGGTACCTGCTTGATGCAGACGACGATCTTCAAGGCCTGTCTCCTGTCGGGACGGATGAGAAACGGCTTGGAGGGGGGCAGAAACCGCCCTGAGCGCGCCTGAGAAATTAGGTGCGGCACTGGGGCGCGACAACCGGGGTGCACCGTCTCGTCGGCAGTCTGGATCAGCGCGCCCCAGGGACGTCTCGGGGCGACTTTCCTCCGATCACCATAGATTGGGCGCATGCCGAACCTGGTGATCGCCCGGGACGACGCCCTGCTTGTGGCGTTCGTCGAAGAGGGCCGCGAGCGCGGGGAGTGGTCGATCCGGACCCACCTCCGCGAGGCCTCGCCGCTCTGCCTGGCCAAGGATCCCAACCGGCCGTCGCGACTGTACTGCGGGACGTTCGGCAATGGGGTATGGCGCAGCGACGATGGGGGGGAGTCCTGGGTTTGGGTCGGCCAGGGGCTTCCGCGGGGGCGGGTGACCGCGATCGCGGTCAGCGCCCTGGAGCAGACCCCGGCCCACGGGTTCGTCTACGTCGGCACCGACCCGAGCGCCGTCTTCGTCTCCGACGACGGCGGCGAGATGTGGGAGGAGCGGCCAGGGCTCGACGATCTCCCGTCGTCCACGGAGTGGAGCTTCCCGCCCCGTCCTAAGACCCATCACGTCCGCTGGATCGAGTGCGACCCTCATCAGGCGGGACGGCTGTACGTGTCGATCGAGGCGGGGGCGCTGATCCGCAGCGTGAACGGCGGGCGGAGGTGGGAGGATCGCAAGGAGGATGGGCCTCGGGACGCCCATCGCATCGAGACCCACCCTCAGGCGAAGGATCGCGTTTATGCCGCCGCGGGGGATGGCTACTTCGAAAGTCGCGACGGCGGGGAGACCTGGGGCCAGTGGGAGGCGGGGCTCCAGGATCGCTACTGCTGGAGCCTGGCGGTCGATCAGCGGGATCCCGACACGGTCCTCGTCTCGGCGTCTCCGGGTCCGACCTTCGCCCACGACCCCAAGGCCGCGGAATCCCGGATCTACAGGCGGGCGAGGGGGGTGACGTGGGAGGCGGTCACGGACGGGCTGCCACGGGCCATGGGGATGACGGCGCCGATCCTGGAGACCGATCCGGTGGAGCCCGGTGTCTTCTATGCCGCCAGCAATCGCGGTGTCTACCGCTCCGCCAACGGCGGCCACAAGTGGGAGCAACTCGCGATCCCATGGGGCGAGGAGGACTTCGGGCGACGGATCCGATCGTTGCTGGTCGTGCCGTAGTGTGGTGATCCGCCGCGGCGCCCCCGGATCAGGCCCGGGTCGCCTTCTCCAACGGTAGATCTCCGAACGTCTTCCGGTAGTGCCGCGTCCAGACCGCGATCGCGATCGTCCCGATGATCGTCGGAAGGATCCACGGGAGCAGCCCGACGATCCCCGACAGGTCGTAATCGATGAAGCGCCGGATCCCGAACACCAGGAACGCCGTGTGGAAGGCGATCCCACCGCCCAGCATGGACCCCAGGTGCTCGTACCAGTGGGCCATTCGCTCCTTCCGCTCTCCGCGGGCGTAGCGCAGCATGCCGGAGCCGACGAGGAAGCCGATCGGCGACAGGGCGAGCAGAACCCACCTGGCCTCCTGGTCGAACGTGAGGCCGAGGACGAGAACCCCCGCCCCGGCCAGGATCGCGATCACGCCCACCGCCGTGTGGAAAGGGGTCCGGAGCGGCGTCCGCTCGCGCCGGGAGCGCATGACCGGTACGCCGTGCCAGACGGTCGCGAACGTGACGATCGCCAGGTAGCCCAGGAAGGCCTCGAGGAAGCGCAGCTGGGTCAGCGCGGCGCCCATCCGCGCCGGATCGTCGGGGCGGGCCTCGGGGTGCGTCCCGAACGGGCTCGCCAGCGTGAGGAGCGCGATCGTCAGCGCGGTGCCGGCCACCACGTACGCGCAGGAGAGAAAAACCTTCCCGGCGCGGACATGGACCGTGCCTCCCTTCGGGGCGAACACGGGGACCCAGAAGGCCACCAGCCCCAGGCACCCGGCCGCCACGTGGAACAGAAGCAGGGAGCGATAGATCGTGAACATCGTCGGCTCTCCTATGATGTGGGGGAGTGGCGCCGATCGATCGCATCGGCCGACTCGCCATTCGCCGATGTCCTGTCGGCTTCGAGCCGCCTCTCGAGCCGGGCGATCGTCTCGTCGCACCACTCGAGCTTGGCGGCGAGGGTGTGGAGCCCCATACGGAGCGCGGCGTGGTCGTGGAAGACGTCGGCGGGGAGCTCGTCGGGGAACCCGGGCACGATCGCGAACGCCCCGGTCTCGATCGCGACGAGCTCCGCCCTCCACGCGGCCAGGCGGGCCCTCAGGGCGCGCATGAAGTCCAGCGACTCCTGGAGATCTTCCAGCTCGTCCATGAACGCGAGCTGAGCCAGGTAGGCGAAGCGCTCGGTGCCGACCACCGGGCCGCCACGCAACCATCGGAGAAGCTCGTCCCTGCCCGCCCGGGTCCGCGTGTAGACCCGCCGGTCCGGCCCGCGGTCCGACGGCTCGGTGTCGCTCGTCAGCCATCCCCGGGTCTCCATGCGTTTGAGGGTCGGATAGATCTGGCTCAGCTCCGCGGACCAGAAATGGCGAGCGCCACGCTCGAACTCGGCCTTCAGGTCGTAGCCGCTGGCAGGGTCGCGGAGGAGGCCGAGGAGGATGTGGGCCAAGCTCATGAGGATATTATATACATAGTTATATAGCCGTCAATCCCCATGCGATCTTCTTGGAGCGTAGCACCGATTAGTTCCTTGACGAATTCAACTAAATCATGGTACAATCGGACAGGCTCGGCCTCTGCCCCCCGAGCCTGGGAGAGTTCTCGACGGCAATGGATCGGCTTCGGCACGTTGGCGCGGTGCGTCGCTTCAACCGGTTCTACACCCGGCAGATCGGCGTCCTCCAGGAAGGGCTGCTCGAGAGCCCCTTCTCGCTCACCGAGGCGCGGGTGATCTACGAGCTCGCTCAGGGTGGCGAGACCACCGCCACCGAGCTCGGCGGCGAGCTCGCGCTCGACGCCGGCTACCTCAGCCGAATCCTGCGCGGATTCCGGGAGCGCGGCCTGATCGAGAGGCGGCCGTCCGAGACGGACCGGCGACAGTCCCTCCTCTCCCTCACCGCCGAGGGCAGAAGGGCCTTCGCGCGGCTCGACGCCGCCTCCGGAGACGAGGTCGCCGCGATGCTGGATGCCCTGACCAGCGACCGGCAGGATATGCTCGTCGAGGCCATGACCACGATCGAAGGCCTCCTCGGCGCGGCGTGCACCGGGGCGGCGCCTGCCGGGCCGGCGCCCGAGCTCGTCCTCCGCCCCCCTCGGCCGGGGGATCTGGGCTGGGTGGTTCATCGCCACGGCATCCTGTACGCCCGCGAGTACGGATGGGACGAGCGCTTCGAGGCGCTGGTGGCCGAGATCATGGCGGCGTTCGTCCGGGACTTCGATGCCGCCCGGGAGCGCTGCTGGATCGCCGAGCTGGACGGCGAGATCGTGGGCTCGGTGTTCCTGGTCCGGCAGTCGGACGAGGTGGCGAAGCTCCGGTGCCTCCTGGTCGAGCCGAAGGCTCGCGGCCTCGGCATCGGAACGCGGCTGGTGGGCGAGTGCGTGGGTTTCGCGCGGCGGGTCGGCTACCGGAAGATGACCCTCTGGACCAACAGCGTGCTCGTGGACGCGCGGCGACTTTACGAAAAGGCGGGGTTCCAACGCGTGCACGTGGAGCCGAACGAAGATTTCGGGAAGAGCCTGATCGCGGAGACCTGGGAGCTCGATCTCCAGGTCGGATGACGTGCCCTCGTCCGGCACGGAGGCGGCGACCACCCGATCCGCTACCTCCGGTTCCGCCGGAGCGCCGCCCGGAACGCCTCCACCGGGAGCGCGTTCAGGACGTCCTCCCGCCTCAGCCCGCCCTTGCGGGCGATTCCGATCCCGTCATCCAGATATTCGATCGTCTCCGGCCCGTGGGCGTCGGGATCGATCGAGAGCCGGATCCCGCGCTCGACGGCGGCCCGGTGCCAGCGCCAGTCGAGATCCAGGCGATGGGGGTCGACGTTGACCTCCAGCGTGACGCCGTGCTCGGCGGCGGCGTCCAGGACGCGCTCCATGTCGAGGTCGGCTCCGCTTCGGCGGTTCAGGATCCGACCGGTCGGATGGCCCAGTATGTCGAGCCACGGATTCTCGATCGCCTTGAGGTAACGCGCGGTCTGTTCCTCGCGCGGCAGTCCCAGCCGGCTGTGGACCGAGCCCACCACGACATCGAGGCGTTCCAGCACTTCGTCGGGGAAGTCCAGGCTCCCGTCGGCCAGGATGTCGACCTCGCAGCCGGCCAGCACCATGAAGCCGAGCAGATCCGCGTTCACCCGCTCGATTTCCTCGCGCTGGGCCAGCAGGCGCTCGGCGTCCAACCCGCCCGCGTAAGCCGCCGAGCGGCTGTGATCGCAGATCACCAGGTACTCGTAGCCCCGGCCCTGCGCGGCGACCGCCATCGTGGCGATCGTCGCCCGCCCGTCGCTCCAGTCGGTGTGAACGTGGACGACGCCGCGCAGATCCGACCGCTCGACCAAGGCCGGCAACGCGTCCGTCGCCGCGGCCTCGATCTCGCCCCGGTCCTCGCGCAGCTCGGGCGGGATCCAGGCGAGCCCGAGCGCCCGGTAGACGGCCGCCTCGTCCTTGGAATCGACGCTCGTTCCATCCTCGTGAAAGAGGCCGTACTCGTTGAGCTTCAAGCCGCGGCGCTTCGCGAGCCCACGGAGCTTCGTGTTGTGCGCCTGGCTGCCGGTGAAGTACTGGAGCGCGAACGGGAACGCGGCGGGCTCGACGACGCGCAGGTCGGCGGGGATTCCGCCCGCCAGGCGGATCGAGGCTTTGGTGTCGCCCCGCCCCACGACGGCGGCCACCGGTGGCAGCGTGACGAAGCGCTCGACGACGGCCGCGGGGTCGTCGGCCGCGGCGACCAGATCGATGTCGTGGACGGTCTCCCAGGCGCGCCTCAGGCCGCCCGCGATCTCGGTCCGCTCGACCGCGGGATCCTCGCGCAGGGACTCTACCAGCCGCTCCGCCAGCGGCCGGGCCTCGGCGGAGAGCCAGCGCCCCGTGTACTCGCGGACCCGGGCCAGGCTCGCGAGGATGGTCCGGGCGGTCTTCTCGCCGAAGCCCGGGACCTCGGCCAGACGGCCCGACGCGGCCGCCTGCTCGAGATCGTCCAGCGAGGCGACCCCGAGCGCCTCGAACGCGGCCCGCGCCCGCTTGGGCCCGAGTCCCGGAACCTTGAGCAGATCCAGCACGCCGACCGGGATCTCCTGCCGGAGGCGCTCCATGAGCGGGATCGACCCCGTTTCGGCGTACGCGGCGATCTTGTCGGCGATCGCCGCGCCGACCCCCGCGATCTCCCGCACCCGCCCCTCGGCGACCACGGTCTCGAGCGGCTCCTCGAGATCGGCCAGGGCGCGGGCCGCGTTCAGGTAGGCCCGCACCTTGAACGGGTTCTCACCCTTGAACTCGAGGAGCCGTCCGATCTCCTCGAGAACGTCCGCCACTTCGGCCGCGTGCATGGGCGGAACTTATCTCCCCGACCGCTTATGATGTATCTTGAAATCACCCCATGCCCGATCCGCGCACCATCCCCGAGCTCTTCCGTGAGGCCGTCACCCGCTATCATTGCCGGCCGATCATGATGTACAAGGCCGGGGGGGAGTACGTCTCGATTCCCGCCCCCGAGCTGCGTGAGGAGGTGGACCTCGCGGCGCACGGGCTGATCGACCTGGGCGTGGGCCCCGGGACGCGGGTCGCGCTCCTCAGCGAGAACCGTCCCGGCTGGGCCTTCGCCGATCTCGCGATCCTCTCGGTCGGCGCCTGGTCGGTGCCGATCTACACCTCGCTCACCTCCGACGAGATCCAGTTCATTCTCGAGGACTCGGGCGCGGTCGCCTGCGTCGTCTCCGACCAGGCCCAGCTCGCCAAGGTGCTCGAGGTGCGGGACCGCTGCCCCGACCTCGAGTGCATCGTCACCCTGGATCCCCTCGAGAGCGAGGGTCCGGACGTCCACAGCGCCCGCAGCCTGGTCGAGCGCGGACGCCGGGCGCGCGAGAGGAGTGCCGGCGCGCTGGACGAGCGGATCGCGGCGATCGATCCCGAGGACACGGCGTCCATCCTCTACACGTCGGGGACGACCGGTCGACCCAAGGGCGTCATGCTGAGCCACCGGAACTTCGTCTCCAACGTGATCGACGCGCTCAAGTCGCTCCCCATCCGGGCCGAGGACGTCCACCTCTCGTTCCTGCCCCTCTCGCACAGCTTCGAGCGCACGGCGGGCTACTACATCATGATCCATGCGGGCGTCACGATCGCGTACGCGGAGTCGGTGGATCGCGTGCTCGACAACATGGCCGAGATCCGCCCCACCGTGATGACCAGCGTGCCGCGGCTCTATGAGAAGATGTACGCGGGGGTCCTGCAAAAGGCGTCCGACGCCGGCGGGCTCAAGAAGCGACTCGTCTTCTGGGCGCGGAGGGTCGGGATAGAGTTCGCGGAAAAGGAGGTCGACGGCGGGGGAGCCGGCCCGGCTCTCCGCGGGAAGCATAGGTTGGCCGATCGGCTCGTCTACGCCAAGCTCCGCGAGCGGATGGGTGGGCGGATCCGGTTCTTCTGCTCGGGCGGTGCCCCGCTGGCGCCCGTGATCGCCAAGTTCTTCTATGCGGCGGGGCTGCCGATCCTGGAGGGCTACGGGCTGACCGAGACGAGCCCGGTCATCGCCGTCAACACGTTCGAGAAGATGCGCTTCGGAACGGTCGGGCCGCCGATCGCCAATGTCGAGGTCAGGATCGAGGCCGATCCCGAGCGGCCGGGAGACGACGGCGAGATCCTGGTCCGCGGGCCCAACATCATGCAGGGCTACTACAACCTGCCCGAGAAGACCGCCGAGGTGATGACGAGGGACGGCTGGTTCCGGACCGGCGACATCGGGCACCTCGAGGATGGATTTCTCAAGATCACCGACCGCAAGCGGGACCTCATCAAGACGTCGGGCGGCAAGTTCATCGCTCCGCAGCCGCTCGAGAACGAGCTCAAGACGTCCAAGTACGTGAGCCAGGCGGTCGTGGTCGGGAACAAGCGCAAGTACGCGTCGGTCCTGCTGGTGCCGAACTTCGACAACCTCGAGGCCTTCGCCCGCGAGCAGGGTCTCGATTCCGCGGACCGGGAGGCCCTCTTCCAGGCCGAGCCGGTGCAGGAGCTCTACGAGGCGGAGCTGGCCGATCTGAACCGCGGGCTCGCGTCCTACGAGACCTTGAAGAAGTTCCGTCTCGTCCCCGAGGAGTTCACGATCGGTGCCGGCGAGCTCACCCCCACCCTCAAGGTCAAGCGCCGCGTCATCGAGGAGAAGTACGCGGAGCTGATCGACACGATGTACGAAGAGGAAGTCGCGTTGGCGGAGTGATCCGCCGCCGGGCCATCGAACCCCGCTCCCCCGATCCCGGTTTATCCCTCAAACCAAGGGCGCCGTTCCCCGTCCTATCCAGGGGACACGTGGCCTCCGGACAGTTCGGCGAAGCGGTTGACGAACGGACACATTTACCTATATTTATTAATGGTTTTTGGGCCCCAAGATGAAGTGGCACACCCCCTGCCAATAAGGGAGGGCGCCAAGATCGCGTAATCCATAGCTGGGACTCAGGCCAGGGGATGTCGATGAACCAGACGCGTGTCCGAACCACCGAGGTCGAAGCAAGACAGCTGACCGACTCCGAGCTGGTCGAGGGTTATCTCGGCGGCGAGGGGGCGTGTTTCCGGGAGCTTGTCGGGCGGTACGAGGGACGCATCGTGAACTTCATCCAACGCTCGATCGGGGACCGCGAGCGGGCCTACGACCTGGCCCAGGAGACGTTCATCCGGGTGTACAGGCACATCCATCGATTCGACACGTCGAAGAAGTTCTCGACGTGGATCTATACCATCGCCTCGAACCTGGCCAAGAACGAGCTCCGGAACCGGTCTCGTAACCCGCTCGTCCTCTTCCAGACCCTGACGTCGAAGTGGGATGACGATCACCGGCCGCTCCAGTTCGAAGACTCCTCGATGCGCCCGGACGACCTGTTCCGGCAGCGTCAGCTCCAGGATCTCGTGGAGCGCGCGGCCGAGCAGCTGCCGGAGCATCACCGCGAGGTCTTCATCCTCCGCGAGATCGAGGGGAAGTCGTACGAGGAGATCGCCGAGATCACCGACACCCAGCTCGGCACCGTGAAATCGCGGCTCAACCGGGCCCGGAACCGCTTCGCGCAGATCATTGAGCCGTGGCTCGAATAAGGCCCTGACTTCCCGGGGGGCAAGGCCGGCCCCCGGGCCCCCCGAGTTCCCTAAGAGGATCTCCCCCGTTCGAACGTCTGGAACCTTACGTCGGGCCTGCTGTATGCAGAGGTGACATCGGGTTCGCGTCACTTCTGGACTATTTGAGCGGGTTTGCACAATGCCGATCTCCCGGGGGCCCTGCCGAGAATTTCTCGACGAGTTCTCCAGCTTCGTCGACGGGTCGCTCGATCCGGCGCGCCGGGCCTTGCTCCTTGCCCACCTCGATTGCTGTGAAGCCTGCCTCCGCCATCTAAAGGCCTATCGCGAGGGCATCGCGGTCTACCGGGAGGCAAACGCCCCGGTCCCGGCGTGGGGGGTGTATGAGCGCGTCATGGAGCGGCTGGGCGGGGATGATCGTCCGGCGCGCGCAGACATCGAGCCGCGACGGCGCTTCCAGGGCCGTATCGGGGCGGCCCTCGTGATCGCGGTCCTGGCAATGCTCGTCTTCGTGCCCCCCGCCGGCCTGGACTTCCGCGCTCGGCCGGTCCGAACGGTGGTGCCCACCTCGGAGGCCGTGCCGCCCACGTCATGGGCCAGCGTGATCCCGGCCGCTCTGCCTCGACCGGCTTCGGTCGAAAGGCAGCCTGCGGCGAGCGCGCCGCCGCGCCGCACCCGGACGGTGGCCAGCGAAGCGGGACTTTCGATCGATCGGCTCCCCGTGGTACCGCGACGCGAGGTCCGCGTCATCCGGGTGAACGACGTCGGCGGCGACCTGCGGACGAGCGGGTTGGGCGGATGGCCGCCCCGGCGACCCCCCATCATCATCCATCACACAGCTTCCGTCATGCCGGCGGCCTGGGTCGCCGAGGCGGCGTTGCGCATTCCCTGAGCCATCGTTGACACCGCCGCTCGGTGGCCGATACCTTCGCCGGCGAGCTTCATCGATACCCACCTTCTGACCCCGGTTCGATCGCCTCGATGCCGAAGATCCAGGCCGACACGTTCCTCACCGATCCGACGGCGACGAAGCTCGAGGTCCCGGCCGTCCTGATCGCCGGGGACGAGACATATCTCCGCGACAAGGTGGTGAAGTCGGTTCTCGAGCACGTGATCACGGCGCCCGGCTCCGAGGCCTTCGACCTCGAGACCCGGGACGCCGCCGAGCTGACCGAGACCGACTACGAGACCCTGGTCGGCACGCCCCCCCTCATGAACGATCGGCGGATCGTGGTGCTGAAGGGGATTCCGGCCGTCCCCGCGGCCGTCCGCGACCGCATCAAGGAGACGCTCGACGAAGCCCCCGCCAGCCTGTGCCTGATCGGGACCGGCGGCTCCACCATGCGGGGAAACCTCTACCAGCTCTGGGAAAAGCGCGGGCTCAGGATCGTGTGCGAGCTCCCACGCAAGTTCGACTACGAGCGCTGGCTCGCCGGCCGTGCCAGGACCGACTTCGGCAAGCGGCTCGAAACGGATGCCGCCCGCGCGCTGGCCGCGCTCGGCGCGGAGCTCCAGCCCCTCTACGCCGAACTCGAAAAGGTGGCGCTCTACGTTGGAGACACGGACACCATCGCCATCGAGGATGTCGAGGCCGTCTGCACGGGCGGAACGATCGGCACGGTCTGGGAATGGTGCGACGCGGTCGGGGCGGGGGATCGGGAGAAGGCGTTCCGGGTTCTCGGTCGGCTCCTGGAATCCGGCGAGAGCGCGTACCGGCTGGTGCCGCTCCTCGCCACCCACTTCTGCCGGCTCGGCGTGGTCGTCGAGACCGGCTCGAGCGATCCGCACCGGATCATGGAGGCGCTCCCCGGGCGGTCCTGGTATGCGATGGCGAAGGGGCTCGCCGAACAGGCCCGACGACACACGCCCGGCTCGGTCGCCCGCGCGCTGGACCTACTGGCCGACGCCGACCGCATGCTCAAATCGACCGGACATCGGGAGCGATTCGTGATGGATAGACATCTGATGGAGATTCTGCATGCCGCATAGACGACGCCTTTGTATGGCCGCCCTCGCGGGCGGCGTGACGGTCGCGCTCGTCGCGGCTGCGCTTCTTGTGCCCGGCGCAGCGCTCGCCCAGGACGACCCCGGCGAGCTTCTGGAGGAAGGTCGCCGCGCCTTCGAGCGCGAGAGCTTCGAGGAGGCGCGCGAGAAGCTGTGGGCCTACCTCGATGCCACCTCGAACCTGACGGGGGCGGCGCGGATGCCGCAGGCCGAGGCCCTCTACTACATCGCGCTCATGGAGCCGGACGCGGCCGTGGCGGGCCGCCACTACCAGATCATCGTCGACGAGTTCCCGGCGTCGCCCATCGCCGATGGAGCGCTTCAGCGGCTGGCGGTGCTGAACATGGTCGAGGGGAAGCCCGACCTCGCCATTCAGCAGTTCGAGCAGCTCCGCAAGGACTATCCGGTCAGTCGGTACCAGCCTGAGATCGACCTGTGGATCGGTCAGGCGAGGTTCGCCGCCGGCGATCCCGCGGCCGCCGTCTCGACTTTCGAGGAGGGCTTCAATCGCGTCAAGTCGGGTGAGCTGTCGCGACAGGTATCGATGGGTCAGCGGGACGCTCTGGCGGCCGAGTACGCGCACTGGCTGGCGCGAGCGCATGCCGAGGCCGGCGACGAGCCGACCGCGATGCAGTACTACACGCTTCTGACCCTCGACTACCCCGCTTCGCCGCAGGCTGCGGACGCCCGGCAGGTGCTGGCCTCGCAGGGCGGCGAGACGCCTCCCCCGGCCATGGCGTCAGCGGCCGGAGAGCGGCAGCCCGGGGAAGAGGCACCGAGCGTGGAGCTGCCGCCCGTGGCCGCGGCCCTGCCTCAGCCGGGCGCCGAGGCCGCCGGCGACCAGCAGGTGCCGCGCGAGGAAGAGGTCGAGGACATCGCCGTCGCCGACCCTGTGGCCGCCGCCCCGGAGGGCGTCGGGCGGGGCGAAGGGCGACCCGTGGAAGCGCCGCCGGAGGAGCCCGCTCTGGAAGCGACGCCGCCGGCCGTGGAGGGCGCCCCGGCGGAGCCACCCGCCGAGACCCCGGTGGTGGAGCGACCCGACGAAGGCCCGGTGGTGGACCGTCCCGCCGAAGAGCGGACCGGCGAACCTCCCGAGGAGCTCGGGCCCCCCGCCAAGTTCGGACCGGGCGGAGGGAACGCGGACCTGGTCTATCTCCAGGTCGGGGCCTTCGCAAGCGCCGCGCGGGCGGCCGACCTCTCCAAGCGGCTCAAGGAGGACGACTTCAACTCGTCCGTCCAGATCGCGGTCGTGGACGGGCGCGGATTCTACCGTGTGCGGGTCGGGCCGTTCCGCACATCGGCGGATGCAGAGCGCATCGACCGCGACCGCCGGCGCCTGACCGAGCTTGGCTATCCGGTCGAGCAGGTGCCGGCCACCCGCTGACCGCGCCTTCCATTCGCACGGATCCTCGCTTTTCAGAACCGGTGCGAGCCTCCGCGTGCACAACCACTTCGCCAGCGAATCCGTAGCCGAGCGTTATGCGCTGGGACGGCCGGAATTTCATGCAGGCCTTATCGAGACCCTCAGATCGCGTCTCGATAAACGGTGGTATGGGACAGCCCTGGATGTCGGCTGCGGAACCGGAGCCTCCACGCGACCCCTGATCCGTTTGGCCCGTCGAGTGGTGGGGCTCGACTCCTCGCTGGCGATGCTGGCCCACGCGCATCGGCTCTCGGAGATGAGCTATGTGGCGGGGCGGGCAGAGGAGGTGCCCTTTCGAGCCGGTTCGTTCGATCTGCTGACCGTCTCGTTGACCTTCCACTGGCTCGACCGGGAGCGATTCCTCCTCGAGGCGCTGCGGGTTCTCCATCCACATGGATTGGTCGTCGTCTACGACAATTTCTTCGCCGGTGGAGCGGAGGAGAGCGAAGAGGACGGGATGGGGCAATGGATGCGAGATGTCTATTGGAACAGATACCCCTACCCTCCCAGGTTTCCCTTGGACTTCACGCCCGGAGACCTTGTCGAGCCCGGGTTCCGGGTCGAGACGCATGACGAGTACCAAAACCTCATGGAGTTCACCAGGGAACGGCTGGTCGACTACCTGGTGACGCAGACGAACGTGATCGCGGCCGTGGAGGAGGGCGAAGAGGACATCGATGAAGTTCGGCGCTGGCTGTTACGCGAACTCGCCCCCTTCTTTGGTAATCGTGAATCTAGAAGGTTCGTTTTTGAAGGCCCGGTCTGGATCCTTCGTCCAGCAGGTTAGGGAACGAGATTTCGACCGCGAAAGCCTTCGGGGGAAGCTGGAGTGATGATAAAGACTTCGCTCAGTACCTCTCTTTTCGGCGCGGGGATGATCCTTGCCACCGTAAGCGTCGCGTCAGCGCAGGAGGCAAGCCCGAACCTCCTGACCCGGATCACCAACGCCTACCCCGCCTTTTCGCCCGACGGCTCCAGGATCGCCTACATGTCCAACGCCGACGGCGATTTCGACATCTACGTGATGGAACCCGACAGCGGGACGATCATCAAGCTGACCGACGCGCCGGGCCAGGATGGCACCCCTGCGTGGTCAGCGGACGGGGAGCGGATCGCGTTCCGCTCGTTCCGCGACGGTCCGTCCCAGATCTATGTGATGGATGCCGACGGTGGGATTCAGCGGAACCTTTCGAATAGCCCGTCCAACGACGAGCACCCGTTCTGGTCGCCCGACGGCCAGCGGATCTTCTTTGCCTCCGATCGCTCCGCCACCGGGGAGAACGACGAGAACGTCGACTTGTACGTGATGAACGCCGATGGTTCGAACGTTCGCCGGATCACGTCGACGCCCGAGGTCGAGACCTACCCGACGCTGTCGCCGGACGGAACCCGGCTCGCGACACGCCGCATCCTGGCCGACGGGAACTGGGAGGTGGTCGTCGTAGACCTCGACGGCAACGACGTCGTCAATCTCTCGAAGCATGACGGGTTCGATGGATGGCCGGCCTGGTCTCCGGACGGTAAGCGGATCGTCTTCGCTTCCGAGCGATCGGGTTCGTCGGACCTGTGGGTGGTGGACGCCGACGGCTCGAACCTGCAGCAGCTCACCGATGATCCCGCTGATGACCGCCAGGCGTGGTGGTCGCCCGACGGCTCCAAGATCGCCTTCGCGCGCTACGTCTGGTTCCCGGACGAGCCGTTCTACGAGGCGTCGGAGATCCTTGTGCTGGAGCTGGATACCGTCATCGATGCCGGCCCCTGAACCCGCTCGAGGGACTGTCCGGCGGCTCGCAGCCTGAGCGGGATTCCTGTTTTACGATCCTCTCCGCACGGACTCCCGTTTCTCAGAGCTCATGCGGCGCGTCACATTCGCCGGCGCTTGAGCGGTTGGTAGGCCGCTCCGGCTGAACTGGAGCCCCGGCCTCGTCCGTCCTATCCTGTAGCGACGGTCAAGCTACCATGCGACCCCTTTTCCCCTGGAGGTACATGGCTCTGCCCTCTACCACGGCCGGCTCCACCGGCCTCGCCGGCGCCACCCACGCGATCCTCCGGATCTTCGCCGGGGCGCTGTACTGCATGCATGGGATGCCCAAGCTCTTCGGCTGGTTCGGCGGCATGGGCGAGGATGGCGGCTCCGCGGCCCTATTCTCGCAGATGGGTCTGGCGGGGGTGCTCGAGGTCTTCGGCGGGCTCCTCATCCTCCTCGGCCTCTTCACGCGTCCGGTGGCGATCGTTCTGGCCCTGGAGATGCTGATCGCGTTCGTCCAGGCTCACCTGCCGCGCCACATCGTCCCGTACCTGAGCGGCGGCGAGCTGGCGCTCCTCTACATGTCGGTCTGGATCTTCCTGATCGGCAACGGCGCCGGCCCGTGGAGCCTGGACGGGGTGATGCGTTCGAGGCGGGGCAGCGCAGGCTAGCGCCGTCGACGACGCGGCCCGGCCAGCCCCGGCGCCGTCTCGACGTCTCACGCGCCCAGCGGGTCCTAGGATTCCGGGCCGCTACTCCGCTCCGCGAGGGACTGATGCGAACGATCGAGTGGTACGAGGGGACGAGGATGGAGCAGGAAACTTCGTGAGAGCGACTTTCGTTGGGAAGCTCATGATCCGCGCGCGAACCGGTGACAGCGAGCCTGCCCTTCGCCGAGAGGCCGTGGGTAACGGCTTCAAGGTGCGTGAGCTCTCGTATCCGCCGGGGCTTCGGCAGGAATCTCACGCTCACGACTACGCCGGGATCACCCTCGTGCTCGAAGGGGGGATCCGTGAGACGGTCGGCGGTCGTGAGGAGCTCGCGCAGATCTTGAGCGTGGTCGTGAAGCCGGCCGGTGTCGTGCATGCCGACGAGGTCGGCCCGCGGGGTGCCCGCACCGTGCAGGTCCTGCTGGACAGGGAGGTCGACGATCTCGGGTCCTGGCGCTGGATCCACGCGGGTGCCGGAGTCATTGCGTTTCTCGCCCTGCAGCGCCGGCTGATCGCCGGCCAGAGCGAGGGTGGTGAGCTGGAGGATCACATCCTCGATCTCCTGGGCGAGGTCACCAGCGTCGACGCTCCGGCACGGCGCGATCCGCCCGACTGGCTGAGGCGCGTCAAGGAGGCGCTGGACGACACGCTGCCGGCGAGCCCATCCGTACGCGGCCTGGCACGCGAGGCCGGCGTGCATCCTGTGTCGCTCGCCCGCGCCTTTCGTCGGCACTACGGGACCAGCATGACCGAGTACCGCCGGCGTCAGCGAGTCCGGCGGGCGGCGCGGGCGATCGAGCGTTCGAATTGTCTCCTCACCCGTGTCGCCCACGCCACCGGTTTCTCCGACCATCCCCACATGTGCCGGGAAATGCGGGCGGCGACGGGCCTGACCCCCACCGAGCTGCAGGCGCTGGCCAGGTCCTAGTAGCGGGGAAGCAGGCTCGACGCCGCGGTTTGATCCGTTCAAGCGCGATCGCCCGTGGTCCCTCTAGCCTGATGCTCGAGTCCGGAGTCCATCACCGCAGAAGGAGCGAATCGATGCATCGGCTGACCCGCGTCACGATCATCCCGGCGATCGGGACCTTCTTCGCGATCCTGGCGGCGTCCCCCGCCTTCGCCCAGAACCCCTCGGGCGACTGGCGGTCGGACGTGCAGGGTTTTGCCCATCGCCTCCTCGACGCGGGCCTGACGCCGGGGATGGGGATCGCCGTCACGCGCGGCGATTCGGTCGTCTACGCGGACGGCTTCGGCGTCGCCGACAAGGCGACCGGCCGCGGGGTCGACGAGGACACGGCCTTCTACATCGCCTCGAGCACCAAAGCGCTGACCGCGACCGCCGTCCTATTGCTGGCCGAGCGCGGGGAGCTGGACCTCGAAGCGCCCGTGACCCGCTACATCCCGGGGGTCCGCTTCGAGGCGCCGGTCGACGCCGACTCGGTCACGATCGAGGCGCTGCTCACGATGACCGAAGGCCTCCAGGACGGCGGGCCGGTCGTCTTCCGCACCGCCTTCACGGGCGAGTTCGAGCCCGGGCAGCTGGTCGAGCTGCTAGCCGGCTACGGTCCCTCCGAAACGGGGCCCGCGTTCTCCTACGGAAATCTCCCCTACAACATCCTTGGCCTCGTCCTGGACCCCGACGACGGGCACGGCTGGAAGGATGTCGTCCGCCGCGAGGTTCTGGATCCGCTAGGGATGGAGGAGACGAGCGGGCGGGTCTCCGACTTCGAGAGCGACGAGATCGCGATGCCCCACGAGATCGACCCCGGCCACAGCTGGCAACGGGTCCGCCTCGCCAAGGAGGACGAGAACATGCACGCCGCGGGCGGGCACTTCGCGTCGGCGAGGGACCTGGGCCGCTTCGTCGCCGCCCACGTCGGCGACGGGGTCGTCGAGGGAGAGCGGTCCTTTCCGCCCGGGGTGCTGGTGTCGGCGCACGAGAAGCACGCCGACCAGGATCGCGAGTTCGGCCCGTTCCATCGCTTCGGCTGGGGCTACGGCTGGGACCTGGGGACGTTCGAGGGGGACACGATCGTCCACCGCTTCGGCTCCTTCACCGGCTACCGCTCCCACATGTCGTTCATGCCGTCGCACGGGATCGGCGTGATCGTGCTCGTCAACGGCGGCGGGCCGGCGTCCCCCGCGGCCGATCTCGTGGCCACCTACATCTATGACCGGCTCAGCGGCAAGCCCGACGTCGCGGCTACGTACGAGAGTCGGCTGGCGGAGCTCGAGGCGGGCGTCGCCCAGAACCTCCAGCAGCTGGCCGACCACCGGGCCGAGCGCGAAGCGCGGCAGGTGCCGCTCCCGCATCCCCTCGACGCCTACGCCGGTACTTACGAGCACCCCGCCCTGGGCCGGATGACCTGGCGCGTGGTCGACGAGCACCTGGAGGTGTCGATGGGCGTTGCCCGGAGCGTGGCCGAGGTCTACGCCGCCGCGGAGGACCAGCTCCGCGTCGAGCTGACCGGCGGCGGCGAGGTGATCGGCTTCACGTTCCCCGACGGCGGCGGCCCGGCCGAGAGCCTGGAGTACAACCGGTTCACGATGGTGCGGGTGGAGTAGGGGCGAGAGAGGGGCCGGGAGACGGCGCCGTCTTCTTCCACGAAACGCCGGCGGGGTCTCGAGCGTAGAAGGGGGAAACCCGGGAAACCCACCTTCCGCTGAAGGAACCCCATGCGACCGACGCCGTTCGGATCCCGACTCGCGCTGCCTATCTTCCTCGTCCTGCTGGCCGCTCCCCTAACCGCTCAGCCTGCCGGCCGTATCGTCTCCGACACGATCCCGGCGCCCTCGCTGGCCGGGAACCTGCTCGGCGACCCCGACCGGCAGCCGGCGTTCGTCTACCTGCCGCCGGGCTACGACGATGAGCCCGCCCAGCGGTACCCGACGACCTACCTGCTGCACGGTGTGCTGGACTCGCCCGAGATATGGGTCGAGCCGGTGTACGACGGGATGACGATCCAGGCGACGATGGACAGCCTGATCGCGGCCGGAGAGATCGGTCCCGCGATCGTGGTCATGCCGAACGGGCGGAACGCCTACGGGGGAAGCTACTACGTGAACTCGCCGGTCACGGGCGGCTGGGCGGACTTCATCGCCCGGGATGTGGTCGCGTACGTGGACCGCGCCTACCGGACGATCCCGGCCCGGGAGAGCCGCGCAATCCTGGGCCACTCGATGGGCGGGCTGGGCGCGATCCGGCTCGCGATGCAGTACCCCGAGGTCTTCTCGGTCGCCTGGGGGATGAACCCGTGCTGCCTCTGCTGCCTGGACCTGGATCTCGTTTCCGATCCGGACCTCTGGCAGCGGATGACGGAGTACCGCTCGGCGGCGGAGATGTGGACGGCGCTCGAGGAGGAAGGGGACATCTGGCCGCTGATCGTGGCCGGGGTCGCCGCGGCGTTCGCGCCGGCCCCCGCCGCGCCGCCCCTCTACGTCGAGCTGCCGGCGACGGTCGTGGACGGCGAGGTCGTCCTCACTCCGGCGGCGGAGCGGATGGCGGCGGCGCTGCCGCTCGCTCACGCGGCCGAGCGCGCGGAGGCCCTCAAGTCGCTCCGGGGGCTAGCGTTCGACACCGCGTTCGGCGACGAGTTCGCCCACATCCCGCCCGCGACCAAGGCGTTCTCCGATTCGCTGGTCGCGCTCGAGGTGCCGCACCTCTACGAGGTCTACGCGGGGGACCATCGGAACCGGATGCGGGTGCGGATGGCGACCCGGATCCTGCCCTGGATCGACGCCCGCCTCGAGCGTTGAGAGCAGCTGTGTCCGCTCGCTGAAGACCCGGACGGCGCGTTCCGCCCCCTGGATTTTCGTCATCGATGGACGTCCCGCCGGTGACCGATCTTGACGATCATGACCGTCGCGTCCCGGTCGTCGACCTTGTACACGATCCGGTACTCACCCTGCCGGACCCGCAGCCGATCTTCCCGTCCCGCCAGCTTCACGGACCCGATCGGCCGTGGATCCCGGGAGAGGCTCCGAATCCGGTCGACGATCCGTCGCCGGTCTTCGACGTCCGCGATCACCTCCAGCTCTCCCGCCGCCGAGCGTTTCAGGAAGACGCTATAGCTTGCCACGCTCCCGCAGCGTCCGGATGACCTCCTCGAACCTGTACGAAGGCTCGTCCCCCCGCTCGTCGAACGCGGCCAGGTCCTCGGCGTCTTCGGCGAGATCGCGGCGCACGGCTTCGCTCACTATCTCCGAGAGCGTCCGATCGGTGGCGGCTGCCTTCATCCGCAGGGCGCGATGGAGGTCCTCGTCCAGATAGATGGTGGCGCGCTTGGCGGGCATGCCCGGCACTTTAGCATCAAAGCGTTAAAACGTCCAGGCGCGACTCAGCTTGGGGTGATGTGGGAATTCAGGTCGTGGAATGACGCTCTGTGACAAGGAAACTTGACAATCTTCCGACGCCGTGCTATCCTTCCTACGTCAAGGAACCTTTACACAGACGAAAGGATGCCCGACATGGATGAAACAGCCCGAGGATCCTTCCGGGAATGGGCGTGCAAAGATTCCACGCCGCGCGACTCTCGCAATAGGCTGAGGGTTCTGTGGGTCTCGCTGATCTGGGCCGTCTCCTTCGTCGCAGGAGCGCAACTGATCAAGAGGGATCTCCTTCCCGCCGGTCCGGTCTCCTGGGTGGTGGCGGCCCTGCCCTCCGCGATCGCCGTGCTCGTGCTGATCGCGTACGCCCGCTTCCTCCGTGAGGCCGACGAGCTCCAGCGCATGATCCAGCTCAAGGCCTTGGCGCTGGGGTTCGGGGGCGGCTTCTTCGCCATCGCGGGCCTCAGCCTGTTCGAGAGACTCGGCGTACATTGGCTCGATATGGGCGATTCCCTCGTCGTCATGCCAGTCCTCTACTCCATCGGTGTCGTGCTGGGACAATGGCGGTACCGTTGAAGAACCGGCTCAGGGTGCTGCGCGCCGAGCGCGACTGGACCCAGGCGCGGCTGGCGAAGGAGCTGCTGGTATCGCGGCAGACCGTCAACGCGATCGAGACCGGGAAGTACGATCCCAGCCTGCCCCTGGCGTTCAGAATCGCCCGTGTCTTCGAGCAGGGGATCGAGGACATTTTCATACCCGACGGCGCCAAGCCATAGCCGCACATTCACCGTTCGCCCCCGGACGGGAGTTTCGGCGAGCGGCTCCCTGGGGGAAGATTTCAAAACGTTGGAGATCCTTGCCGCGAGAGCGACTTCGCGCGCCGGATGCTGTCGCTGATGGAGGACCGGCGCGGAAAGGGGGGCTCGGGGAAGCGGTTCCTCACCCACGTGACGGTTCGGCAGCGCGAGCGGGTCATCGTCGTGAAGGTGGACCAGGTGGATCGCTTGGAGGCGGCCGGGGATTACGTCAAGGTCCACCTCGGGCGCAGCACTCACCTGCTCGACGACACGATGAAGGCGCTAGAAGCGCGACTCGACCCCGAGCGATTCGTTCGCATCCATCGCAGCCACATCGTGAACGTCGATCGGATCCGAGAACTCGAGCCCTTCTTCCACGGCGATTACGTGGTACGGCTGACGGATGGCACGAAGCTCCGCTTGAGCCGGGGCCGGGGCGAGGCCCTGGAGAGGGCGATCGGACGATCGCTCTAGGCTCACGGAGTGCAGGGTCCGAGCCGTCTCCTCCGCTCCGTGGGTGCTTTCCCCGCTGACATAAAGGGATTGACTATCAGCCACTGAATGGCTATTTATGAGCCACTCTATGGCTAATATACCACCACCAACTGGTGAATTGTACCTTCGCCACCTCATTACGGGTGCTCGAGAGGCCCTCTCGGATACCCCGGTCGTTCTGATCCACGGGCCACGTCAGGCAGGCAAGAGCACGCTGGCCCGGTCAATGATCTCCGAGGACTTCCCAGCCGAGTACGTGACCTTCGATGATCTGCTCGTTCTGGGTGCCGCCCGGGCCTCTCCCAAGGACTTCCTCGCCCGATACAAGGGGCCCGTTGTCATCGATGAAGTACATCGCGCCCCCGAGCTCTTCCTGGCTCTCAAAGCGGAAGTCGACCGTCGTCGGGTGCCGGGTCGGTATCTGCTCACGGGATCCGCGAACGTCCGGTTCGTGCCCGAGATCTCCCAGGCGCTCGTCGGCCGAGTCGAGATCCTCACCCTGTGGCCGCTATCGCAGGGGGAGATCGAGGGTCGGCGGGAGACATTCCTCGATTCCGTCTTCGCGGGAGAAGTCCCACGGGCAGCTGGAGAAGCTCTCGATCGCGGCGAGATCCTGTCGAGGGCATGGGTGGGCGGGTTTCCCGAAGCGGTTCGCCGTCGTTCGGCGGCTCGCAGAAGGGCCTGGTTCGCTTCCTACATCACGACTGTTCTGCAGCGAGAAGTCCGGGACATGGCCGAGGTCGAGGGGCTGCCCCAGCTGCCGCGTCTGCTGGCTTTGATTGCGACGCGCGTCGGGGGAATTCAGAATGTCTCCGACCTGTCGCGTGCGAGCGGCCTTCCGCAGACCACCCTGAAACGGTATCTGGCGCTTCTCCAGGCGGCGTTCCTGATCCAGACGATGCCGGCCTGGTCGGGCAACCTGGGTAAACGCCTGCTCAAGTCCCCCAAGCTTTTCGTGTCCGACACGGGGCTGCTGGCCCATCTGTTGGGTCTGGAGATCGAGGGGATCGACTTCCCCGGCGCGCCGGTCGGACGCATCCTCGAGTCGTTCGTCGTCGCCGAGCTCCGGAAGCAGCTCGGTTGGAGCGAGGTTCGGCCGGCGATCCATCACTTCCGCAGCGCGCGCCAGGAGGAGATCGACATTCTCCTCGAGGGCCGAGGTGGGCGCGTGGTCGGAATCGAGGTCAAGGCCAGCTCAGCCGTCTCCAGCCGGGATTTCCGGCATCTCGGGACGCTGCGCGACGAGTTGGGGGAGCGGTTCGTGGGCGGGTTCGTCCTGCATACCGGCCGCGATGCGGTCTCTTTCGGGGACCGAATCCACGCCGTTCCCGTGTCGTCGCTCTGGAGATGAAGCGATAAGACCTGAAAGGAAGCTCGACCCTACGCCTGGTCCAGCAACCCCTCCAGGTCCAGCGGCCGCGTGACCATTTCGATCCCCCCGTCGGCGTTGCGCGGCCATGCCTCGCGCGGGCGGTCCCAGTAGAGCTCGACACCGTTGTCGTCCGGGTCGCGCAGGTACAGCGCCTCGCTGACCCCGTGGTCGCTGGCGCCGTCGAGCTCGATGCCGGCCTCGATCAGTCGCCGCAAAGCATCCGCGAGCGCGGCCCGGGTCGGATAGCGGATCGCCAGGTGATAGAGGCCGGTCGTGCCCGGTGGGGGCGGCGAGCCGCCCCGGCTCTCCCAGGTGTTCAGCCCGATATGGTGGTGATAGCCGCCGGCCGAGACGAAGGCCGCCTGCGATCCGTACCGCTGCGTCAGCTCGAACCCGAGCACACCCTGGTAAAAGCCGAGCGCGCGCTCCAGGTCCGCCACCTTCAGGTGGACATGGCCGATCGTGACGCCGGGATCGATGGGATGCTCGGTCATCAGGTCCTCCAGGTGCGATAGTCTCCACGGACCGCGTGTCTGCTGCCACCCCCCGGGTAGAAGTAGGCGGAACCTGGCCCGGTCGGCTCCACCCGCCCCCAGCCTCCGCCACCCAAGCGCGGACCCCTCCCTCCGACGACGGGTAGAAAAGAAAGCGCTGCACTCACGCTCTAGACCGTACCTGGGGTAGAAAAACGACAATCACTCGGGTCAAAGTGTTGTCACACACGGGGGTGGGTCCCGTGGATATCGAAAATCGGACGATCACTTGCCGACGGGTTGGACCGGCACGAGCCGCCGACCCGGCAGGAAGGGGTGTGTCATGGCATTGTTCGACAAGCTTCTGGACATGGTTTCGAAGCAGGTCGGGATCGACGCCGATCAGGCTCGCCGGCTGCTCGACGGGGTGATGGATCTCCTGAGCGGGGACCAGAAGGGCGGGCTTCAGGGCCTGCTCGACCGCCTGAAGGATATGGGGCTCGGGAACGTGGTCGACTCGTGGCTGGGTCGCGGCGCCAACCAGCCGCTCAAGCCCGCGGACGTGGACCGTGCCCTCGGCGGCTCCACCGTGGACGGGCTGGCCCGGCAGGCCGGCATCGAGCGGAGCAAGGCGAGCTCGGCGCTGGGCCTCATGCTTCCCGAGATCGTGGACCGGCTGACGCCGGACGGGATCATCCCGGACATGAGCGAGCTGGGCGACCGCGTGCGCGGCTGGGCCGGCGGGCTGGCGGGAACGGCCGCCGGCGCGGCGACGGCCGGCTCGACGCGGGCCCGGGAAACCGTGGGCAGCGGCAGCGGCCTGGGGCGTTTTCTGCCGTTGCTCCTCTTGCTGGTGGCGGCAGGGCTCGTCTGGTGGTTCATCAGCGGCCGATCGCCCGAGGGCGGTGAGGCGGACCGGATCGCGACGGCCGACGAAACCGCGGGCGCGATGGAAGAGACCGTGCCGTCGGTCCCGACCCGCGACGCGTCGCTCGGCATCAGCTATACGGACGCCGGCGTCGAGGTGAGCGGCAGCCTGCCGGACGAGGCCACGCGCACCAGCTTGCTGGACGCGCTCGAGGCGCGGTTCGGAGACTCGGCGCGGGCCGACATCGAGGTCGACCCGTCGGTCGGGTCGCCGGGCTGGCTCGACAATCTGGGCGCCGTGCTGGCGTCGCTGAAGCCGGGAACCGAGCTGCGCTTCGACGGCGACGTTCTGAGCGTCGGAGGCTCGCTGCCGGAGGCTGATCTCCAGGCGTTGACCGCGAACCTGAAGTCGACGCTCGGGACCGATGTCACCGTGGGGTCCTTCGGAGAGACCGCCGGCACACTGGCCGCCTCGGCCAACGAGCGCGCCGTCCAGGCCCTCAGGGGTCTCGGCGATGGCGTCACGGCGAACGAGCTCATCGAGGCGCTGAACCTTTCGGTCATCAACTTCGCCAGCGGCAGCGCCGAGATTCCAGCGGAGAGCGAGACTCTGCTCGACGCGGCCGCCGCGGCCCTGGCGAACGTGCCCGCCGACGCCGTCATCGAAGTCGGCGGTCATACCGACACCACGGGCGACGCGTCGGCGAACGAGCGGCTGTCGCAAACCCGCGCGGATGCCGTGCGGGATGCGCTGATCAACCGCGGCGTGGCCGCCGACGATCTCGTGGCCAGGGGGTATGGTGGCACCCGCCCCGTGGCGTCCAACGACACCGAGAGCGGCCGGTACCAGAACCGGCGCATCGAGTACGCCGTGGTCCAGTAGTCCGAACGGCGATCGGCGAACCGCAAAGCAGTGAACGGCCTGTGGGGATTCTCCTGCGGGCCGTTCTTTATACCGGGTTCATGAAGGTTGCCGCCCTCGCCCTCGCCGCAGGGGAGAATGCGCCAGGTTGTCCGCCTCGGGATGGATTAGGTTCCGGCGGCTTTCCGTCTGCTCTCGACCGATGAGAGAAGGGATCGATGCCGTCCCCGCGGATCACAGCCCCTCTCGTAGCCGTTACGCTTTCCATCATCCTCCCGGAAGCGGTCACGGCCCAGAGGCCGGCCTCGGCCGCGACCCCGAATCCCGAGCCAGGTGTCGCCACCCCATGGCATGACCCGACCGTCGAGTACCTCGCCAACGAGGGTGTGCTGGTGTCGGCCGGCGACGTTTCGGTGCTGATCGACGGGCTCTTCGGCGACGGCCTGCCGGAGTACCCGGTCGTCCCGTCGGCAACCCGCGACTCGTTGGAAAGCGCACTCGGCAGGTTCGGGTACATCGACCTGGTCCTCGTTACCCATCGCCACGACGACCACTTCGATTCGGCGGCGGTCACGCGGCACCTGGAGGCGAACCCCGAAGCCGTCCTGATCGCGCCCGGCGACGCCATCGCGGCGTTCCCGCCCGATCGGCTCGAGCGCTACGGCGAACGCCTACAGCCCCTGGATCTCCCGCCCGGGTCCTATGTCCGCCTCGACATGGGCGGGTTCGCGGTGGAGGCGCTCGGCCTCGCCCACGCCGAGACCCGCCACGTCGGCTACCGCATCGAGCTTCTCGGGCTGACCGTCCTCCATCTGGGGGACGCCCAGCCGGCGCCGGCCGACCTCGCGAAATTCCTCGAGGGCCGGCCGGGGCCGGAGGTGGCCCTCGTGCCGTACTGGGTCCTGAGTGGTTCCGGGGGAGCGGCGCTCATCGAGGCGATCGGGGCCGACTGCACGGCGGCCTTCCATCTCGAGCGAGAGAGCTGGGACATCGTGGCGCGGCTCGCGGAGCAGGTCCCGTCGGCGGCGGTCCTGGACGAGCCCGGCGAGCGACTGGCAGGAGGCTGCTGAGCGCGATGCGAGCCGTCGGCGTTGCTCGCGCGGGGGCGCAGGTGGCGCTATGCCTCACCCTTCTCGCCGGAGTGCCGGCCATTCTTCCGGCACAGGATCTGGCGGGGTCCTGGATCGGAATCTGGATCCGCGATGCGGATACCCTCGACGTCAGGATGCGGTTCGAGAACGTGGACGGCGCCTGGAAGGGCGCGTTCGACTCCGATCGGTTGCGGCTCGAGGGGATCCCGTTCACGGAGGTCGTCTTCGATCCGCCGGTCGTTCGCCTGCGGCTGGTCGGCGACGCCACGACGACCGAGTTCGAGGGCCGGGTCCTCGGGGATTCGCTGAGCGGGACCATGCTCGAGAACGGGCCTCGCGGATCGTTCGCCTTCGCCCGCAGTGCCGAGACGCGGCCCGCGCTCCGCGAGGAAGAGGTCCGCTTTCGGAACGGGGACGTCGAGCTGGCCGGCACGCTCATCCTCCCGTCCGACACCGGCCCCTTCCCGGTCGTCGTCTTTCTGCACGGCTCGGGGCCCGAGGCGCGCTGGCCTTCCCGTTTCCTCGCCCGACGCCTCGCGAACGAGGGGTTCGCCGCCCTCATCTGGGACAAGCGCGGGGTCGGCGATTCGGGCGGAGACTGGCAGGCGGCGAGCTTCGAGGACCAGGCTCAGGACGTCGCGGCGGCGGTCGCTTTCCTGCGCTCCCGACCCGAGATCGACCCCGAGCGGGTCGGGATCCACGGCCACAGCCAGGGCGGCACGATCGCGCCTCTCGCGGCCGTCCGGTCGGAGGCCGACTTCGTGATCGGCTCGGCGGCCTCCGGACTCCCCATGGCGGACGTCGAGGTCTACAGCATCGGGAACGCGATCGGCGTCTCGTCGCTCCCGCCCGACGAGGCGGCGATCGCCAAGGCCTACGTCGACGCGATCGTCGACGTGGCGTACCGTGGCGCCCCGCGGGAGGAGCTCGTCGAGGCGGCCGCCCGGGCCGAGGGGCACGACTGGTACTTCGAGCCGCCCGGTCCCGAGGACTTCTACTGGTCGTTCTCGCGACGGATCGCGGACTTCGATCCGCTTTCCTGGTGGGGACGGATACGGATGCCCGTCCTCCTCGTCTATGGCGCGGAGGACGAGCGCGTGCCGGCCGAGGCCAGCCGGGAGGCCATCGTCCGGGCGATCGGCGATCGGGCGCCTGTCGAGACGCACGTCTTCGAAGGCGCCGACCATACCTTCCGCATCCGCCGCCCGGAGGACGTCTGGCCGCGGACGGTGGAGGGGTATCCGGACGCGATATTGAAGTGGCTGGCGCAGATCGTGACGGAGTAGCGTACTCGCCAGCGCAAGGCTGGGTCTTCAAGCCAGCGTGGGTTACTGTGTCAATACATTTGTATTGACAGGCAGAACCTCGTTCGATATCCTCCCGGTGTGATGGCCAAGTCCCAGCAGCTTCAGATCCGCGTCACGCCGGCCCAGAAGGCCGCCCTCAAGCGCCTGGCCCGTCGTGCCGGGACGGACGTGTCGAGCTATGTGCTCTCACGGGTGCTGCCGACGGCTCGGCCCCGGTTAAACGAGATCCTTCATGCGCTGCGCGACGGGGGTGACCACCGCTTCGCGCTCGCCGAACTGAACGATTTTCTGTCCGGACTGACGTCTGCAGAGTTTGGGGATGCCGTCGCCGATGTCGATCTAAATGGCATGTCTCCCTTCTTGCGGAACTACGTAGCCGCCATGGTCGAGCACGCTGCGTGTCAGAAGGGAGAGGTTCCACCGCCATGGGCGGGTGACGTGGAGCCGCTCGAGGAGCCGCATTTCGCCGTACCGTTCAGCAGCCTGAGGCCCCACCTCCTGCGGGAGTCTCCAGTCGCGTTCAAGCGCCGCAACATCTTCGTCGATTCGACCGTTGGCGATCGCGTTTGATCGGGCGATCCACTTGACCAGGCTCACAAAGGACGACATCCATCGCCTGTTCGAGCTGCTCGATGCCGAGCTCGCCACGCAGGATGTCGAAGGCGAGCTCTACCTCGTGGGCGGTGCCGTCATGTGCATCGCGCTCGACGCTCGCGACGCAACCCGGGACGTCGACGCCCTGTTCAAGCCCACCCGGCTCATCCGTGAAGCGGCCGTGCGCGTCGCGGCCAGAGCGGGCGTGCCAGACTCCTGGCTGAACGACGCGGTCAAGGGCTACCTCAGTCCGCGCGGCGATTTCGATCGCTTCCTGGAGCTCCCCCATCTCCAGGTGTTCGTCGCTCGGCCCGGCTATCTGCTGGCGATGAAGTGCGCCTCGATGCGTTTGGGGGAAGAGTTCCGCGACCTGGACGATGTGCGCTACCTGCTGCGCTACCTCAACATCTCGACGGCAGAGGAGGCGCTGAAGATCGTCACCCGGTATTTCGACGAGACGCAGCTCCTTCCCAAGACCCGCCTGGTCCTCGAGGAGCTGCTCGGCGAATCCGGGGGGCACGGGGACGGCAGACAATGAGGAGGATGGCGTCTGCGGAGGTAGACTGGGAGTACCTTGGTGACAGCGGAATTCAGACCTGGAGAACTCGCGCCGAGATCGGCTCGCTTCGACCCTTCAGTTCGAGCCGGCGCGACTCCAGCTCTCCGAGGTCCACGCCGCCGGCCGCGTAGGATGCCTCGCTGATCAAGGCCTCGCCCGGCGCGGCCACGGACGCCAGACGCGCGGTCACGTTGACGTTGTCGCCCAGCGCGGTGATATCGCTGACCGTATCCTCCGCGCCGCCGACCGTGCCGACGAACGCCACGCCCGTGTGCACGCCGATGCCGATGGGAAGCCAGGGCCCCCCCTCCTCGCCGTGCCCGGTCGCCAGCAGCAGTTCCTGCGCGGCCAGGACCGCGGGGCGCGCGTGGTTGGGTCCCGTGAAGAGAGGAAGGTAGAGGCCGATCACCTCGTCACCGACCAGCTTGTCGATCACGGCATCGGTCCTGATGAGGACGTCGGTCGCCGCCTGGTAGAACCGGTTCATCAACTGACTGAAGCTCGCCGGAGTCATCTCCTCCGCCAGGTGGGTCGAACCACGCACGTCGACGAAGAGCATGGAGATTTCGATCTCGGTACCGCCCGGGTACCGATTGGCGAACGCCATTCAAAAACTGCAGAAGCGCGGATTCTTCCTGTACCGTCCGTGACCGATCAGGGGCATGAGCCAGGCGGCAGGATTATCGAAGGGGGCATTGCAGTTCTTGCAGCGGTGTGATGCTGGAAACATCAGGAAGAGTCGGCGTCGGGTTTTGATGACTTTCCCGAGCAGCGGACCGGTCAGAAACGCGGACCAGATCTCTTCGGTGGTCATTTTCGGAGGCATGAGAATTTGCTAGACGGTCCGCGGGACCGGTTCCGGGGGCGCGGATTCCCCTCTGTACAGACCGGCGAAGACCGCGCCCAGGATCAGTCCGCAGAGGAGATAGGCCGCCAGACTCCACAGCGCTCCGGGGCGCATCGATGCCATGGTGAGCGGCGCGAACGCCGACATGCCGAGGAGGATCGGCATCAGGATGAGCGTGCCGAGTAGCCACCAGAAGATGCCGTAGAGCACCCCCCAGGTTAGTCCGCCGCCGATCCTGGCCGCCCGGTCGCCCAGCACCCACGCGAAGATCGCGCCCATCACCATGCCCATGACCAGGAGAAGGACCCAGCCGACGACGAGGCTGTCCGACCGGACCACCTGGGCGACCATTGCCATCATGGGCATCCGGCCGCCTCCCGACATCGGCATGCCGCCTTCGCCCATCGGCATCCCGGCCCCCGACGACGCCGGCACCGTTACCATCTGCATCACGATTCCGTACACGAGGCCGGCGAGCAGCCCGGCCACCACGCCTGCACCGGTCTTCGAGCGCATCCGATCCTCCTGGCCCTCGGAGGGTTGCGTGTTTTGGACGGGGACCCGATCACCATTATACCACGCCCGGGCAGGGACTGGGTGCGGACTCCTAGCGGCGATCCTGCTCGAAGAGGATGTCCACGATCTCGTTGCCGATCTGCTGATTCGCCGGCGTGCCGTCGATCTCGCCCGCGTTCGAGACGAGGATGACGAGGGTCCCCTCCTCGGGGAACCACCGGATCACGGCGTTGTGGCCGAAATCCTCAGTGCCCCGAGCCCAGAGTTCGACCGTCCCGCGAGGGGCGGGTGAGGTGAACGAGCCGTACCCGATGCCGGTCCCGCTCGGAAGATGGACGTGCGCCTGGAACATCCTACGCCGGCTCTCCTCGGAGAGCAGCGGTCCACGCCAGGCCGTCCGGTACCAGCTGTAAAGGTCCTCAAGGGTCGACCAGATCCCCGCGGCTCCGCGGTAGCCCCAGTTGGGAGACCGCATCTCTTCCGGACGCTCGCTCGCTTTCTGCGCGAAGCGGGTGGCGTCGAGGTCGTCAGCCTGGCCCCAGAACGTGGTCCCGCCCATGCCGGAGGGTTCAAGCAGGCGCCGCCTGACAAACGATTCGTAGGGCTCGCCGGATACGACCTCGATCACCGCCGCCAGGACGCCGTAGGCGTCGTTCGTGTAGTTGAAGTCGTGGACCGGATCTTCCGGGAAGTCGCGGAAGACCGCGGCCACGGCCGAGTCCCGCTCGACGATCCCGTCCATCATGTAGTTCTGGGTGAGCCCGGCCGAATGGGTGAGGAGCTGGTGGAGAGTGACCCGGGAGGCCGACCCGGTGAGCGTCGGGAAGAACCGGCCCAGAGAGTCGGACAGCCCGATGGTGCCATCCTCCTCCAGAAGGAGAATCCCGGCGGCGGTGAACTGCTTCGTGATCGAGGCGATGAAAAAGAGGGTCCGGGGCGTGATCGGGTGAAGGCGGGTCGAATCGGTCCAGCCGTACCCCTGGCAGAGAAGGATCTCTCCCTGCTGCTCGACGAGGACGGCCCCGGAGAACCCGCGGTTCACCGAGTCCTCGAGATGGGCATCGATCCGCTCGGCCAGCGGTCCCGGGTCGCCGTCTGCTTGGCAGGGCTTCGCCATGGCGGGCCGGGGATTCCCGGTCGCCAGATCCAGGAGAGCCCACACACCGCCAACACACAGGCCGACTCGCCGCCAACTCATCCCGGGCGCCAACTTAAACGTGAAGCCGGCCCCGTGGAACCCGGGCCGTCGCGAAGGGAGTGGGCCGCAGCTCCGGAGGGCCGGTCACGCCGTTGGCGACGGCGCCCGGGTCCCGGTACCTTCGGGTCCAGCGACGCGCGCTCTCACGACACTCCCATCCCAGAGCCGCCGACCGCTTCCGCGCGCGAGGATCGCCGGTGACCCCGAAGACCCGGAAAGCCGCCCTACTCGCTCCCGTCGACCCTGGTCAGGAGCCGTTTCACCGCGGCCACGATCAGGTCGGGCCGCTCCTCCGGCACGTCGTGGTCGGAGCCCTCGGCGACCACGAGCTCCCGGTCGGACGAGCGGCCGACGATGACCTCGTGGCTTCGGCGCCACGCGCGGTCGATCTCCGCATCGCCCCACCAGGGATCGCCTGCCGTGAGGACGATCATCGGGAGCGCCAGGCCCGGCTCGATCTCCGCGGTTCGGGCCGTCAGGTCGTCGAAGGTCCGCTTCATCCGGACGACGACCCGCTCGCGGTCGTTCCCGGGCTCGGCGATGTCGGGAACGGTCGACTGAACGAAGTCGCCCGTCTCCTGGACGAAGATCGGGTTCATGGGATCCACGAGGACGAGCCCGACGACGTAATCGGGATAGAGCGCGGCGTGGAGGAGGGCCAGCATCCCGCCGTAAGAGGTGGCCACGAGGATCGTCCGAGGAGGGGTCCCGAGTTTGTCGAGGGCCTCGTGCAGGTCCCGGACCTCGTCCTCCGGAGTGAGGTCGGGCGGTCCCAGATCGCTCCCGCCCAGGCCCGCCCGATCGTAGGTCACGACGGTCGCGCCGGTCTGCCGGGCGAGCGAGTCGGGGACGGTCGCCCACGACGAGGCGTTGGATCCGCCTCCGGCCTCGAGGGCGATCGAGACGGGGCGCATGCCTTCCCGGACCTCGAAGTGGAGCGCGTACCCGCCGACGTCGATCAGCGTGTCGGGCGCGGTCGCCGTGGTCGTTTCGGGGCCCAGGATCAGCGTGCTGGTCAGGACGATTGGCAGGACGATCACGTGTTCGCTCCCATGGCTGGCGGGTGTCAGAGAGGAATGATGGATTCTACGAACCGGTCAGCGAACGCGTTTCAGACCTTGTCTGGAGTCGGATGAGCCCCAGAACCCGATCAGGTACCCCGCTCATGCGCCAGTACTCGGGGATCAAGGCGCAGCACCGGGACGCGATCCTCTTCTTCCGGATGGGCGACTTCTACGAGATGTTCTACGACGACGCGGTCACGGCCGCGCGCGTCCTGGGGCTCACCCTGACCTCGCGCAATAACGGCGCGGCGGCCGAGGTGCCGCTGGCCGGCGTCCCCATCAAGGCCGCCGACGGCTACGTCCGGAAGCTGGTCGAGAAGGGCTTCAAGGTCGCGATCTGCGAGCAGCTCGAGGACCCGTCCCAGGCCAAGGGGATCGTCGAGCGCGGCGTGATCGAGGTCGTGACTCCGGGGACTCCACTCGACGAGGCGATGCTGGATCGCGAGCGGAACACGTGGCTCGTGGCGGTGACGGCTCTGCGGGGGGCGGCTCGCAGCGGCGGGGGCGGCGGCGGGCGCCAGGACACCGACCGGATTGGCCTCGCCTGGATCGACTGCTCGACCGGCGAGTTCGGCGTCGCCGAGCCCGCCGCCGACCAGGTGGTGGCCGAGATCAAGCGTCTTTCGCCCGCCGAGCTCCTGGTCCCTCGCGAGTGGCGGGGAGATGTCGCCGGCCCGGACGTGGGCGTCGCGGCCGATCTGATCGCCGCCCCGCGCGCGCTCGACCCTGTCAAGGAATGGCGACCCGACCTTCCTGTCTCCTTCCGCGATGGCTGGAGGTTCGAGATCGAGAACGCCCGGGCCGACCTCTGCCGCCGCTTCGGAGTCTCCGGCCTGGACGGGTTCGGGCTCCGCGACTTCGCGATCGGGATCGGCGCCGGCGGCGCGATCGTCCAGTACGTCGAGGAGGTCCAGCCGGGGGCCATCGCCGGTCTCCGACCACCCCGGCCGCTGGTCGGCGCCGAGCACATGGCGATCGACGACGCCACGCTCGCCAATCTCGAGATCCTGGAGCCACTGCGTGACGGCGGAAAGGCCGCGACATTGCTCGGTGTGATCGACCGGACGCGGACTGCGCCGGGGGCTCGGAGGATCCGCCAGTGGGTAGCGCGGCCGCTTACCGATCGGGCCCGCATCGTCGAGCGGCAGCTGGCGATCGAGGCGCTGGTCGAGGACGGGGTCGCGCGCGAGAAGCTTTTTGGCGCACTTGACGGGGTGCATGACCTGGAGCGGCTGGCCGGCCGCGCGGCGTCGGGCCGGGCGGTGCCGCGGGACCTGGTCGCTTTGGGGGACACGCTGCGTGCGGTGCCGGTCGTGCGTGGGATCATCGAAGGATTGGGGCGCGGGGTTCTCGACGGAGCCGAGGGCGTGCCGGGCGACCGCTGGGCCGTGCTGGCGTCGGCCCTCGTCGGCCATCCCGAGGTCGTCGCCTTGATCGACGAGGCCATCGTCGACGAGCCGCCGGCCACGTTGGGCGAAGGCCCCGTCATCCGCGAAGGCCACGATCCCGAGCTCGACCGCTACCGGAGCGCCCGCCGGGACGGCAAGGACTGGATCGCGCAGCTACAGGCGACCGAGCGCAAGCGGACCGGCATCGCATCGCTCAAGGTCGGCTTCAACAAGGTGTTCGGTTACTACCTCGAGGTCACGAAGACCCACCTCGCCAAGGTCCCCGAGACCTGGATCCGCAAGCAGACCATCTCGACCGGCGAGCGCTACGTGACCCCCGAGCTCAAGGAAGTGGAGAGCGAGATCCTGGGGGCCGAGGAGCGGATCGCCGCTCGCGAGGCCGAGCTGTTCGGTCTGGTGCGGTCGCGGGTCGGGGAGCACGCCGCCCGGCTCCAATCGACCGCAGACGCCCTGGCCGAGGTGGACGTGCTGGCTTCGCTGGCAGACGTCGCCGCGCGGAACGGCTGGAGCCGGCCCAGGATGTTGGACCAGGTCGGTGTGTTGATCGAAGGCGGCCGCCATCCCGTTGTCGAGCGGTGGCTCGAGGGCGAGTCATTCGTCCCCAATGACACCCGGCTCGACTCCGAGGATACACAGATCGTCATCCTCACCGGTCCCAACATGAGCGGGAAATCGACATATCTCCGGCAGATCGGCCTCATCGCCGTTCTCGGTCAGATGGGCTCGTGGGTGCCCGCCGGGAAGACTCATCTCGGAATCGTTGATCGACTGTTCACCCGCGTAGGCGCCTCCGACAACCTGGCCCGCGGCCAGTCCACGTTCCTCGTCGAGATGATTGAGACAGCGAACATCCTCCACAACGCAACTGACCGCTCGCTTGTGTTGCTGGACGAGATCGGCCGCGGGACCTCGACGTTCGACGGCCTCGCGATCGCATGGGCGGTGAGCGAGTGGCTGCACGAGGGGCCGGCGCATCCGCTGACCGTGTTCGCGACGCACTATCATGAGCTTACGGAGCTGGAGTCGATCCTGCCTCGGGTGAAGAACTACAAGGTCGAAGTCGCGGAGCACGGTGAGGAGATCGTGTTCGTGAAGCGGGTCAGCCCCGGTCCTTCGGATCGGAGCTACGGGATCCACGTCGGGCGGCTGGCGGGGCTGCCGGACCGGGTGATAGGCCGGGCTCAGGAGGTCCTCGCCAACCTCGAGGAGGGGGAGTGGAGCTCGGAGCACGTGCCTTCGCTGGCTCCAGGCCCGCTGGCCCCGGAGCCGGCGCGGCGGTCGCAGGATCAGATGACGCTGTTCGCGGAACCGGGCCCGCACCCCTTTGTGGAGGAGTTTGCCTCGCTCGAGCTCGACTCGCTGAGCCCCCGCGAGGCGTTGGACTGGCTCTACCGCTGGCGTGAGCGGCTTCGCGGAAACCCGGTGGGGTCATGAGTTTATGCGAGCGGACACGTGGGCCGGATCGATGCGGGTCTGCTTGACGTCATTGAGGTTGAGGGCGGCGGCGGTCGTGACGATCGGTGTCGCCGTGCAGTGCGATGACGGCTCGACCGATCCCATTACCGGGCCGATCTTTTCGAGCGTTGCGCCAGCTATTCTCGAAGTGGATGCGGAGTACGTGGATAGTCTCGGGTCGCTCGGGCCCCTCTTGCGGATCCGGGCCATGTTCAGTCCCGGCCTGGAGAACGGAGAGCCAAGACCTGCCCCGGATCTCACGCTGAGGATCATGGGGTTTTCCCTCGAGTCGGACCCGATCTTCCCACCCAGGGGACCCGGAGTGCACTACGAGTACGAGATGGAAGTCCCGGTCGATCCCGCGGATCTGCTCGAACGCCCCATGAGTTTCGAGCCGCCGGAGGTTCAAGGCCTCTCTCCGGACTATGGCCCTGTTCGGTGGAGCGCTATCGCGCGGGTCGGGCCTGACACCCTGTTTCTGGATGCCGAAGAAGATCTTCGACTCGCCATCGAGACCTCGGGACTTTTACCAACACCGACACCAGGATTCACAGCAGGCCTCGTAGTGCTTACGGCAGGAGATCGCAGGGTCCTTGTTCATCTGGACCAAGCGCCGGACGAGCCGGTCATAATCCAGCGCGAGCTTCTACCGGAGCCTGAGGATGGAGTGATTCTCGCCCGGCTTCGAAGTGTCATCGCTCGCGGAGACCTGGGAGCGATTCCTTCCTCCGTGTACGCGGTAAATCCCGGCCTTGCGACAGAGATCTATTGGGTCGTTAGCGTAGACGACCAGGTAGATTGATGGGACGTATGGCCGGTCACGGTCATCCCGGTGGCACGGGAACTGCTATGCCTGGACCTGACAGACGGGCAGGCGATGGGATCCTGACAATGGCCTAGGAATCCCACGTCGGGCTATCTTCCCCGTGTGACGTCGCGAGGGGAAAGCGAGTTACCGATGACCAGCAAGTTGAAGGAAGCTTTCGAGGAAGCGTCCAGGCTCCCGCCCGACGAACAAGACGCGCTCGCAGCGGCGATCCTCATCGAGGTGACGGTCGAAGGGCTTTGGGATGCGTCGTTCGCGAAGAGCTCCAGGGCACTGGAAGAGCTTGCGGACGAGGCCCTCAGAGAACATCGAGCCGGTCGTACGAGTCCCCTCGAGCCCGACGATCTCTGACCTCTCACACGACTAGGCGATTTCGGGACACGTTTGCCGCCTTGCCGCCACAGGTTCAGGCGCAGGCACGTGTAGCTTACCAGTTCTTTCAGCGAGACCCCAGGCATCCGGGTCTCAGCTTCAAGCAGGCACATACAAAGCGGCCAATCTTCTCTGCACGCGTCGGCCTGGGATATCGGGCCTTGGCGGTGAAGGACAAGGATACCGTGATCTGGTTCTGGATCGGATCACACGGAGACTACGAGAAGCTGCTGACGCGTCTCTGATCCGTGATTCGATCGTCGAGGAAACTTGCGCGGCTTGTCTTTCGCCCCACGCACCGACATCCTCCCTATAGATTCGCTGTTATTGGACAAGGCCCAAGCTACCGGGCACTGATCGTGAATGGGGAAGGAGGATCCCATGAACGAACCCATAAAGGACGTCGCCCCCAACATCTTCCCCGCTCTCCGCTACAAGGATGGCCCGGCCGCGGTCGAGTGGCTGGAGCGGGTGTTCGGGTTCGAGGAGCAGATGGTTGTGCAAGGTGCGGAGGGGACTGTGGCCCACGCGGAGCTGAAGTTCGGGCCGGGCGTCATCATGCTGGGCTCGGCCCGCTCCCAGGAGAAAGACAACCCGTGGGCGACCGAGAAGCAAGGGGTTTACGTCTACGTGGCGGACGTCGACGCGCACTACGAGCGCGCGAAGGCGGCCGGCGCCGAGATCGTCCGCGAGATCCAGGATACGGACTATGGTGGCCGCGAGTACTCGGTCCGGGATCTCGAGGGTCATCTGTGGGGCTTCGGCACCTACCGGCCGGAGGGATCGTGACGAGGGATCGGTCCGCCTGACCGCCATGCGCGACCGCCGCTCCGTCACCACCGTTCTCTTCACCGACATCGTCGGCTCGACGGAGCGGGCCGCCGAGCTTGGCGATCACGAGTGGCGGAAGCTCCAGGCCCAGCACCACGGGCGCGTGAGGAGCGAGATTCGCCGCTTCAAGGGCCGCGAAGCGAACACGGCGGGCGACGGGTTTCTGGTCGCCTTCGACCGCCCGGCGAGCGCCATCCGGTGCGCTTGGGCGATCCGCGAGTCGGTGAAGGATCTCGGTCTCGAGATTCGAGCCGGGATTCATGCCGGCGAGGTCGACGGGACCGGCCGCGACCTGGGCGGGCTCGGCGTCCACATCGGTTCCCGGGTCGCTGCGGCGGCGGAGCCGGGCGAGATCCTGGTCTCGGGCACGGTCCGCGAACTGGTGGTCGGGACGGGCTTCCAGTTCGAGGATCGCGGCGAGCGCGAACTGAAGGGCGTGCCGGGTTCGTGGCGTCTCTACGCCCTTTCGGCGCAGCCGCCGGGCCCCGCCTTCCGTACGGGCCGCTGGGTTCCGGAGCTCTCATTCGGCAAGGCCCGATGGATCGGGAGCGCAGCGCTCGCCGGCATCGCCCTCCTCGCACTCGCTCTCGGTCTCCGGCAGGGAAGCGAAGCCAGCGGTCCGGCCCCGGAAGGACTGTCGAACGCGGTGATCGCGACCATGCCGTTCACCGTTCGCGGCTCCGAAGCGGTCGCCTATCTCGGCGAGGGCATGGTCAACCTCCTCGGCACGAAGCTGGACGGCGCAGGAGATCTTCGCAGCGTGGACTCGCGGGCGCTGCTCGGGTCGATCGACCGAAGCGTGGAGGGCGAGCTCGATCCGGAGCGCGCGGCCGAGGTCGCCCGAGGCTTCGGCGCGGGGCTCTATATCCTGGGCGAAGTCGTCGAGGCGGGAGACCGGCTCAGGATCGATGCCTCGGTTTACCGGACCGACACGGCCGAGTCGATGGCGGAGGCGAGCACCGAGGGCAACGCCGCCGACGTGTTCGAGATGGTCGATCAGATCGCCGCCCGGATCCTGGGCGGCCTGGACGGCGAGCCGGGGGCCCGGGTCGACCGGATCGCGGCGGTCACGACCTCGTCTCTTCCCGCCCTCAAGGCCTACCTGACCGGCGAGCGGGCGTTCCGGACCGGCGAGTACCTGGAGGCTACAGAGGCGTTCCAGCGGGCGGTGACCGAAGACAGCCTGTTCGCGCTCGCGTATTACCGGCTGGCGGCCGCGGCCGAGTACGCTTCGCTGCGAGGGGACATCGCGGCGGACGCGGCCGAGAAGGCGCGTCGCTACAGCGACCGTCTCTCCGATCGCGACCGGGCGCTCCTCGAGGCGTCGCTCGCGCTCCGGCGGGGCTCCGCGGAGGAGGCGGAACGGCTCTATCGCGCGCTCCTCGGGCGCTACCCCGACGACGTCCTGGCCTGGTTCGAGCTGGGCGAGATCCTCTTCCATCTGGGCCCGTTGCACGGGCAACCGCAGACCCGGGCGCGGGAGGCGTTCGGCCGCGTCCTCGATTTCGAGCCCGACAACGCCACGGCGATGCTCCACCTGATCCGGCTCGAGGCGGCCGAGGACAGGCTGGCCGAGATGGATTCGCTGGTGGATCGCTTCGTCACGATCGCAGGTGGAGGAGAACGGGCGTTGGAGGTTCTCGCCGTCCAGGCGTTCGCCCAAGATGACCCGGAGCGTGAGGCGGAGGTCCTGTCGGAGCTCCGGACCGCGCCCGACATCACGCTGATGCTGGCGGTGGGGAGCGTCACCCTGTACGCGGGAGACCTGGACGACGTCGAGCGTCTGGCTCGTCTCATGACCGAGCCGATCCGCTCCACCCAGATACGCGGCGTGGGTCAACTGTGGCTGGGCTGCGTGCATCTGGCGGGCGGTCGATGGAAGGCGGGCCTCGCCGAGCTCGATCGCGCGCGCGGGCTGGCCGGCCCGGCGCTCGAGACGTACTACCGCGCGACCCTGCGGCTCCTGCCCTTCGTCCCCGCCTCCGAGGATACGCTCGCCGCCCTCCTCGCCGAGGCCCGGAACCTCCCGACCACGTCGACCGAAGGCGACCGGAGCGTCGACCACCAGGGGATCGAGCCCTTCGTACGGAGCTATCTGATCGGCCTCCTCGGAGCCCGGTTGGAGCGGCCCGGCCTCGTACGTTCGTCGGTGGCCGAGCTCGAGCGGCTGGGCGGGATCCCGGAAGCGGGAACGCTGGGCTCGGACCTGGCGCGGGCGGTCGAAGGGTACGAGGCCTGGCTATCGGACGATCCGGCGCGGGCCCTCGAGAGCTTCGAGGCGATGAAGATGGGGGTGGCCTACCCGCTCATCTTCATCTCGGACATCTACTCCTACGGGTTTCCCCGCTTCCTGCGGGCCAAGGCGCTCGAGGAAGTGGGGCGCGGGGAGGAGGCGCTCCGCTGGCATGCCTCCCTCGAAGCCTCGCCCTACGGTCTCGTCTACCGGGCTCCCGCGCATCTCGCTCGCGCCGGGATCTACCAGCGGGCCGGCGATGTCGAGCGCGCCGTGGCGGAGTATCGGGAGTTCGTCGATCTCTGGCGGGATGCCGACCCGGAGCTCCAGCCGATGGTCGAGAACGCCCGCGCCGCGCTCCGGCGGCTGGAGTCGTAGACGGTTGCCTGGCGCGCCCGAGTCGCCGAGCGTCTAGCTCCTATGATCCTATCGTGCCGACTCGTTCTGGCTGCCTCAGTCTTACTTCACCTGCCCGTTCTGGCGCACGCCCAGGAGCCGGCGATCGATCTCGACGAGGCGCGGCGCGCCTTCGAGGCGGCGCGCCAGGCGAGTGAGGCGGACGGCGGCCGGCTCTGGGGAGCCGAGCTGTACGGCCCGATCTTCCTGGTGGACCGCGCCACGCGCTTCGTGGCCGCCGACCGGGCGGACATGGAAGGGGTGCTGGAGGAGCGGGACGGCGTCTGGGTCGGCACCTTTCCGGAGACGATGATTGCCGCCAACTCCGCGACCGAATGGGCCGGGCGGCGCTGGACCATGGTCCTATGGCCGACCCCGTCCATCCCTCACGAGCGTAACCGGCTCCTCCTCCACGAGATGTTCCATCGGGCGCAGGACGACATCGGGCTCCCGGCCGGGAATCCGACGAACGCGCACCTGGACACGAAGGACGGGAGGATCTGGCTGCGGCTCGAGATGCGCGCACTCGCGCGCGCATTGACGCACGAGGGCGCCGAACGCCGGGCCGCGGTCGAGGACGCGCTCGCCTTCCGGGAGCGGCGACGCTCGCTCTTCCGCGAGGCGGCCGCCGAGGAGGACATCCTGGAACGGAACGAGGGGATGGCGGAGTACACCGGCCTGGTCCTGAGCGGACTTCCCGAAGCCGTCCTCCCCGACCGGGCGGCAGCGGCACTCGAGGAGCGGGAAGAGAGGACGAGTCTGACTCGCTCGTTCGCCTACGCCACCGGGCCCGCGTACGGTCTCCTGCTGGACGTCAGAAACCCGGCCTGGCGCCAGGCGCTGGTCGACGGAGCCTCGCTCCGGGATCTGCTCGCTGAAGCCTACGAAATCACGCCCACCGCCCGTCCGGTCGAGGCGCGTCTCGAACCCTACGGCGGGGAACGCCTGATCGCCCTCGAGACCGCGCGGGAGAGCCAGCGGCGGGAACGGCTGGCGGAGCTCCGCGACCGGTTCCTGGAAGGCCCCACCCTGCGGATGACACCGGGTGCGGACTTCCGGTACTCCTTCGATCCCAACGCCGCGGTCTCGCTGGACGAGGTGGGAACGGTCTACGAGCCGGTCCGGGTGGTCGACGCCTGGGGGATCCTCGAGGCCGAATCGGCGCTGCTCACAAGGAACGCAGAAGGACAGATCACGGGCGTGGTCGTCGCGGCCCCCGCCGGCGCGGACGGCCCGCCGACGGAGGGCGAGGGCTGGACGCTCGCCCTCGAGGAGGGCTGGGAGATTGTTTCAGAAGAGGGTCCAGCCGACTGGATCGTCCGGGAGATCTCCAGCCCCTAGCCTCGGCCCCCGATCACTGGGACTGAGCCTGCGCGCCTGCCTCAGGGGCGTGCGCCGCCATGTATGCCATCCCCTCGGCCATCGTCTTGGGGCCGTCGTGCGTGTCGCAGCTCAGGGCTGAATTGTAGGGGCTGAACATCCCGCTCGGGTTGTCCTTGTAAAGCCAGATGTGGAGCTCGTAGTGAGGCTCGAACAGGTGGGCCTCATCGAAATCCGGCGTCGCTGGATTGTCGATCCGGTGCCAGTACTGGCGACCGTGGAACTCGGGTGGGCCGGCGTTCCCCGCGGCCTTCAACCCCTCTTCGAAGACCAGGTTCTCGACCGCGCCCAGCTTGAGCGCGCCGGTCTCGTCCGGGTAGTAGATGAGGACCGAGGGCTGCATGAAGTCGGTGTGCGTGCCGGTTCCGGCCACGCGTGGCCCCATCGCCGTGATCTCAAGGAGGTCGGGCCGGAAGAAATGGATCCCCATCGCGCCGAGTTGAACGGGGAGGCCTTCCTCGGCCGGAAGCGAGCAGAGATTCATGGGATCGCGGACATAGCCCTCGGCGAGCGCGACCTCGACGTTCTCGTACTTCGACGTGGCGGTACGGATCGCCGCGAGCGCGTCGAGGGTCTGGTCATCGAGCACCTCGGCAACGGGGGAGACGGGGGTATCCACCTGGGCCACGGCGGGAAGGGCCGTCATTCCCATGCCGAGGATCGCCACGACTGCGAGAGCCAGAACAAAGCGCTGCATAGTTCTCATCCCAAACACTCCTCCTGGGAGAATCCTGCGTTTGGTTTCCGTGGGCCGGAACGGGGAGGTCGTGAAAGGACCGCCCAACGGTCCACGATCTCGGAAGGGGTCGGATCGAAGCCCCTAAGATCGCCGTTGAGTCTAGCGAGTTGTGCGCAGAAGGGCAGGTTCCCGGTCAGATAGCCTGGCCTTCGAGAATCCGCGACAGCTTGTCGGCGTCGATGTTGCCACCGGAGATGATGCAGGCGACGCGACCTGCGCCGGCCTTTCCCGCGCGCGCGGCGGCAACGGCCACAGCTCCGGCACCCTCGGCCACGACGCGATTCCTTCCCGCCAGAAGCCGGATCGCCTCTTCGACCTCGTCGAGCCGGACCACGAGGGAGCCGTCGAGGAGGGAGCGCGCGAGGGGCCAGATCTCGTCCACCACGCGAGCGCTCCCGATCCCGTCGACGAAGCTCGGCGTCATCTCGACCTGTGCCGGCTCGCCGGCCTCCAGCGCTGCGGCGAGCGGCGCGGCGGTCTCGACTTCGACTGCGAAGACCTTTACGGCGGGCGCCGACGCCTTGACGGCGGCCGCGATCCCGCAGGAGAGCCCGCCGCCACCATAGGGAACGAGCACGGCGTCGCATTCGGGAAGATCCTCGAGGATCTCGAGCCCGATCGTGCCGTTCCCGGCCATCACGGCGGGGTCGGCGAAGGGGTGGATCATGCGGCCGGCCACCTCGTCGAATCTGTGGTCGACGATCACCTGCCACCACTCATCGAAGGGAACCTTGATCGCGCGGGCGCTCAGCCGCCCGATCGCGTCCAGCTTGGCCCGCGGCGCGCGGTCGGGGACGACCACCGAGCACGGAATCCCGAGCTCGCGGGCGACCCAGGCGACTCCCTGCGCCATGTTGCCCGCGCTGGCCGTATAGACGCCGTCCCGGAGCTCCTGTGCCGGGATCGACCGCATCGCGTTACCCGCTCCGCGAATCTTGAACGAGCCGATCGGCTGGAGGTTCTCGAGCTTGAGCCAGATCTCGGCCGGCGCGTCTTCGACGTTCAGCCGGACGAGGGGTGTCCGGAGGGCCAGGTCCCGAATCCGCTCGCGCGCGTCGTGGATGGCGGCGAGAGAGGGGGCCTGGAGAGGCGGGCGGTCGGAGATGGCGCTCAAGTTGGCGTTCGCCGGCCGCCCAGCTCGACCTCGATCCCGGCCCCGGCCGCCTCGGCGTTGCGCCACACGCGGTACGCGGCGGCCAGGTCGTAGATCCCGATCCCGAGCGACTCAAACACGGTGATCTCGTCGGGGGATCGGCGGCCGGGAACCTTCCCGATCAGCACATCGCCGATCTCGCCCGCGATGTGGTCGTCGTCGACTTTGCCCGCCGCCTTCGGGATCAGAAAGTCGCCCGCCTCGTGGAGCGCACCTTCGCGGGTGTCGACATAGAACCGGGAGCGGAGGACGGTCTCCGCGTCCAGCTCACGCGCGGTCGGGAGGCAGGCCCCGACCGCGTTGACGTGGGCTCCGGGCGAGAGCCACGCACCCTCGAGGACGGGCTCCGTGGCGGAGGTCGTGGTGCAGACGAGGTCCGCGTCTTCGACCGCCTCACGGGCCGTCGCGACCGCCCGGACATCCATGCCGTGGCGCTCCGATTCCCGTCGGGCGAAGGCCCGCGCATGGTCGGCGCTCCGGCTCCATACGCGGACGCTCCGGATCTCGCGTACGATCGGGATCGCCTCCAGATGCGACCGTGCCTGGACGCCCGCTCCCAGGACCGCCAGGTCGCGCGCGTCCTCGCGAGCCAGCGCCCGGGTCGCGACCGCGCTCGCCGCGGCGGTCCGGATCGCGGTGATCGAGCTCGCATCGACCACGGCCAAAAGCCGTCCACGCTCGGCCTCGAACACGAGCACGGCGCCCTGGTGGGCATCGAGCTCCGTCCCGTGATTTCCCGGCATGAGGCTGATCACCTTGACACCCATCGTTCTGGGCGGACCGAGGTGCGCGGGCATGAGCCCGAGAAGCCCGCTGCGGTCGGGGAGCCACATCGCGCGGCGCAGCGGCTGGACCGCGTCGTCCACGGCCAGCGCGCGAAGCGCCTCCTCGACGACCTCGATGCACTCCTCCATCGGGAGGAGAGCGGGGACCTCGTCCTGGCGGATGATGCGGGTCATGAGGGGATCCTCCCCGGCCCAGTGATCCGATTTCAGGTACAAGGGCGCGCGGATTGCACGATAGCCTGTGCGGAGGATCGCGGAAATGTCAATCGTCGAATCGCCGACGCCTGCCGGCGACGAGCTTGACTATAGCATGGCATCCGTGCTATCATGATACGCCTGTGATCCTGTCGTTCAAGGACCAGGGAACCGGTGACCTCTTCTACGGCAGGGACAGAGGGCGGCGCGGGTGGTTTGTCCCCGTGATCTCTGGGATATCGCGGCGCGCAAGCTCGAGCTGCTGGACTCGGCTGTGAATTTGAAGGATCTCCGGATTCCGCCTGGCAATCGTCTGAAGAAGCTGAAGGGCGATCGCCATGGTCTTCACAGCATCCGCATTAACGACCAGTACCGGATTTGCTTCGAATGGACCGACTCCGGACCGAGCGACGTCGAGATCGTGGATTATCATTAGGAGGGAGCTTGTGATCCGTATTCCGACCCACCGCGCGCCGACTCATCCGGGAGAGATGCTGCTGAGGGAGTTTCTCGAACCGATGGGGATGACCCAGCGCGAGCTGGCCGACGCGATCGGCGTCCCCTATCAGCGCGTCAACGAGATCGTGAACGGGCGACGCGGGGTCACCGCAAGCACGTCCCTGCGGCTCTCCCGATACTTCGGTACGACGGCCGGCTTCTGGATGAACCTCCAGCAACGCTGGGACCTCTACTTCGCAGGGGAGGAGGAGGCGCAGGAACTCGACGCGATCGCGGCCCGCAACGCCTGAGCGGCTGCGTGCAGCCGCTTGAACTTTCACAGCTCCCGCAGCGCCGGCACGTCCCAGATCGGCATGAACTCCTTCCACCCCAGGAAAAATGAGAAGAGGACGTGGACGACCGGGCCCGACAGGGCCGCGAGGAGGATCCAGGTCGTCGTCTCGCGCGCGCCCATCCGGAAGGCGAGCGGGGGAACGAGGAACGTTGCCGCCATGGGCGGCAGGAGATAGAGCGTCCAAGGGAGTCCCCAGCTGGCGCCGATCCGCCCCCAGAACATCCCGCCGATCACGATCACCGCGACGACGAGCCCGACCCGTCTCCACGACCGGCCACCTTCGCGGCGGCGGAGCGTCCATACCAGGGCCGCGCCGACCACGACGAGGGAGGCGGCCATCATGGAATAGAAGCGGATCTCGCTCTGGGGCACGGCGTCCAGCCTCTCGGGTATCCAGCAAGCGCCAGGTGAATGGCGGTTGCCAGCCAAGGCGTCAGTCATATGACGGCGACCGCTGAACTCTAACCTACCTTGTAGTCATGGTCATGGACCGCCGCAGATTCCTTGTCTCCACCGGCACGCTGGCCGCCGGGCTGACCGCGGCCTGCGGGGCGCTGGGCGGGGCTAAGGTCGCGCGCTCCGAGAGGTCCCGGAGCGCTTCAGGCGACTCCCTGCCCGGCGAACCATCGCCCTTCGACCCTGAGGACTGGTCCTCGGTCCGCGAGCAGTTCGTCATCGCCGAGCGGCCGATCGATCTCTCGGCCATGCTGCTGGCGAGCCATCCCTGGCCCGTCCGCAGCGCGATCGACAAGTACCGCCAGGCGCTGGACAGCGATCCCACCGTATACTACGAGCAGAACGACGACCGCCTGACCCGCGCATCGGCCAGGGCCGCGGCCGACTACCTCGGCGCGGACGCCAACGACATCGCGCTCACCGACTCGACGACGATGGGCCTGGGGATCCTCTACAACGGACTCCGGCTGCGACCGGGCGATGAGCTCCTGACGACCGAGCACGACTACTACGTGACGCACGAGTCGCTGCGCCAGGCGAGCGAGCGGACGGGCACCACGGTCCGGAAGATCCGGCTCTACGACGAGATCGGGGACGTCTCGGCGGACGGGATCGTCGATCGGATCCGGGACGCGATCGGGCCCCGCACGCGTGCCGTCGCCCTGACCTGGGTCCATTCGGGGACCGGGCTCAGGATCCCGGTATCCGAGATCGCGGAGGCGGTCGACGAGGTCAGCGGCGACCGGGACGAGGAGGACCGCGTCCTCGTCTGCGTGGACGGGGTCCATGGCTTTGGGATCGAGGACGTGACCGTAGACGAACTCGGCATCGATTTCCTGGCGGCCGGGACCCACAAATGGATCTTCGGCCCCCGCGGCACCGGGATCCTGTGGGGTCGGGGCGATCGCTGGGCGCGTGTCCGACCCTCCATTCCAAGCTTTCGGGACGACGCCTCGTGGACGGCCTGGTTCCAGGGGACCGAGCCGGAAGGCCGTCCGGACGGCCCGCGGATGACGCCGGGCGGCTTCAAGCCCTTCGAGCACCGCTGGGCAATGGCGCCGGCGTTCGAGTTTCAGCAGGCGATCGGGAAAGAGCGGGTCCGGGAGCGGACGCACGAGCTGGCCCGCCAGCTCAAGGAGGGGCTCCGATCCATCGACGGCGTCGAGCTCATCACGCCGATCGAAGAGGATCTGTCCTCGGGCATCGTCTGCTGCGACGTCGAGGGGATGGCGGCGTGGGCGGCCGTCAACGCGCTTCGCTCCCGCGACATCGTCGCCACCGTCACCCCCTACGCGATCGAGCACCTCCGCTTCTCGCCCTCGATTCGGAATACGCCCGAGGAGGTCGAGGCCGGCCTTCGCGCCGTCCGCGACCTGATTTGAAGGCCTACGCCCCGGGCTCGCCGAGCGACTGGGCCAGTCAAGCCGGCCGCCAGCCCGGGGGCGCGGGTGGCTCGGGACGGTTACGGAAGTGAAAAGAGCTTGACGGGCTGCCCCCAATCGGCTATAATCCTCCTGCTTTCAGGAAGAACCAGTACGTCCAAGGGAACGACCGTTCGAAATCGACGCGCCGGACTCTCGACGGAAGACCGAAGAGAGAGGCGCGTTTTTTGTACGCGAAGCCCGAGGCCTGAAAGAGCCCGGCAGGAAGCCGGGGAAACGAACACAACAAAGGAAAGACGCATGGCCGACAGACACACCGGTACCGTGAAGTGGTTCAACGACGCCAAGGGTTTCGGGTTCATCCAGCAGGAGAACGGCCCGGACGTTTTCGTCCACTTCTCCGCCATCGCCCAGGAGGGCTTCAAGTCCCTCGCTGAGAACGACAAGGTCGAGTTCGAGATCACGGAGGGCCCGAAGGGCCCTCAGGCCGCGAACGTCACCCGGGCCGCCTAAGGCCCTGACCGAGCGGTCGCCTCGAGCGACCACGCGATAGAGAAAGCCCCCGTCGGCTCGTCCGGCGGGGGCTTCTCTTATCCGGTGCATCTACTCTTACTTGTGGATCTCTTACTTTGTGGATCTACGCGGCACTGGACTTCGCGAGTGAAACCGTCTATTTTCTAAGGGCTTTCAGGAAGAGCAGTTCGTCCAAGGGAACGACCGTTCGAAACGACGCGCCGGACTCTCGACGGAAGACCGAAGAGAGCGGCGCTTTTTTGTGCGCGATACCCGAGGCCTGAGAGACACCGGCGGAAGCCGGGTGAAACGCAATACGACAAAGGAAAGACGCATGACCAGACATACCGGCACCGTGAAGTGGTTCAACGACGCGAAGGGGTTCGGGTTCATCCAGCAGGAGAGCGGACCGGACGTCTTCGTCCACTTCTCGGCCATCGGTGGGGATGGCTTCAAGTCTCTCGCCGAGAACGACAAGGTCGAGTTCGAGATCACCGAGGGCCCGAAGGGCCCGCAGGCCGCGAACGTTACGCGGCCCGTCACCGTCTAAGGCGACGGACCGACGCGGTCGCCTCGAGCGATCGATAGAGGAAGCCCCTGCCGGCAATCCCGGTGGGGGCTTTTCTCGTATTGGGCTTCGGTCATTGGATCAGTGTCTCGCCCGGCCATAGGCGACCAGCCGACGGCGATCACTCCTCTCCCACGTACCTGAGCTCCCCGCTCTCGTCGGCCTCCAACAGGTGGTAGTCCCACTTCTCGCCGTTGGGCCGCGGCCGCTCGAGCTTCTGCGCGATCAGTGCCTTATCGCCGTCGGTCCTGAGGTTGATCGCCCCGTAGACAGCCACGCTCCGTTCCACCCGCGAGAGCGCGGCCTGGATCTTCTCACGAAGCGTCTTCTTCATGGCCTCGTCGGTGGCCTGGTCGCGCAGCTCGAGTAGCTCGGAGACCTTGTCCTTGATCGCCTGCGGCGTCTCGATCGTCTCCCGGCTCGAGCGCGCGAGCTCGGTGCTGAAGATGAGCGGCCGCTCGCCGCGTCCGCGACGGCCCAGGGCCCCCAGGGCGTCCGGGCGCGGGTGGCAGTGCGACTCCTCGTCGCCGCTCGAGACGACGGTCGCGATCGCATCGATCCCTTCGAGAAAGCGGCTGGTGAAGTCGGCGCTCCCGTGATGGCAGGCCTTGGCGACGTCGGCCCGGAAGCGCTTGCGCGACTCGATCGCCAGCGCGAGACGGTCCTCCTCGCTCGTGGGGCGCGAATCGAGTCCTGTGTAGTGCTCGAGCAGGAGCTCCTCGAACGGGCGGTTGAGATCCCCGCCGATAAGCATCCTCAGCTTGCCGTAGCGGAACATGAGGATGACCGAGTTGCCGTTCTTGGTGATCCCGTCGCTCGACTTCCAGCGGAGCCGGAGCGAGCCGTCCGCCTGCTCCTCCGGCACGGGGCCCAGCACCTCGATCGTCATCTGGGCGCTCGGTCCGTAGCCAGGAAGGTGCTCGTCGCGGGCGCTCAGCATCCGGATCTTCGGGATCTCCGCCTCGTCGCGGGCCAGCTTGAGCAGGTTGGGATACTTCATCTCCCCGACCTTGGCCGGGTCGTCGATGATCGTGGCGAGCGCGGCCTCGTCGACGATGATGTCGGTGAGACGCTTCTCTCCGGTCGGGCCCACCTTCGGCCCCAGGCGATCGGGACCCTTCCGCTCGACCACGCCGTTGTGGTAGAGGGCGCCGAACTCGAAGTTCCGCTTGAGGATCGGATCGAAGCCTCCGTAGTGGTCCTCGTCGGGGTGTGTGATGACCCCGCTTTCGAAGCGGACCACCTTGTCGGGGTTCGACCGCAGGTCGAAGCGCCAACGGAGAAAGCGCACCATGTTGTTCCCGAGGCCTGCGTCGACGAGGATCAGCTTGTTGCGGGGAGTGACGATGAAGCAGCCGTCCCCCTGCCCGATGTCGACGAAGACCACCTCGAGGATGCAGTCCTCCTGGAGGTCGGCGGCCCGCATCCAGCCCTGGTCCAGCCGCGCGTTCACCGGCACCCAGCCGTCCTCTTCCGGGCCCAGGGCTTCGATCGTATCGCCCCAGATGCACTGCTGGATCTTTTTGGTGCCGTTCTTCTTGTCGAAGACGAAGGGAGCGGGGTAGGCGGCAAAGGGCATAGTACCAATCCTGACGCGGTCAGCGTCGCCGTGATTGTCCTTTAGAGCTTCGCCATGAGCGCCTGAAAGCGCGGTTCCCCCCGGATCGGATTCAGGTCGCTGTCATGCTCCAGATACTCCCTTGAGAGCGGGCCGACGCTCGCGGAACGCTCCAGGCAGTCGAGCGCCTTTTCGGGCTCACCGGCGATCGAGTACGTGCAGGCCAGGTTGTAGAGGACGGTGCGATTCTCCGGGGCGAGCTCGAAGGCGCGGTTGGCCCACTCCAGCGCGCGTTCGGTATCCCCCACCACCACGCAGCCGGTGGCTCCCAGAACGAAGGCTCGATGGTCCTCGGGATTCAGCTTGAGGTGACGATCAACCAGCGCCAGGCCCCGCTGGCTAGCCCCCTCCATCTCGGCCTCCCGGCCAAGGGTGCGATACACCATCGTGACGAGAAGCGGCGCCTGATAATCGTCCGGCCGAACCGCGGCCGCGCGCTCGTACATCTGGGCGGCCTTCTCGTAGCTGCCATGCATCATGGCCGCGCGGGCGTAGAAGAAAGGCGCCTCGAACAAGGTTGGGTCGAGGCTCATCGCAGTCTCGAACTCCCGCTCCGCCTCGTCGTAGCGCTTCTTCCACGAGAGGAGATGCCCCCGCGCCGCATGGCCTTCGGCCAGCTCCGGATCCAGCTCGAGCGCCCGCCGGCTGGCGGAATCGGCGCGCGCGAGGTGCTCTTCGTCCTTCTCGTACCACATGTAGAGGAAAATCGACACGTCGGCCAGACCCGCATGGGCGAGCGCGTACTCGGGGTCGATCTTGATCGCCTGCGAGAACATCTCAAGGGCCGGCTTCAGGTTGCCGCGCATATCATGGAAATAGAGGCGGCCTCGGAGATAGCAGTCGTACGCCTTGATGTCGGCGGTCGGTGTCTTCTCGATGATCCGCTCCTCCCTCGGACTGAGCGTGACCTCCAGCGCATCGACGATGCTGCGGGCGATCTCGTCCTGCACGGCGAAGATGTCCTCGAGCTCGCGGTCGAACGTCTCCGACCAAAGGTGGAAGTCCGAGTCCGCGTCGATGAGCTGGGCGGTGATTCGGATCCGCTTGCCCGCCCGCCGTACGCTGCCCTCGAGAATGTTCGTGACCCCCAGCTCTCTTGCGATCGTGCGGACGTTGGCATCCTTGTTCTTGAAGCCGAAGGAAGACGTCCGGGAAGAGACCTGAAGCTCGGGAAGCTTCGTGAGAAGGTTGATCAGCTCTTCGGAGATGCCGTCGCTGAAGAACTCGTTCTCGGGGTCCGAGCTCCAGTTCGCGAAGGGCAGGACCGCGATCGAGCGTTTTGACATTTGCGCATCCGCGGCCTGGGGGGCCGGCTTCCGCGAGGAGTCGAAGCGGATCCCGTAGACCCGGATCGGCTGGGCGATGTTCTTGACCGTGACGTCGCCCCGGTCCTCGAACGGGATCTGGATCCTCCCGCGAGCCAGATCCCAGGCCCCCTTCGAGATGCAGATGCCGCAGGGATCCGCCAGGTTCTCCAGACGCGCCGCCACGTTGACGCCGTCGCCGAAGATGTCGTCCCCGTCGATGATGACATCGCCCAGGTTGATCCCGATACGGAACTGGAGCCGTTGGTCCTCAGGAGTGTCCGCGGTCCGATCGGCCATCGTCTTCTGGACGCAGGCGGCGCACTTCAGGGCGTCCACCACGCTGGGGAACTCGACCAGGAGCCCGTCGCCGGTCGTCTTCACGATGCGTCCATTGTGCTTCGAGATCTCGGGATCGACGATGTTCGCCCGGACCTCCTTGAGGGAGGAGAGCGTCCCCTCCTCGTCCCGTCCCATGAGGCGGCTGTATCCGACCACATCGGCGGCCAGGATCGCCGAGAGCCTTCGCTCCATGGAGCTCACAGGGCTCCCATCAGTGGGGCAGCCGCGGCATGAGTTGGCCGTAGATCCAGGCACCTCCGAGTGCGCTTGCGAGCGCCACGATCATCACCGATATGCCGCTCCCGAGAAGGGCGTAAAACGGGCCCGGGCAGGCGCCGAGGAGTCCCCAGCCGAGCCCGAAGGTAAGCCCGCCCAGTCCGTTCGCGTACGGCCGCCAGGTGCGGGGCTCGATCCGCATCGGCTGGCCGTCGGCGGTCGTGATGCTGAAGCGCCTGAAGAGCGCGATCAACGCCGCCGCCGTGACGACCGCGCTCCCTATGATCCCGTACATCTGGAAGCTCTGGAAGCGGAACATCTCCTGGATCCGGAACCAGGAGACGGCCTCGCTCTTGACGAGCACGATTCCGAACAGGGCGCCGAAGACGATGTAGACGAGGAGCGGCGCGGGCCGGGGCGTCGTCCCTACGGGGGCGGTGGGTCCGCGCGTCTCACCGGCGGCGTCGGGAATCGAACGGCGTGCGGTCCGGTCGCTCATCCCAGCAGCACCGGGTAGACGAGATACGTCACGATCAGCCCGCCCGCGAAGAAGCCCATCACGGCGACGAGCGAGGCCTTCTGGAGCCCGGCGAGCCCGGTGATCGCGTGGCCCGATGTACAGCCGCCCGCCCAGCGCGCGCCGAAGCCGACCAGGAAGCCGCCCAGGACGATCACCACGAAGCCGGGCAGGGTCGCCAGCGCCCCCCAGCTGATCAGGTCGTCGGGGACGAGGCCATCGAAGTCACGGATGCCCAGCGCAGCGAGATCCGCGCGCGTGGCGGCGGAGATCGCGACCGGCTCGGGGTTCGCGAAGAGCCAACCCGCGATGAACCCGCCGACCAGCATCCCGAGCACGAAGACCAGATTCCACGTGCCGATCCGCTTCCAGTCGTAGCGGAAGTACTCGGCGCGGCCGGGAAAGGCCGCCGCGCAGATGTGCCGGAAGCTGGACGAGACGCCGAAGCCCTTGCCGGTCAGAAGGAGAAGCAACGCGACAAGGAGCCCGAGCGTCGGTCCAGCCAGATACCAGGGCCAGGGCTGGGAGAAGCTTTCGACCAGGGCGGTCACGACCATGGCAATATACGAGGTGCCGACCACGCCGCGAGTCCGCTCAATCGCTCACCCGGCGGAAGAACTCGATCGCGAGGGCGATGGAGTCGAAGCCCCGGTCGACAGCGCCGACCTCTTCGGGGAAGGGGGCCGGTGACCCGGGGATGGAGTGGCCGCCGCCGTGGATGACGGCGAGGACCACCTCGCGGCCCTCGCTTCCGCTCCAGCGGGCGATCTCGACGCGCGATCCCTCCGACGACGATGCTATGGTGATGTCGGGGATCTCGGGCGCTCCGGACAGCCCCGCGAAGTAGAGGGCGGATTCCATGGTGGAGCGGACGACTCCCATCCGGCCCGCGGTCTCCGTCCGGACCTCGCCGCCGTCGAATGGGCTGATGGGGTCCGCGGTCCCGTTGACGATCATGACCGAGGCGGGACGGCCGGTGGGCACGCAATCGAGCTCCCCGTCGATCGGGAGGCTCGCGCCGATGGCCGCGATGGCCGCGAAATCGTCTGGGGCCTCGAGCGCGAGCCGGAGCGCCAGGTGCCCGCCATTGGAGAAGCCGAAGACCCAGACGCGCGACGCGTCGACGATATGGGACTCGACGAGCCGGTTCACGAGAGCCCGGAAGAACCGCAGGTCGTCGACGTTCTCGACGTTCGCCCGATAGGGCGCCGACCGGCGGCAGCCGTTCCACCCCCGGTCGAAACCGTCCGGATAGACGACGATGAACCCGTATCGGTCGGCTTCCTCTTCGATCAGGCCACCGGTCAGCTGCCGGATGCGATCCCCATCGCCACCTCCGCCATGGAGGACCAGCAGCAGCGGCGGCGAGGGAGGCGGCATCGGCGGTACATAGATCGAGAACGTCCGGGTCAGGCCATCCACCTCGAGCGAGTCACGCGCCAGCTCGCGCGCGAGCCGTTCCTGGCCGATCCCGGGGATCACACCATAGAGCGAGATGCCGACGGTGAGAAGAATGACGGCGAACGGCTTTATCATGAGCGATGGGAAGATTGCAGCGAGCTCAACGAGCGGGCAAGGTAGAATTGGCCCGGTGCTCGAATAATAGCGGGGGGGGTGGCCGCTGGGTGACCGCTCTGACCGGCACGAGTCGAACCTTTTCGCCCTGCCGCTCGTCTTCCCCCATCCATGCCTGGCCGCGTGGTCCGTCTCTTGTTGCCGGCCTAGCTTCAAACGGCGATGAAGACGGATCTGCTCGAACCCGAGGGGACACCACGCCGGGAAGCCTGAAGTCGTGAGAGACACGAGCCCGGAAGCAGAAGCGGTCCAGACGAGTATCCACCGTAAGCTCACCGGCGCTGAACGGCTTCGAAGGGCGCTGGAGATGAGCCTGGCCGCAAGAGAGCTTTCCTTGACACGCCTGCGCAACCGGCATCCGGATTGGTCGGAGTTCGAGTTGAAGCGGGAGCTTCTACGCTACTCGTTCCCGTCCGGCTCCTTGCCCCCGCCCCTTCGTTGATCACCAGGACGTGTTTCGTCGGGCGATCGGCGTTCTCGAACGGGCAAACATTCCATACATGCTCACCGGCTCGTTTGCAAGCTCCTATCACGGTGCCCCACGAGCGACACAGGACATCGACTTTGTCGTCGCGCCGACCAGCGACCAGATCCGTGCCCTCGTAAGGCTCCTCCCGGGATCCGTACATCCGTCGATGGGTGCAGCAATTGCGACTCGAGACGGAATGGGAAGCCGCCACCGCCCGAGCGTAGTTGCTGCCTGCCCCGGGTGTACATTCCCGCCCCAATGACGCGAAAGCACGGCGACCTCCGGACGATCCGCCAGCTCCTGCCGTACCTCTGGCCGAAGGGCGAGCCCGAGCTCCGGACGCGGGTCGTCCTGGCCCTGGCGTGCCTCCTGGCCGCCAAGGTCGCCACCGTCTACGTCCCCATCCTCTACAAGCGCGCGGTGGACATCCTCGCCCCCGAAACAGCGGGGATCGCGGTCGTCGTGCCGGTGGCGCTCATCGTCGGCTACGGGATCGTGCGGGTCGCCTCCGCTGCCTTCGCCGAGCTCAGGGACGCGCTCTTCGCCAAGGTGGGCCAGCGCGCGATCCGCCGGGTGGCGCTCGAGACGTTCGGGCACCTCCACCGCCTCTCGCTCCGCTTCCACCTCGATCGGCGCACCGGTGGGGTCGCGCGGGCGATCGAGAGGGGGACCGGCGGGATCGAGTTCCTGCTCTCGTTCATGCTCTTCAACATTCTCCCGACGCTGGTCGAGATCGCGCTCGTTTGCGGCATCCTGTGGAGATTCTACTCGGCGAGCTTCGCCGCCGTGACGTTCGTCACGATCGCCATCTACATCGCCTTCACGATCGCGGTCACCGAGTGGCGCACGAAGTTCGTCCGGGTGATGAACGAGACGGACACCGAGGCGAGCGCCCGGGTGGTCGACGCGTTACTGAACTACGAGACCGTCAAGTACTTCGGCAACGAGGCCTACGAGGCGGCCCGCTTCGACCGTGCCCTGCAGAGCTACGAGCGGGCCGCCGTCAAGACCAAGACGACGCTGTCGGTCCTCAACATCGGGCAGGGGCTGGTCATCGCCGCCGGCCTCACCCTCGTCATGCTGATGGCGGCCCGCGGGGCCGCCGCAGGGAGGCTCACGGTCGGCGACTTCGTGCTCGTGAACACGTACCTGATCCAGCTCTATCAGCCGCTCAACTTCCTCGGCTTCGTCTATCGCCAGATCCGGCAGTCGCTGATCGACATGGAGAGCATGTTCGCGCTCCTCCACGAGGACGTCGAGGTGGAGGACGCCTCGGATGCGCGGCCGCTCGACGTGACGCGTGGCGAGGTAGTGTTCGAGGACGTCGCGTTCGGTTACGGTCCGGACCGCAGGATCCTGGAAGGGGTGACGTTCAGGGTCCCGTCGGGGAAACGGGTGGCGATCGTGGGCCCGAGCGGCGCCGGAAAGTCGACGATCTCACGGCTCCTCTTCCGGTACTACGATCTCGACGCAGGCTCGATCGAGATCGACGGCCAGGATATCCGGCGCGTCACACAGGCCACCCTTAGGGCGGCGATCGGGATCGTGCCGCAGGACACGGTGCTCTTCAACGACACGATCTACTACAACATCGCCTACGGGCGGCCCGAGGCGACCCCCGCCGAGGTGGAGCGGGCGGCGCGTCTGGCCCGGCTCCACGACTTCATCGCCGGGCTTCCGGAAGGCTACCAGACGCGGGTCGGCGAGCGCGGATTGAAGCTCTCTGGGGGCGAGAAGCAGCGGGTCGCGATAGCTCGCACGCTCCTCAAGGATCCGCCGATCCTCATGCTGGACGAGGCGACCTCGGCCCTCGACACGCGGACCGAGAAGGAAATCCAGGCGAGCCTGGACGAGGTGGCGCGCGGCCGGACGACCCTGGTCATCGCGCACCGGCTCTCGACCGTCGTCGACGCGAACGAGATCGTTGTCCTGGAAGCGGGCCGGATCGTCGAGCGCGGTCGCCACGGGGATCTCCTCGCGCGCGATGGCGTCTACGCCGAGATGTGGCGCCGCCAGCAGGAGGCAGAGCCCGGGGGAGCGGCTCCGGAGGACGCGGAGCAGTTCGTGATCCGATGAGCGTGGGCCGTCCCGGGCGGACAGTCCTCTACGTCTGGCTCCTTGCCCTCCCGGCCTGCACGGGAACCCTGGGCGGGGCGCCCCCATCGGTGGAGCCGGCGATCCAGACGATGGTCGCCGATCGACTGTTCTTCGGCCGCGCGATAGCCGATGGCGGATCCGTCTCCGAGGACGAGTGGAGGGACTTTCTGGAGGAGGTCGTCACGCCGAGATTCCCCGATGGCCTCACCGCCTGGCATGCGGAGGGTCAGTGGACCGACCCGAGCGGTGTTCTCGTCGAAGAGCCGGTCATGGTGATCGAGATCGTCCACCCGGCGAGCGCAGGGGCCGACTCCGCCATCGCCGCGATTGCCGAGGAGTACCGCCGGCGCTTCCGCCAGGACGCGGTCCTGCGCGTGACCACAGACGCCCGCGTCCACTTCTTCGAGTGAGGCTTGAGGGGGGCGTTCCGGAAGGCCGGCATGAAGCTCGACATAGGGCGCTCGTGCGTACGCTTCGAGAAGCCGGAGGATCTCCCGCTGGACGCAATCGGCGAGATCATCGCCGGCATGCCCCCGAAGCGTTTCATCGAGGTGTGCGAGGCGAGCCGGAAGAAAGCTTAGCCGCGATCCATCCCGTCACGAGGCCCGCCAGGACGCTCCCCGACAGCGACGCCGCCAGGTCCCCGACCGTGTCGCCGTAGGTCAGGTGGAGGCCAGTCCGGCCGCTGATCATGATCAGGTATTCCAGGATCTCCCACAGGACGTGGGTCACCGATCCGAACCCGATGCAGAGGGCGGCGGTGATCCAGGGCGCCAGACGGAGTCGCAGCAGGAGCGCGCCGACGGCGAAGACGAGCAGCATCCATGTCAGCGCGTGCGCGGCGTCGTCGAACCAGACGACGGTGTCGTAGAGGTTGGCCACGTTTCCGCCCACGTCGACCAGGAAGGGCCCGGCGAGCAGCGTGTCGGCCGCGTGGGGATAGGGACGCGGCCGGCCCTTGAGGATCCACACCAGCGGGATCAGGAGCGTGGCGAGCGGATAGAGAACGGAGCGAATCCCCATCGCCTTCCCTGCGAAGCGGGGCATGTCCGGGTTAGCGACCGCAAACAGAAGGAGTGCGACCAGGAGCAGCTTGGCCGCCACGTTCAGGATCGGCGCCACTCGCATGGGGCAGGATAGGGAGGACCGGGCGCCGACCGCAAGCGGAGTCGGTGCCCCGCTCCGGGAACGCTTTCCGGCCCGGCGGGCTATGAGGGGACTTCGACGAGTCTGGGCCGCGGCCCCGGACCCACAGGAGGCCTAATGAAGCGTGTTGCTCTTCTCTTCACCGCCCTCGCCGCGGCGGTCGGCGTGTCCACGCCCGAGCCGGCCCGCGCCCAGCGGATCGGGATCGCGATCAACCCCTATCTCGGCTACTACGCGTTCGACGAGAGCTCGTTCGAGGACGCCTTCGACCAGGTGGATCTGGACTCCGGCGCGATCTACGGCCTCAGGCTCGCCCTCGGCGGCCACGAGGGCCTCTCGCTGGACCTCTCCTACGGGCGGGCGTCCGTGGACGGTGAGTTCGAGATCGACGAAGTCCTCGAAAGCGAAGAGGCCGACATCGACCTCTTCTACGGCGGGCTGAACTATCACCTTCCGCTGCCGGTCGACCTCTTCCTGTCGGGCGGGCTGGGCGGCATCCGCTACGCCCCCGACAGACGCGACAGCGACACCAACCTGCTGGTCAACTATGGCGCCGGGTTCACCTTCCCGATCGGCCTCGCACGGCTGCGGGCCGACGTCAAGGACCACGTGGACCTGTGCGACGCGCCGGACGACGTCGGCGACATCGACTTCGGCGCCTGCCTCGAGGACGACGCGCTCCAGAACATCGAGATCTCGGCGGGACTGGAGTTCGGGTTCTAGAGGCGCGGGATTGCCGCCCGCCCCTGTCGACGGGGCCCGACCTCCGCGCTACCATTGCGCGGTGACCCGCCGACACGAAGACGCCTGGCCCGCCCTGCCGCTGGACGAGTGGCAGGACACCTGTGCCACGCTCCACATGTGGAGCCAGGTCGTGGGGAAGGTCCGCCTGGCCAGAACGCCGCCCGTCAACCACTGGTGGCACGTGCCGTTCTACCTGACCAGCCGCGGGCTCACGACCAGCCCGATCCCCGACGACGACCGCACGTTCCAGATCGACTTCGACTTCATCGACCATCGGCTCGAGATCGCGACCAGCGATGGTACGGGCCGCGAGCTCGCCCTGCGGCCGATGACGGTCGCCGATTTCCATCAGCAGACATTGGCAGCGCTCGCGGATCTGGGGATCGAGGTCGAGATCTGGCCGGTGCCGGTCGAGGTGCCCGAGCCGATCCCCTTCGTGGAGGACCGCGTCCACGGCGCTTACGACCCGGCGTGGGCGAACCGCTTCTGGCGCGCCCTGGCCCAGGGCGACCGGGTGGCCAAGGCGTTCCGCGACGACTTCCTGGGGAAGGCGAGCCCGGTCCACTTCTTCTGGGGCAGCTTCGACCTCGCCTCGACGCGCTTCTCGGGCCGGAAGGCCCCGCCGCACCCGGGCGCTCCGGGCGTCCCCGACTCGATCACCCACGAAGCCTACTCGCACGAGTGCTGGAGCGGGGGCTGGTGGCCGGGGGCGGGCCTGGGCGAGCCCGCCTTCTACGCGTACGCGTATCCCGAGGCGGACGGCTTCCGCGACTGGCCGGTCGAGCCCGAGGCCGCGTACTACCACGACACGCTGCGCGAGTTCGTGCTCCCCTACGAGGCTGTCCGGACCGCCGACGATCCGGACGCCGCGCTCCTCGCCTTCCTGCGAACGACCTATGAGGCCACCGCCGAGCGGGGCGGGTGGGACCGGGAGGCGCTGGAGCGCTAGCCATCGAGCGCTAGCCCGGAGCACCAGCCCGGAGCGTCAACGGCCGGCCGCTCCCTACGTAGCCATTTCACAAGGCTTGACTGCGGGACCGTGATCCCGTATAACTGAGGAAGGCGTGGAATCGTTATCAAAAACTCGCGGAGAGGCCAGCAAATCATCTAGATCTGTAGCGAAATCTCCATGAAATCGATTTCATTCTGAGGGAGAAGGGATCCTGAAACCCCCATGTCCAGCCTGAAGCAGGTGGCGCGTGAGGCGGGCGTCTCGCCAGCCACCGTCTCCCGCGTCCTGAACAACTCCGCCAACGTCAGCGCCGATACCCGGGTCCGGGTCGAGAAGGCCATCCGGGTGCTCCGCTACCAGCCCAACCGGGTCGCCCGCCGCCTCAGGACCCAGGACCGCTCCAGCAAGCTCATCGGGGTGCTCGTCCCGGACATCCAGAACCCCTTCTACGTCGAGGTCGTGCGCGGCATCGAGGATCGCGCCTACGCCAACCATTACGCGGTCCTCATGTGCAACTTCGCCCAGGAGGAGGCGAAGGAGCGGCTCTACCTCGACATCATGCGGTCGGAGTCGGTGGACGGGCTGATCGTCGCACCGGCTCACCAGCGCGACCGGAAGGTGGTCGACCTGGCCCGGAGCGGGCTGCCGATCGTCTGTGTCGACCGCGGGCTGAGCGGGATCGACGTGGACGTGATTGTGGTCGACAACCGGCACGGAGCGCGTGAGGCGGTGGAGCACCTCGCGCGGCTCGGCCATCGCCGGATCGCCTACATCGCGGGCCTGCCGCAGATCCCGAGCACGATGGAGCGGCTCCAGGGGTACGAGGACGCGCTGGCGTCGCGCGGGATCGACAAGGACGAAAAGCTCGTCCTCTTCGGCGATTCGAAGCATGAGAGCGGGCGACGACTCACGCGCGAGCTTCTCGACCTGCCCGACCCCCCCACCGCTCTGTTCACCGGCAACAACCTGATCACTCTGGGCGCCCTCGAGACGATCCACGGGCGCGGGCTCCGCATCCCCGAGGAAGTCGCCATCGTCGGATTCGACGACATGTACTGGTCCATCTCCCTCAACCCGCCCCTCACAGCTGTCAGCCAGCCGGGACACGAGATCGGTCTCCGGGCGGCCGACATGCTCTTTCAGCGCATCGCCGAGCCGGACCGGCCCTGCGCGAAGCTCGTGCTGAAGACGACGCTGGTGGTGCGTCGGTCCTGCGGCTCGAGACCCACACCCGAGTCCGGAGACGGAGGAGATTCATGAGCATGTGCGTATGGGTCCCGAGGTGCGGCGCGGCCCTGGCCGCGGTCGTCACCGCCGTCCTGATCTCTCTTGCACCGGCGGAGCTCCACGCGCAGACCGGTCAGGTGAGGGGTCAGGTCACCTCCGAGCGCGACGGAGACTTTCTCCCCGGCGCGCAGGTCATGCTCGAGGGTACCTCGCTGGGGGCGGTGACCGACCGGAACGGCCGCTACCGTATCGACGGCGTGCCGGAGGGGGACTACACGCTCGTGGTGAGCTACCTGGGCTACGACGCGTTTCAGGCGGAGATCTCGGTCTCCGAGGACGAGATCGAGGAGCAGAACGCGTCGATCGAGCCGAGCTTCGTCCAGGCGGAGGGGATCACGGTCCAGCTCCGGCAAGGCCAGGCGAAGGCCCTCATGCTGCAGCGCACGTCGCCCACCATCGTCAACATCGTGGATCAGGAGCAGATCCAGCTCTTCCCCGATCACAACACGGCCGAGGTCCTCCAGCGCGTGCCCGGCGTCAACATCCAGCGCTCTCTCGGGGAGGGAAAGTTCATCTTCCTGCGCGGAACGGAGCCGCGGCTCACCTCGGTCACGGTGAACGGCGAGAAGCTGGCCACGCCCGAGGACGAGGAGCGGTTCGTGGCGCTGGACGTGATCTCGGCGAACCAGCTCGCCTCGCTCGAGGTCACCAAGGCGCTGACCCCGGACATGGACGCCGACGCGATCGGCGGCACGGTCGATCTCGTGACCCGCAGCCCGTTCGACGTCGCCGGTGGCGCGCGCTACTTCCAGCTGACGGGCGGGGCCGGCTACGGCGAGCTGGGAGACAAGCCGCAGTACCAGACGACGGCCACGTTCAGCAACCTGTTCGCCGATCGAACGGTGGGGCTGACGATCAACGCCAACTACCAGCGCCTGAACCGCATCAGCCACAACAGCGAGTTCCAGTGGGACGATGTCGAGACGGTCGACGAGGTCGAGATCCCGTTCGCGTTGACCGAGATGCAGCTGCGCCACTTCCTGAACGAACGGGACCGCTACGGCCTCAGCGCGGACCTCGAGTTCAGGCCCAGTAGCTCGAACGTTTTCTACGTGCGCGGGATGTTCAACAAGCGGGACGACTTCCAGAGCCGGCAGGAGAACCGGATACGAGTCGATCGGGGCGAGTACGAAAGCGCCACGGTCGTCCGGGAAGCTCAGACGATCCGCAACTCCCAGGACCGGGTCGAGACCCAGGTGATCTCCAACATCGCCGCCGGCGGCGACCACCACCTGGAGGACTGGCTGGTCGACTATACGCTCGCCTATACGTATGGCGAACAGAACAAGGACGACGGCCAGATCATCCCGGAGTTCGAGTTCAATCAGGATGTGGACCTTACGCTCGATCTCTCCAATCCCGACACCCCGCAGGTCGACTTCACGAACATCGACGAGGCTGCCCTGCTCGACCCCGCCAACTACGATCTCGCGGAGATCGACTACCGTGAGGAGTTCACCTCCGACAAGGAGACGATCGGTGCCCTCAACCTCGAGTACCCGTACAGCATCGGGGACAACTCGGCCAGCCTGAAGTTCGGCGGCAAGGCCCGCTTCAAGAACAAGGACCGCAACGACCAGCGCTCGACGTTTGCATGGGATGGCGACCAGGACATCACGATGGCCATGTTCGCGACCGACATCGTGGACGAGGATTTCCTGGATGGCGCGTACGTCCTCGGTCCGACGGTGGACAACGACAAGATCCGCGCCTTCCTGGATGACAACCGGTCGAGCTTCGAGGAGGTGACGAGGATCGAGGACTCGATCGGTGACGCCTATGAGGCCAGCGAGGATGTCTACGCCTACTACGCGATGACGTCCATGCAGCTCGACCGACTCATGCTGCTGGGAGGGCTGCGCCACGAGTTCACCACCACGGACTACGCGGGGACCGTCCTCACGTTCGACGACGAAGGCGAGTTCGTGAGCGCGGAGCGGGCGGCGGACGAACGGTCCTATGACAACCTGTTCCCCATGTTCCACGCCCGCTATGGCATCAGCGACCGGACGAACGTGCGATTCGCCTTCACCTCGGGTCTGGCGCGGGCCAACTTCTTCGACCTGATCCCCTACGTCTGGATTTTCCCGGAGAACGAGGAGATCCAGCGCGGCAACGCCGATCTCGATCCGACCTACGCTTACAACCTCGATCTCCTGGCGGAGCATTACTTCCAGGGCATCGGCGTTTTGTCGGGTGGGGTGTTCTACAAGGACCTCTCGGACGTCATCTACGAGCGGAACTTCACCGAGCCGTCGGGTCCGTTCGAAGGCTTCGATGTCGTGCAGGCCGTCAACGGCGGGGACGCCAAGCTGTACGGGGTGGAGCTCAACTGGCAGCAGCAGTTCACCTTCCTGCCTGGCTTCTGGAGCGGCTTCGGCATCTACGGCAACTACACGCACACGGAGTCCGAGGCCGACCTGCTGTTCCGTGAATGGACGACGCTGCCCGGACAGGCGAGCGACTCGGGCAACCTCGCGTTCACCTACGAGGGGTTCGGGCTCGACGCCCGGATCAGCATGAACTTCAACGGCAAGTACATCGACGAGGTGGGAGACTCGCCCGAGGAGGACGAGATCATCGACGACCACCTTCAGTGGGACTTCTCGGCGAACTACAACCTGACCCCGCAGATCGGCCTCTACCTCAACGCCATCAACCTCAACAACGAGCCGCGGCGGGACTATCTGGGGCGGACCAACCGTCCCATCCAGCGCGAGCTCTACTCGTGGTGGACGACGTTCGGGGCCCGCTTCACGCCGTGGTAGGCGGGAGACAGCGGCCCGGCAGCCGCGATCGCCTGCTGCTGGCGATCGCGGCGGGCCTGGCATTCGCCCTGGCCGGCGTCCCGGCCGCGGCGCAGGAGCCCGCCGAGCGCTTCACCAACTCGATCGGGATGGAGCTCGTCCGGATCGAGCCCGGGTCGTTCACGATGGGCGAGACGAACCGGATCCCCGGCGGGATGCTGGAAGAGATGACCTATCTGACCGCGGGCGACTGGGATGAGCGCCCGGCGCACCGGGTCGAGATCGGTCAGCCATACTGGATCGGCGTGACGGAGGTGACCCTCGATCAGTACCGGCAGTTCGATCCGGGGTACCCAGGCTCCGGCGATCACGCCCCGTACGTCACGGGAGTGAGCTGGTACGAAGCGCGGGCCTTCACCGAGTGGCTGAGCGAGAAGGAGGGTAAGCCCTACCGGTTGCCGACCGAGGCCGAGTGGGAGTACGCGGCGCGCGCCGGGTCAACGACGCTGTTCTGGGCGGGTGATGCGCCGCCGGAGCCCGGCGCGGCCAACCCGTGGGGCCTCGAGAACGTGCACTCCGGCGTGGCCGAATGGGTGCTGGACTGGCACGGAGCGTACCCCCACGAGCAGCAGGTCGACCCGGTCGGCCGCTCCGATGGCGTGGCGAAGGTCGTGCGCGGGGGCGGCCTCGATCGCCGGAGCCCCTACTACGCACGATCGGCCAACCGGGCCGGTATGGCTCCCGACTTCCCCCCCGCGGAGGCCCGCGAGCAGCTAGCGAGGATGGCGCTGGCCGACGACGGCCGTGGCGGGGCGGAGCCGGCCAAAGACACTCCCGCGGAATTCCGGGAGCCCGAAGCCAACCGCTATGCCGATTTCGTCCGCGACGTCCTCGGAAACCAGGGCAACCATCCGATCGGGTTGCGCGTCGTCCAGGCGCCGCTCCCGGAGACCTTACCGATGGCGCCACTCACGCCCTTCTTTCAGCGCGCGGTCAAGCAGACCGCGGAGTCGGTGGAGGTGGGGCCGCCCGCCGACCGGCCCTACCTCCGCAAGCGCCGGTTGCTGCCGATCCCGCCGGAGAACACGCCGATCGAGAAGCTGGATGCAATCCAGACGGCCGGCTTCCACCCCGGGATCCTCCGCCATCAGCACAGCCCGGCGTTGGAAGTGGCCCCCAACGGTGACCTGATCGCGATCTACTACACGTCGGTGGACGAGGTCACGCCAGACGTGGCTCTCCTGGCGACCCGGCTCCGCTTCGGGGCCGACGCCTGGGACATGCCGAGCTTCTTCATCGATTTCCCGGACGTCGACGATCATGCCCCGATGCTGTGGCTGGACAGCGACAGCCTGCGCTTCTTCTGGGGCGCCAACAAGCTCGACTCGGGCTTCCCCTTCCAGTGGACATCCTCGGGCGACAACGGCGCCACCTGGACCGAGGTGTCGTACCCCGTCTTCGAGACACCGGTCGGGACGCACTCGGCGCAGCCGATCACGAGCGCGTTCCGCGATTCCTCGGGGGCCATGTACGTGGCGAGCGACGGCGAGGGTCCCGAGTCGGTGCTGTGGATCAGCCGTAACGACGGCCGGACGTGGATCGACCCCGGCGGCCGGACCGGCGGGCGCCACACTGCGTTCGTGCTGCTCGAAGACGGGCGCATCCTGGGCATGGGCGGGAAGAGCTCCGACATCGAGGGGTTCATGCCGAAGTCGATCTCTTCGGATGGCGGGAAAACCTGGACGGTGTCGAAGAGCCCATTTCCCTCTCTCGGGAGCAACCAGCGCCCGACCGTCCTTCGACTCGCGAGCGGCCGGCTCTTCTTTGCCGGCGATCTGCAGCGGCGCGACGGCTTCCAGCCCGATGGGTTCGACGAGCGGGGGGCTTACGTTGCGCTGTCGGATGACGAGGGCGAGACGTGGACGATCAAGCGCCTGCCCGGGGCCGAAGAGCACGAGTCGGCCGAGCGGCGGGCCGAGATGCGTGGCGAGACGATCGGCTACTCGGTCGCGCGCCAGGCTCCGAACGGAGTCATCCATCTGATCACCTCGATGAACGAGCAGGCTCTCCACTTCGCGCTCAACGAGGCGTGGATCCTGGCGACCGACGGGGCCACCCCCGTTCCCGGGGCCGCAACGCGGACAGCCCCGGCAGGGCCCGTCACGCTGGGCTCCACGGCGACCGGCATCGCGGACGTGCGGAGCTACGAGGGGCGCGACGAGGGGGGCCGGCTCCGGGCGACCTGGAGCGGCGGGATCGCCGACGACGGACGCTGGCTCCTCCACGGTCCCGAGACCTGGTTCCATCCCGATGGCGGGAAGCAGTGGGAGGTCACCTGGGAGATGGGCCGGAAGATGGGAAGGGAGACCTTCTGGCGCGCGGACGGCAGCGTCCTCTGGGCGTGGGACCATCGAGCGGACGGCAGCCATGTATGGACCCGCTACTGGCCGAACGGTGAGAAGAGGTCGGAGTCGACCTGGCGCGACATGCGGGCCGAGGGCGAGGCCGTGCGCTGGAACCCCGCCGGCGAGGTGGTGAGCCGGGTGACGTTCCAGGATGGCGTGCCGGTGGACTGACATCGCCCGCTCGCAGCGATCCTGATTCCGCAGCAGGGAGGAAAGATGGTCCTCAGATATCGCATCCCGCTCGGCCTCGTCCTCGCAGCAGGACTTCTCGGCTTCTGGGCCTGGAAGGGATCCGGCCGCGACGGCCGGGCCATGACCGCGGCCTCCGTGAGCGCCGCCCAGGACACGGCGGCGTGGAACTTCGTCTTCATCCTGGCCGACGACATGGGGTGGAACCAGACCGGCTACGGCTGGAACCAGGCCGGGTATCCCGGGGTCGGGTTCTACGAGACCCCCAACATCGATCGCATCGCCGCCGAGGGGATGGTCTTCACCGACGCCTACGCCTCGGCCTCGATCTGCTCACCGACGCGGGCCGGTCTCATGACCGGCAAGTACCCCGCCCGGCTTCACATCACCGACTATATCCCCGGCGCGCCCTACCCGTTCGCCCGCGTGACCACGCCCAGGATGACGATGGGGCTCCCCCTCGAGGAAATCACTATCCCGGAGATGCTGGAGGCGAAGGGATACGTGAGCGGCCACTTCGGGAAGTGGCATCTTAACCGGGACAAGGAGTACGAGCCGGATCGTCCGGGCGATCCCGCCTCCCAGGGCTTCGACGTCGTCCTCACGACGGTCAAGCCGGAAGACGACGCCGACCCCTTTGGCGATCCGCACAGCGTCGAGAAGATCACCGAGCGGTCGCTCCGGTTCCTCGAAAACAACCGGGAGGGCCCGTTCTTTCTCTATGTAGCCCACCACGTCGTCCACCGGCCCCTTCACGAGACCCCGGAGCACATCGCGAAGTACGCGAAGAAGCCGGGGGCGGAGGTCGTCCCCGAGAACAACCCTATCATGGGCGCCATGATCGAGCACATGGACGACGGGATCGGGCGGATCCTGGACAAGCTGGACGAGCTCGGCCTGAGCGACCGGACGATCGTGATCTTCACCTCCGACAACGGCGGCCTCGAGCTGCTGCAGGACCAGGAGCCCCTCCGGGGCGGGAAGGCGATGCTGTGGGAGGGCGGGATCCGGATCCCTCTGGCTGTCCGGTGGCCGGGCGTGATCGAGCCGGGATCGGTGTCCGAAGTGCCGGTCATCTCGCACGACTGGTTCCCGACCATCGCCGAGATCACGGGAATCGAGCCCGGCGTGGAGGTCATCGACGGGGTGAGCATCGTCCAGGTCCTGCGCGGGACCGGCGCGCCGGAGCGCGACGCCCTCTACTGGCACTATCCCCACTACCATCATCTGGGCTTCAAGCCGTCGGGAGCCATCCGCGAGGGCGACTGGAAGCTGATCGAGTGGTACGAGGAGAGCCTGGCGGGCGGCGACCATCCGGTCACCCTGTACAACATCGGCGACGACATCGGCGAGAGCGTCGATCTGGCCGAGGCGATGCCCGAGAAGACGGCCGAGCTCCTGGCCAAGCTCCGTGGATGGCGGGAGCGCGTGGGCGCCGAGGAGATGACGCTCAATCCGAACTACGACCCCGAGCGCGCCCACTGGCGGTTCGAGGACTCCGAGCTCGAAGAGCCGGTGGTGACGAAATGAGGGGAAGGTGGCCGGAAGGACCTCGGGTCGCCTTCGCCCTGAAGCTCCTGCTCTCCGTTGCCGGCGCGGGGACCCTCGGGCTCGGTCTCCCCGTGGACGGACGCGCGCAGGGGGACCCCGCGGAGTCGACCATCGCGCTCTGGCTCTTCGATGAGCAGCAGGGCCTCTACCCGAGCTCGGTCCTGAACGACGCGTCGAACGGCGAGAGCCCGATGGTCCTCGGGCTGGGTGGGGAGATCGTCGAGGGTCGCTTCGGGAACGCGCTTCAGATTCTCGCCGAGCCGCGCGCGATCGATAGGGTGACGCCGTCCGACTTCGGCCGCCGGCCGGGCGAGACAGATGTCCGCTTCGGCCTGGTTGCGGCACCGATGCCCGCGGGCCGCACGGTGGAGCCCCTCTACTGGGGCAACGCGTGGTTCGCCGCTCTCATGACCGGTGGCGAGGCCCACCTGCGAAAGGAGGTCGGGTTCGTCAACCCGGTCGACACGCGGCTGAACCTGGGTGCCTTCGACTGGACCGTGGAGCTCTGGTATCGGCCCACCCGCGACTCGTCGGAGGACGGGGTCGTCTTCGAGGTGGGCGAGGGACCGCGCGGCGAGAACGACCTCGTGACGCGGCTGTCGCTGGACGCCGACCGGCGGGCGTTCACGCTCGTCAACCAGCCCAGTGGAACGGCGCTCTCGATCCCGACCGACCCCGC
>JBOHRQ010000005.1:0-77290 GCA_050732875.1 Gemmatimonadota bacterium | reverse complement strand
CCTGATCCCGACCAACGACATCTGGATCGCCGCCACGGCCGCCCAGGCGGGAGCCATCGTGCTCAGCTATGACGATCATTTCGAGGCCGTTGCCCGGGTCGGTTCGATGGTCCTGACCGAGCCGTAGCTGGCGCCGTCGCCCGGCTACGTGCCGGATTCGACCGGGTACCCCGCCCGGGTCCACGCCCCCAGCCCGCCTTCCAGCACCGCCACCTTCTCGTATCCGTTCTCTTCCGCGATTTGCGTCGCCCGGACGCTCAACCCGTCGTCGGGTCAGGTGCAGTAGAAGACGATCCACTTGTTGAGGGGAAGGCTGCCGACCGAGCGGGCCATCTCGCCGGTCGGGATGAGGCGGGCGCCCGCGATCCGGCTCTGCTGGAAGCTGAAGGCGTTCCTGTTGTCGACGAAGACGATGTCGTTCCCCGCCTCCGTGTAGTCGCGAACGCTCTCCGGCTCGACGAAGAGGACGCCCCGCTCCTCCTCGTACACGGCCAGCTCGCCGGCCGCTTCGCCGCCGGATCCGCTTGAGCAGGCGGCTAGGGCCAGGGGCAAGGTCAGTAATGCAATCGCTGCTCTCATGGCGCGCCAAATATAGTCACGCGGTCGGAACGTGCATGGAGCTTGGAGCGGCAGGGTCGTATCTCCTTGAGAGGCCCGGGGGTTCACGATCGAGAAGTGGCGCCGTGCGGGGAGCCGGGAAGCGCTCAGGCCGCCAGGCCGCCGTGCGCTCGCGTGTAGGGCAGGACGCCGCCCGCCTTGAGGAGCGCGCGCTCGCGGTCGGTCAGCTCGATCGCGGCTTCGAACCCTGTGTCCCTGGTCACGTTCCGCACCTGGACCCGCCCTCGATCGATCCCGCCGTGGACGTCCTCCACCACGAGCTCGTCCCCCTGCTCGATCGCGTCGTAGTCCGCCGGATCCACGAAGGTGAGCGGCAGCAGTCCGAAGTTGACGAGGTTCGCCTTGTGGATGCGGGCGAACGATTTGGCGATCACGCCGTGGACGCCCATGTACATCGGGGCCATGGCTGCGTGCTCGCGGGAGGAGCCCTGGCCGTAGTTGGCGCCGCCCACGATCCAGCCCCCGCCCCTCTCGGCCGCGCGCGCGGAGAAGCCGGGGTCGAGACGCCGGAAGACGAAGCCCGCCACGGCATCGATGTTGGCCCAGTTGGCCAGCATCTCGGCGGTCGCAGGGACGATGTCGTCGGTCGTGATGTCATCGCCCGTGACGATCAGGACCTCGCCCGACAGCGTGTCGTCAGGCGGCCGGGAGAGGGGTATGTCGGTGATGTGCCCGGCCCGGTTCACTTCGATTCGGGAGGGTTCCTCGGCCGGAGGCACGAGACCGGCCGTCGAGCCCGTGAACCGGTCGGGGAGCGACTTCTCGGGGGCGTGTCCGCTGTCGCTCTCACGCGCCCAGTCGCGCGGATCCGTGAGCACACCCGTCACCGCCGAAACCGCGCACACCTCCGGGCTCGCCAGGTAGACCTGATCCCCCTTGAGACCGCTGCGGCCGGGGAAGTTGCGGTTGAAGGAGCGTAGGCTCCGCTGGCCCGGCGCGGGCACGTGGCCGACGCCGATGCAGGCCCCGCAGGTGGACTCGCTCAGGTTGGCTCCGCTCGCCAGGATGTCCGCCACCAGCCCGTCGCGGGCGATCATCTCGAGGGCCTGCTTGGACGAAGGGGCGATCACGAAGTTCGTGCCGGTGTGGACGCGGCGGTCCTTGAGGATCCTGGCCACCGCGAGCAGGTCCTCGTAGCCCCCGTTCGTACAGGATCCCACGACGACCTGATCGATCGGCGTCCCCGCGACCTCGCGCACCGGCACCACGTGATCGGGCATGGTCGGACACGCCACGAGAGGCTCCAGCGAGGACAGGTCGATCGTCATCCGGTCGTCGTAGCGGGCGTCGGGGTCGGGCTCGACGGCGCGGAAGTCCTCGGGACGGCCCAGCCGCTCGAGGTAGTCACGCGTCCGCTCGTCGGTGGCGAAGACCGAGGTCGTCGCGCCGAGCTCCGTCCCCATGTTGGCGATCGTGCACCGCTCATAAGGCGAGAGCGAGGCCGCGCCGGGCCCCGTGTACTCGAAGATCTTTCCGATTCCGCCCTTGACCGAGATCCGGCGCAGCATCTCGAGGATGACGTCCTTGGCGGTCACCCATTCGGGCAGCTCGCCTTCCAGGCGCACCTCGACCACCTGTGGCATGGGAAGCCAGTAGGGTCCGCCTCCCAGCGCGACGGTGACGTCCAGCCCGCCGGCCCCGATCGCAATCATGCCGAGCCCGCCCTGGGTCGGCGTGTGGGAATCGGAGCCGAGCAGGGTCTCTCCCGGCACGGCGAAGCGCTCCTGGTGGATTTGATGGCAGATCCCGTTGCCGGGCAGCGAGAACCAGGAGCCGTACCGGTTGGCGGCGGTCTGGAGGTAGCGATGGTCGGCGGCGTTCTTCTCGTCGAAGTGATAGACGACGTGGTCGGCGTAGGCGACCGCGCGCTTCACGCGCACGCGCTCGAGCCCCATCGACTCGAACTGCAGATAGCAGAGCACGCCGGTGGCGTCGGGCGTGAGGACCTGGTCGATCCTGATGCCGATCTCGTTTCCCGGCGTCGACGGGTCGCCGTCGGCCAGATGTTCGTCTATGATCTTGCGGGTCAAGCTCAGGCCCATGCCTTCGGTTCCTCCTCGACGGCGCCGTGGACTACGGAACTCTTGGAGAAGTTACGCGGGGCCCGGAGGAGACGCTATCGGGCCTGCACCGCGGTCGGTCGTTCCAGACCCATGGATTCGGGGATGCGAAGTCCGTTAAAATAGGCCGGGCGGGAGAACCCGCCCGGCTCCCTCACCGATCCCGCATCGGCGCCAGCCAACATCCGATCGCGGTGCACGGCTCGGGCATGGATCGCCCCCCCGGCGCGGAGGATGGACCGGGCGAGCGACGGAGTATCGCTTTGGTTCATGAACAACGGAGGAGAGGCCGGCGTTTAACGCCCGGTGGCGGAGGCGTTCTATCGACCGCCGGCTGCAGCAGAAGCCGGGGTCGCCGCTCCGCCAAGCTCGGTCGCCAGGACCGTGAACCGCGCCTCTTCGCCATTTTCGAGGAGCGCGCGGACGACGTGTTCGCCCACCTCGTCCCCCAGGAAGTAGACCGCAGCGCTCAGGCCCTGGGGGTCCGTACGGATCCTCTTCAGGCTGAGCGCCCCCCCGCCCTCGACGACCTCCCACCGCACGCGGACGTCCTCCACGGGAAGGACGGCCTCGTCGGTGACCTGCGCGACAAGGAGATCGGACAGCGATGTTCCGACCGGGCCCCGTTGATGGTCGCCGCTCGCGACAGCGATTCGCAGATCCCGATCCGAAGTGTCGAGGCTGACAGGCGCCTCCGTTCCGCTTCCGCATCCGAGGACTGCGAGGAGAGCGGTCTTCGACACCCATCCGGCCCCGATCCGCCTCATTCCTCGCTCCCCTCCTCCACGTACAGCTGATAGGCCCCGCTGCAGCGCGGTACCCAGAGGTCCCGGTACGGCCTGTCGGCGACCGACGCGACGTAGATGGGCACGCCGTCGAACTCGCCGACCGGGACGAGATTGTCGAGCGTGATCGGCTCGGGCGGGCCCAACTGCTGCCAGAGACGGCCATCAAATGCGATCGTGATCCCCGGGCGATCCCATGGCCGGCCGTCCAGGCAGACGGTCGGGGGAGCGGCATCCGCCGCTTCCGCCGGCGCGTCGTCCGGAGGCGCCTGACCGACGTCGGGCTGGCCGGCCGCCGGCTCCTCGGCGGGTCTCTCCTCCCCCTCCGCAGGTGCCTCGGGCTCGGGGGTCGGCTCCGCCGGAGGCGCCGGGCAGCCCCGCTCGTCGACGAGGGCGCCTTCCGGCGTGTTGACGCAGCGGTCGGCGACGTCGGGGACGCCGTCCCGGTCCGTATCGCGGGCGTCCGCCGCGGGCGGTGCGGCCTCGGCCGGGGGCTGCCCGGCTTCGGGCTCTTCGTCGGCAGGCGGCCGAGCGGGCCGCGCCTGGGGCACGCGGCGGTCCGGCACGCCGTCGCGATCCACGTCGATCGGGCATCCGGTGGCTCCGACGGCAAGAGCGGCCGGAGTTCTGGTGCAGCGATCGAGGCGGTCGGGGACGCCGTCCCGGTCGGCGTCACCCTGGACGCCTGCCGCCGGCTCGGCCGGCCGGTCCTGCGGGCGCACGACCGGCCGCTCGCCCGGTTCCTCATCCGCGGGCCGAGCACCTGGCGAGATCGGCCGCGGGGCGCCGAACAGGAGCGAGACGCCCGCCGAGATCTCCCAGTTGTGTCGCGGCTCCTGATCGACTTCGCCGCTCGCCGGGTCGAGGATGTCCAGGAAGATGATGTCGTCGCGGAGGTCGGCGCGAAACGCCCACGAGGCGTCGACCTCCCGGTTCCGGACCCGGACCCCGACCCCTACCGGAACGAGCTGGCCCGAGCTGCTGGTCTCCGCCGTCGAAGAGGAGACGTCCCGCAGACGGACGGTGACACCCCCGACTCCCGCCGCCAGCATGAGGTCCGCCCGCGGAGAGAGGGGCGCGGCGTACCCGATCTCGCCGCTGAAAAGGAGGAGGTCCGCCGTCGCTCCGTCGACCAGGCCCAGCCCGACGTCGCTCAGCCGGGCCCAGTCGAAGTTCCCGCCCACGGTGACCCGCCACGGCGTCGTGTAGACCAGTCGGCCGCCGGCCTGGACGCCGTTCCCGCTCTCTTCGAAGAGATCGTTGACCAGGGTGGCCGCGTGGACGTTGGCCTCCCAGACGGCCTGGGCGGCCGCCGGCCTGGGACCCGCCGGCAGGAGCAGCAACAGGGCGGAAGCGAGGGCCGTTCGAGGGATCATGGGGCCGTTCCGCAGTGTACGCCCCTCAGCCAGGGCGGTCAATCGGAGGGGCAACGTGCACGCGAGCCGTGGTTCCGCGATATTTCCAGTAGTCATGTCTCCCCCGGCAACCCATCCCCCGGGGCGGGGGACTCTCGCCGCGATCGGTCTCCTGGCCAGCCTGATCACGTCGCTGGCCTCCCCGCTCGTTCCTGACCTCGGGGCGCAGCCCGCGCTGTCCTTCGAGGTAGAGCCGACCGCTACGGCAGCCGGGCAGACGATCATGCCGTTCGTCCACGTCCGCGCGCCCGGCGCCGTACTCGTGACCATCACGCTCAGCATCGCCTCGGGTCCCGGAGAGCTGGACGGAACCGTGATAAAATCGACCCTCCTCTCAGAGCTGGTCAGCTTCGACGACCTGAGCATCCAAGTGGCCGGAACGTACACGCTCCTGGCCGAGGCGAGCGGATACACATCGGACACCAGCATCGCCTTCCAGATCTCTCCCGGTCCCCCGGACGCCGACGAGTCGGAGATCACCGCCAGCCAGGCCTCGATCCCCGCCGACGGGATGAGTGCCTCCCAGATCACCGTTCGGCTCCGGGACGCGTTCGGCAACCCGCTGACCACCGGCGGTGCCGACGTCGACCTGGCCACCACGCTCGGATCGCTGAGTGCCGTTTCCGACGAGGGAGACGGCACCTACACCGCCACCCTGACCGCGGGAACGGCGCCCGGCACGGCGACCGTATCCGGCACGGTCGGCGGGGATGACATCGACGACACCGTCACGGTGCAGATCACTCCAGCGCCGGCGACCCAGCTCGACTTCGAGCAGCAGCCGACCAACCGGACGGCGGGTCAGACCATCACGCCCGCCGTCACCGTGCGCGCGGAAAACGTCCTCGGCAACGTGGATCCGAACTTCAACGGGCCGGTCACGCTGGCGATCGCGACCGGCCCTTCGGGCGGCCAGCTCCTCGGCACGACCACCGTCAATGCCTCGGGCGGCCTGGCGACCTTCAACAACCTCTCGATCCAGCGTGCCGGGACGTACATGCTCCGCGCCTCCTCCGGCTCGCTGGCCCAGGACACGAGCGTCGCCTTCCAGATATCCCCGGCCGCGCCCTCCCTGGCCACGTCGGAGATCACGGCCGACCCGACCTCCATCCCGGCCGACGGGAACAGCACATCCACGATCACGGTTCAGCTCCGGGATCCGTTCGGGAACCCTCCGACCGGAGGCGGCGCTAGCGTCCAGCTCGACACGACGCTCGGGTCGCTGGGCCCCGTGACCTTCGCGGGAAACGGCGCGTACACGGCGACCCTGACCTCCAGCACCACCGCCGGCGACGCCACGATCTCGGGGACCCTGAACGGAGCGGACATCACCGACACCGCGACGGTGACGTTCACGCTGGTCGGTCAGCCGGCGCTGGACGTGGATGTGCAGCCGGAGGACACCCCGATCGACGAGCCCATCACGCCCGCGGTCGTCGTCCGCGTCGTCGACGGCCTCGGCAACACCCTGATCGATTTCACCGGCAACGTGACCGCTTCCCTGGCGAACAACCCGGGCGGGGCCACCCTGTCGGGCGACCTGGTCGAGCCGCTCCAGAACGGCGTCGCGACCTTCAACGACCTGCGGCTCAACCGTTCGGGGAGCGGCTACCGGCTGCGGTTCGCGGTCTCCGGCGCGGCCAGTGCGACGAGCGCGCCGTTCGCCATCCTCGCCGGCGCAGCCTCTCCTTCCACGAGCTCGATCACGGCCGATCCCGTCTCGATCCCCGCGGACGGCAGCAGCACTTCCAGGATCGAGGTCCGGCTCCGCGACGCGGACGGCGTGCCGCTCTCGACAGGCGGCGACAACGTGAACCTCTCGACGACCCTCGGAACACTGAGCGGTGTGCTGGACCACCGGAACGGCACCTACTCCGCGACCCTGCGCTCCACCGTCGCTCCGGGAACGGCCACGATCAGCGGCACCGTCAATGGAGCCCCGATCACCGATACCGCCACGGTGGCGTTCGCGGCCGGGAGCGCGGATCTGGTGGTCCAAGTCGAGGTGAGCGACGAAACGCCAGCGATCGGGGACGAGGTCGTCTACGTGGTGACGGTCAGCAACCAGGGTCCCGACCAGGCCACGGGGATCGAGATCACCCAGGCCCTTCCGCCCCGGCTCCAGTTCGTCTCGGCCACGACCAGCCAGGGGGAGTACGAATCGGCGACCGGTGTCTGGAGGGTCGGCATGCTGGCCGACGGTGTGCGGGCCACGCTGACGGTCGTGGCCCGGGTCCTCGACCCGGCATCGGATTAGCGCGGAACGGCGGGCCTTAGCGGTCCGGAAGGAGGGATCGACCTTGCGCAAGAGATGGGTCATCGTGGCGGCTCTGGTGACCGGTGCGACCTGCTCCGGCGTCGGGCCGTTCGATTCGGGGCCGAGGGGAGAGATCGCCATCGACCCTGGCCAGGTCGTCCTCGGCGCCATCGGCGCCCGCCGGCAGCTAAGCGTCACCGACGGCGACGGGGGAGCGATTCCGGGCAATGGAGTGTCGTGGGGCAGCAGCGACCCGGGGGTGGCTGCCGTCGACGGATCGGGAATGGTCACCGCGTTCGGCGACGGGCAGGCCACCATCACGGCCACGCTGGGGGATGAAGAGGCCACGGCCGCGGTCACCGTCGCGGCGGCGATCGAGACCACCGTCGAGGTGACCGCCGCCGATCAATCCGATTCGAATCTCTCCGACAACCGGATCGTCACGACGATCACCGTCACGGCCCCGTAGCCGAGCGACCTTCCCCCCGGCCCCTCGGTCGGAGCCACGCCGTACGGAGTCTGGAGGGTGCGGGGTTCCAAGCGCCGTATCATATTTCGCATGGTCATGACTCCCCCGGTGGCCCATCCTCCGGGGCGCTGGGCGCTCGTCCTCGGGTGCCTCATCCCCGTGTTCCTGCCGGTTTCCGGGCTCCGCGCCCAGACCGCGACCGGCCTGCGCTTCGTACAGGAGCCCACCGACGTGGCAGTGGGAGAGCCCATCGACCCGGCGGTCACCGTCGAGGCGGTGGACGCCGCGGGAAACCGCGTCGCCTCGTTCACCTCGCGCATCAATGTGGCGCTGCTCTCCAACCCCGGCGGAGCCTCGCTCGGGGGCCGGAAGCAGGACGACCCCGTCAACGGCCTGGCCACCTTCGACAACCTGTCCGTCAACGAGGCCGGAGAGGGGTACACCCTGCGGGCGACCGCCAACGGGCTCGCAAGCGCGACGAGCGCGGCCTTCGATGTCGGGGATGAGGACGACGATGACGACGACGCCGTGCGGCTCGAGTTCGGGCAGCAGCCGGCTGATGCCCCGGCCGGCGCGACGATCTCCCCGGCCGTCACCGTCCGCGCCGTCGATTCCGACGGCGAGACCGATACGTCGTTCGGGGGGAGCATCACGATTGCGAAGGTCTCGGGCCCCTCCAGCGGCCTGCTCCAGGGCACCCTCACCCGGCCGGCGGCGAGCGGGGTGGCCACCTTCGACGACCTGTCGCTGGAGGTCACGGGAAGCTATACGCTCGGGGCCGCCTCGAGCCCGCTCGCCGGCGCCACCAGCGCAGCCTTCATCATCACCCCGGGCCCGCCTTCGGCCGCGACGTCCGAGGTCACCGCCGTCCCCGGCTCGATCCCGGCGGACGGATCGAGCACCTCGACGATCACGGTGCGGCTCCGGGACTCGTTCGGCAATCCGATCGCCGGCGGCGGGAACAACGTCCTCCTGACGACGGATCTCGGCTCCCTGGATCCCGTCTCGGACGGGGGAAATGGCATTTACTCGGCCAGCCTCACCTCATCCACAACGGCGGGGACGGCCACCGTCACCGGGACGGTCGACGGAGCCAGGATCGATGATAGCGCAACGGTCGTTTTCTCCCAGGTCGGTTCGCCGCCAACGCCTTCGCCACCTCCTTCACCGGCGAACAGCCGGATCAGCGCCGACCCGGTCACGATTCCCGCCGACGGCTCCAGCGTGTCGACGATCACGGTCCTGCTGATCGACGCGAACGGGGCGCCGCTCACCGCGGGCGGTGACAGGGTCACCCTGTCGACGACGCTGGGGGCGCTGGGCCCTGTCAGCGACCGCGGAAACGGCGCGTATACGGCGACCCTGAGGTCCACCACCACCGCTGGAGCGGCGACGGTCACCGGGACCGTCAACGGAGCGACCATCGGCGCCACGGCGACCGTCACCTTCGCCGCCGGCAGCGCGGACCTCGAGGTCGAGCTCTCGGTGAGCGACGACTCGCCGACGGTCGGTGAGAATGTCGCCTACGTCGTCACGGTGAGAAACGGCGGACCGGCGACCGCCACTGGCGTCCAGCTCACCCAGCGGATCCCGCCCCGGCTCGCGCTGACGTCAGCGACCACCAGCCGGGGGAGCTACGATGCGGCGACTGGAGTGTGGTCCGTCGGCAGCCTGACGCCGGATGAGCGCGCGACCCTCACATTGGTCTTGACGGTAGCGGGCGGGGGATCGAATTGAGGACCGCACGCGGAGAGGAGGAGTAGCGATGCTCGATCGAGCAATGGCCTCGCGGTGGGTCGTGGCGACCGCCGCCTGCGCGTGGTTGGGATCGTGCTCCGGGGTGGGGCCGTTCGAGGCGACGCAGGGGGGGACGGTCCCCGACCGCATCTCCCTGTCTCCGGCTGATTTCGTCCTCGGGGCGATCGGCGGCCAGCGGGTGCTCGCCGTCACCGACGGCGACGGGGAGCCGCTGGCGCCCGGGAGCGGGCTCTCGTGGCGATCGAGCGATCCCGATGTGGCCACCGTCGACGGCGAAGGCAAGGTGACGGCGATCGGTGACGGAACCGCCACGATCAGTGCCGAAATGGAATCGATGACCGCTTCCGCCCGGGTCACCGTGGCCGCCGACCTCCAGGTAACCGTCGAGGTCACCGCGGTGGATCAGAACGACCCCGACCCGGCGGACAACAGGGTCGTCAGGACGATCACGGTCCAGGCGCGGTAGCCGGGTTAGGCGGACCGGCGCCCCTCCCGACGGATCGGGTCTACAGACGCGACGTTGTGAGCGTCACGTCGGATTCCTCCCACGCCTCCGCGAATCGGGCCCGGACAGCATCGGCGTCCTCGGCCTTGCCCTCTGCCTCGAGCGCCACAGCCAGGCCCTGGAGCGCCCAGCCGTTCTCCGGAAAACGCGCCAGATTCTCCTGATAGACGCTTTCCGCGTCCGCCGCCCGACCGGCCGCCAGGAGCGCCGCGCCGAGATCGAGCCGGAGCGGCCGGTTCCAGTAGGCCGGCTCCGTGTACCGCAGGCTGTCCTCGAGGTCGATCGCCACTTCGTAGTGGGTGATCGCCTCGTCGTAATTCCCCTGGCGGTAGGCGATGTCCGCGGTCAGCGCGTGGACGGCGACCTGCATGACCGTGGACGGCCAGTCCTCGGTGAACTCGGTGGCGACCTGACGCACCGAGTCGAGCTCGACCTGCGCATCGTCCCATCGTTCCAGGGCCGCGTTCGCGACGCCGCGCGCGTAATGGACGAGACCCGACGCGAAGCGGATGTCGGCCGGCGGCATCGGCTCCGCCAGCGTTTCCTCCCAGCGCCCGAAGGCCATCAGCGTAAGCTGCGGGTGGGCGATCAGCCGGCCCGCCTCGGGGCCGAACTGTCGCGCGAGATCCGGGTCCATGTGCTCCGCCGCCTTGCGGGCGTTCTCGATCGCCATGTCGGCCCGACCGGCGAACGTCGCCGCGAAGGAGAGGAAGTGATAGTTGTGCGGGTAGTAGAAGGCCGGATAGATCCCCGACGGCCCAATATCCATGATGTAGGTCTCGTCCGTATGGACGGCGTGGATGTTGGCCTCGATCGCGTCGTTGTAGCGGCCCACGCGGATATAGATGTGGGCCGGCATGTGCACGATGTGTCCCGCTCCTGGCATCAGGCCGGCCAGGCGCTCGGCGCATTCCACCGCCCTCTCGGGCTGGGCCGCCTCGACGGCATGGATGTAGAGATGGCAGGCCCCGGGATGGGTCGAGTCCGCTGCGATCACGCCCTCGAGCATGGCCAGCGTCTTCTCATGCCCCGGCCGGAGCTCGCCCTCCGGCGTCCAGTAGTTCCAGGGGCTCAGGTTCATCCTCGCGTCGGCCGCCACGGTCGCCGCCTCGAGGTCGTCGGGGAAGCGGTCGGCCACCGCCGTCATCGCCCCCGCCCAGGCCGAGTCGAGCGCAGCCCGCTCGACCGGTGGGACCTCGGCGTAGCGCTGCGCCAGGGCGTCGATGAACGCCCCCTCCTTCTCGCTCGCGTGGGGCTTGCGAGCGATGGCCTTCTGGATCGCCTCCCAGGCGGCGACGCCGCTGGTCGAGTCCATCGGCGCGTTGATGTTGGGCCCGTAGGAGTAGGCGATTCCCCACCAGCACATCGCGCAGTCGGGATCGAGCCGGGCGGCCTCCGCGAAGGCCCGGATCGCCTCGGCATGGTTGAACCCCCATACCAGCCGCAGGCCCTGATCGAAGTACTGCTGGGTCGCCGCTACGTCGGAGGTGATCTCGTAGTGATGGTCGCCCAGATCGTCGTACAGGGGCACGGTGTCTGCAGGCGCAGACGAGAGCGCCATCAGCCCGGCCGAAAAGAGGCTCAACAGCGACATGGAATCGATCTCCTTTTGAGTTCTGGCAGTTCAAGCGGGCAACAGCGAAATCACCTTGCGGTAGGTATCAGTATACCGATCCCGGGCGGCCAGTTCTACCCCCGGTCCGGGTGCGCGCTCAACCCGCCAGCGCCTTGGCGATCGTGGCGAGCTGCATGTTCGAGGTGCCCTCGTAGATCTTCCCGATCTTGGCGTCGCGATAGAGCTTCTCGACCGGATAATCCCTGGTGTAGCCGTAGCCGCCGAAAATCTCCACGGCCGCGCTGGTGACCCTCTCCGCGACCTGCGAGGAGTACAGCTTGGCCATCGCCGCTTCCTTGAGAAACGGCCGCCCGGCGTCCTTGAGCCGCGCCGCGTTGTAAACCATGAGCCGCGCCGCCTCGAGCTCCGTGGCCATCCGGGCGAGCTCGAACTGGACGCCCTGGAAGTCGAAGATCGGCCGGCCGAAAGCCTCCCGCTCCCGGCTGTACGCGAGCGCCGCCTCGAGCGCCCCGCTCGCGCATCCCACCATCTGGGCCCCGATCCCGATCCGGCCCTCGTTCAAGGTCTCGATCGCCACGCGGTACCCCTTGCCGACCTCGCCGAGGACGTTCTCCTCCGGTACCTCGCAACCCTCCAGCAGGAGCTCCGTGGTCGACGACGCCCGGATGCCGAGCTTGTCCTCCTTCTTGCCGACCGCGAAGCCCTGGAAGTCGCGCTCGACGAAGAAAGCGGTGATCCCCTTGTATCCGGCGTCCGGATCGACGGTGGCGAAGAGCACGTAGACCCCGGCCTCGGCGCCGTTGGTGATCCACAGCTTGGAGCCGTTCAGGACGTAGCGGTCGCCCCGCTTCTCAGCGCGGGTCCTGAGGGCGAAGGCGTCCGAGCCGCTGGACGCCTCGCTGAGGGCGTAGGCCCCCACCGTGTCGGCGGCCATCCGGGGAGCGTAGCGGGCGATCTGCTCGTCGGTGCCCCATCGCAGCAGGCAGTTGTTGAAGAGAGTGTTTTGGACATCCACGAACACGCCCACCGAGGGATCGACGCGCGAAAGCTCCTCCACCGCCAGGCAGGCCACCATGAAGGACGCTCCCGCTCCCCCGTGCTGCTCGGGGATCTCGACCCCCATGAGCCCGAGCTCGAAGCACGACGCCATGATGCCGGGATCCAGCCTGCCCGCCTCGTCCATGGCGGCGACCAGCGGACGGATCTGCTCCTCGGCGAAGCGCCGCACGGTCTCGGCGAAGAGGGTCTCCTCGTCCGAGAGCACGGTGAGCGGTGCGCTCACGCGGAGCCATCTCCGGCCGGAGCGGCCGGAGCTCGGAGCTGTCCCGCGGCCATGCGGCCCCGCAAAAGCGGCGCGACCCAGCGGTTCTCCACGAGGTGCTCGCGGACGATCATCGGGACGTCCTCGGGCCGCACCGTTCCGTACCAGATCCCCTCCGGATAGACGATCACGTTGGCGGCGTACTTGTGGCCGCCGACATGGCTGGTGGCGCGGACCTCGACGTCCAGGCCCTCGGCGGCGCAGGCCTCGCGCAGCTCGCGGAGGATCGCCGGGCCGCGGCATCCGCAACGCTCGTCGCGCGCGCCGTGAACGCACACGAACACCGCCCGCGGCTGGAGCGGCGAGCTCCGGACCCCTCGGGCGACCGCCCCGCCCTCGACGTGCTCGCGCAGGATGGCAGGCCAGATCCTCTCATCCACACCGTGATAGCGGATCGCGTCGGGATAGACGAGCAGGTCGAAACCGTGGTCCGCGGTGGGCTCGTCGGTGGCGGTCAGCTTGGGCGGCGTTCCGAGGACGTCACGGAGCGAGCGGACATCGCGGGCCATCCGGCCCAGGAGTCCCTCCGCCTCCTCGATCCTGGGCGGCCAGCCGGCCATTCCGGTGCAGACGAGGAAGTGTCGGAAGTACGGCTTGACCGTGTCCTGCAGCGACCATGGGCCGCAAGGCTCCAGGTGGATCTCCATCGACCCCAATCCTAATCGCGGTCCACTACCCACGCCCGTAGATTGCCGTGCCATGCGTCCGGATCGGCTCGGCGTGCTGGCCATCGTGGCCTCCGCCATCGGCTACGGCTTCATCTCGGTCCTCATCAAGCTCGCGCTGGAGGCCGGGGTCCGTCCGCTGCCCCTGGTCGCCTGGCGGTTCGCGATCGCCTCGCTGGCGGTCTGGCTCCTGCTCGGGCTCCGCCGGCGGCCGCTGCCGTCGCGCTCGTCGCTTCCCCGGCTCCTTTGGCTGGGCGGCCTCTACTCGATGGACGCGCTCCTGTTCACCCTGGCTCTCCAATGGGTGGCGGCCTCGACGGCCACGCTCGTCTTCTACGCCTACCCGGTGGTGGTCGTGCTGCTCGCCGCGGCCCTTCTCGGCGAACGGCTCGGCCCGCGTCGTCTCGTCGCCACCGGCCTCGCGACGGTGGGGTGCGCCCTCACCGCTGGAGGGGCGCTGCGGGGTGGGCATTCCCTGGGGATCCTGCTGGTGGTTCTCTCGATGGCCGCGCTCTCGGTGTACATCGTGACCGGCCGGCGGATCCTCGACCGCGAGCCGGCCCACGGGAGCGCGGCCGTCATCACCACGGCCTGCGCGGCGATTCTTTGCGTGGTCGCGATCGTTGCCGGCGAGGTCGAGCTGGGAGGCGGCGCCCGAGGGCTCGCGCTGGTGTCTCTGCTGGCGATCGTGTGCACCGCGATTCCGATCACGCTCTTCGTAGTCGGTCTCAAGCGCGTTGACGCCGGGCAGGCGGCGATCTACAGCACACTCGAGCCCGTGGTGACGGTGCTGACCGCGGCCGTGGTGCTGGACGAGCGGATCGGGCCGGTCCAGATGCTCGGCGGGCTGTTCATTCTGGCGGGAGTGCTCGGCCTGCGGAGCGAGCGGCCGCTGCCCGGGAGTGAGCGGATCACACCGCTGGACTCACCATGAGACGGCCGTGACCCGTGTCTGTGTCATCCATCTGACGGACCCGGTTTCCCGCAAGCATCATACTTCCTATATTGATTTCGCCCCATCGCGGACCCCTTCTTCCGACACAAAGGAGTCTTTCGATGCGACACGCTTGGGCACTCATGTTGGGCGCCCTGGTCGCGCTTCTCGCGCCACATGCGGCGCAGGCCCAGCACGACTACTGGGAGTTCAACGTTCACGGCGGCGCGTTCGCCTACGACCTCGGCATCGACGACGATGATGACGAGGACAACACGGACACCGATGTGCTCGCCGGCCTCCGCCTCGCCCGACACTGGGAGAACGGCTTGGGGATCGGCGTCAACGGCGATTGGATCTTCGCCGATCAGTTTCAGGTCCCACCGACTGAGGCGCAGCCCGAGCAAGACGACATCGATATCGGTCTTTTCCTCTGGAGTGCAACCGCTGACTACACGTTTCCTTCGGCCGGCATCACCAACTTCTTCGTAACCGGCGGCGTAGGCGGGGCGACGACTCGCCTCGGGGATGTCGGCGTGAACGACGAAGACGAAAGCCAGACCGATCTGCTTATCCCCGTCGGCATCGGGCTCAAGATCCACAATGACGCCGAGGATCCCTCCTGGGCCGTCCGGATCGACGCTCGCGACAATCTGATCTGGCGCGACGACATCGATGTCGTCGACCCAGAGCCGATCGAGGGTGCCACCGAGTGGAAGAACAACTGGGAGCTCTCGGGCGGGATCTCCTTCTTCTTCGGCGGCGGACCGGCGGCGCCACCACCCCCGACCGACGCCGACGGGGACGGCGTCTACGACGATCGCGATCAGTGTCCCAACACGCCGCTCGGCACGCCTGTCGACAGCTTCGGCTGCCCGGTCCCGGTCGACTCGGACGGGGACGGTGTCCCGGATGACCGCGACCAGTGCCCCGAGACGCCGTTCGGCGAAGAGGTCGACAGCGAAGGCTGCCCGATCGTCGTGGAGCCGGAGCCGGCGGCGGCCTGCGCGGACGGGCGCGACTGGTTCCGCTTCAACGAGACGATTTCGGTCGACGGGCGCAACTGGGTGAAGTTCGGGTCCGCGGCCACGATCGGGATGGATCAGCTCGTCCAGATCGGCGAGTACGACGGCGTGCCGGTCTACGTGCGGGCCGAGGCGCGTCAGCCCTACACAGAGGCTTACCTGCCGCTGTGCGCGCCGGCCGACACGTATCAGCCTTACCAGATCGAGCCGGGGGTGCGCGGCACGACCGGATAGGCCGGAGCCGTCAGGGTACCATTTCGAAGGCCCCCGTCCCGGTCGGGCGGGGGCCTTCGTCTATCCAGGGGGGAATCCTCGTGTCCGGCCGGAGCCGGACAACCGCCGGGCGCCGTTCAGCGCTGCGGCCGCGGCCGCGGCGGCCGGGAACCTCCATCGCCGCTGCCTGACCCTGGGACCGCCGGCTGGATCGTTCCGCCGCGGGACGGCGCGGGCCGCACGATCTCCCTGACGCCCACCGACGAGCGCGGGATCATCCGCCCCACCTGTCCGGCTCCAAGAGCGGGCTCGCCACCCACCACCACGCCGCTGCCAAAGAACGGGCGGTGCTTGCGCTTATGGAAGAAGAAGCCGTCATGGAGGAAAAAGCCGGGCACGAACCCGTCGCGCTCCAGGACGTACACCGGGCTGCCGTCCGCGGCACGGACGCCGGACGCGCGGCGCATCTCGGCCCGTCCCACGACCTGCACCGGCACGCCGAGCGCGAGCACCGTCTCGTAGGAAGGGCATCCGCACGCTTCGAGCCCTCGCGCGAGCTGGAACTGCCGGAGGGCGGTCTCCGTCTCTGCATCCACGACCCCCGACCGGACCCTGGGGTCGAACCCGACCCGCGCGAGCGCGACCTGGAGCCGCAGGACCTCGGCCGGGAGCATGGGCTCGAGGATCGTCCGCTCGAGGCGCGTGCCCGCACCGTCGACCAGCTCGACAATGCGGATGGAGGACGCGGGTCCGATCCGGTCCTGCGCCCGGGCCGGACCGGCGACCAGCAGCAGGCCGGCCGCGAGCGCGAAAAGGCGGACCGGCGGCGACGTTGCAGCAGAAAGCGTTGCAGCAGAAAGCATCGAGCTCGACCTCCTGACTCCGAAGTTCCGGGACATCCTTTCTATTATACACGCTGGAGGGCGCGCTGGTGTTCCCGGCCTCCGGATCGGTAGTGGGTCAGTTTGAATGAGGCGCTCCGCATTTCGGACAATAATCGGCGGGTTTGAAGAAATTTCTTGGCTGAGTGACCCCGCCGCACGAGGAGCAAATGCGAACCTGTCGGAGCACATAAGTCATCAGGGCCGCAAATGGAAGGACTATAACTGCCATTCCGGCAATGCCGCGCCATCCGCCCGATGCGCCCCAAGCGAGGAACAGGAGCGCCAATCCGCCTGCATAGAGAGAAACGAGCCGTTTGTACAGCCGATGCTTTGTTTCGGGCTTAAGCACTCGAAGGGTCACCCAGTAGCCGATGGCTAGGACCCAAGCGAGTATGAAGACGACGTATCCGAAGTCCACCGCTTAGTCCCTCCGCTTGCGCGCCCAGCCCCCCATGGAGTAGAATAGTAATATGCCTGACCGGAAAAGCAACAAAAAGCGTGCCAAGCGGAAGCCCGCCGACGAGGATGAGAACGTAATCGCCCGCCGGATCGTGGACGAGGCGACGGATGGTCGGGACGATGAGGAGCCGACCGAGGAGGAGCGCCGAGCCGCCGCCCGGATGCTCGGGCGGCGCGGTGGGTTGAAGGGCGGCCCCGCCCGCGCCCGGAAGCTCACCAAAAAGCGCCGCTCAGAGATCGCTAAGCTGGCCGCCGAAACGCGCTGGAAAAAGTGACGCTTGACAGGGGTTTCACATTTATGTTAATATTCCAGGCCCATGATGGACGCTACCTGTCGAACGTGTGGCTAGGGAACCTGTCTATGAAGGGCGTAAGCTGACCATACGCTGCGTTGAATACCAGGATGGCAGCTGTCCAGCCGACGACTTCATCCGCTCTCTCTCGGACTCGGAAAGCGCTAGTCTGCAGCCGACTTTTGAGAAGCTGGGCGATGAAGGCGTGCTGCACAACAAGGAACGATTCAAGAAGATCGAGGGTTCCGAAGGAATCTTCGAGGTTAAGCATCATCAGGTCAGAATCCTGGGGTTCTTTACTCCGAGGAAAGAATTCATTCTGGTCGATGGGACGAAAAAGAAGAAGCACAAGCATAAGAAGGCTGACATTACTAAAGCTGAGAACGTAAGGGCCGCCTACTTTAAGGCTTTGGAGAGGCGCAAATGAACGAGCGGATGAAGCAGATCCTCAGGAATCCCACCAATCGACGGCTTTATGAACAGGAACGTCTGATTGTGTGGGCGACGGAGATCGTCGCTCGGGCCATGAAGACGGCTGGAAAGAGCAAGGCCGATATGGCGCGCGATCTTGAAACGACCCCCTCTCACATCACTCAAGTCCTGGGGGGGTCCCGAAACATGACGCTTCGGACTTTGGCGAATCTTGCGTTCTCCTGTGATAGCAGGGTTCGGGTCGATTTTGAACCGCTGAAAGTCGGAGAGTACTTTGAGCATCCGGTTCGACTGGTGCGCTATCCACAGCCCAAGAAGATCGCGGCCCAAGACAATCCGGAGCGCCCTGTCCCGGACAACTACACGCTTGTGGCCTAGGCGGGCACTATGACTACGAATATCGAACGAGCGAGCATTGTTGCGCGCCAGGTTCAATTGGAGTCCGTGACCCTGGCGTCCGCTGACCTGACGACGAATCTCGATCCCCTTGCCGTTCCTGCGGAGATGGGGATTTCCCTTGGCTTCCGTGCCGCGTACCGGCTTCCGGACGAGCATCCCAACCATATTTTTGTTCGAGTGGATCAGCGCTTTGAAGTGAATGCCGAGGATGGTGGCGAAAATCTCATGCTCCTCGAAGTGGGCTTTGATCTCATCTACCGGCTGGAGAGTGCTGCGACCTATCCGGAAGACGCCCTGAAATACTTCGCTGAATTGAACGGGCCGTATAATGCTTGGCCGTACCTGCGCGAATGTGTGCAATCCATTGGGGCGCGGGTGGGCCTGGGGGGCATCGTCATTCCTGTGTTCCGACCGGAGAGACAAGAAATCCAGACAGAAGAACAGTCCAGGGTGGCCGTAGAAGCGTAAGGGTACGCCCTTCCTGGTTTGAAGGTACTCTTGACAAATGCTTGACCGGTCAGGTATACTATAACCATGAACAAGCTGAGTAGAGAGAGAAGCGTTGCCAGATCGTCGCCGCCCTGGTCGAGGGCAATTCGATCCGGGCGACCTGCCGGATGACCGACACGGCGAAAGGGACGGTCTTGAAGCTCCTACGGGACCTGGGCGCGGTTTGCGCCGACTACCAGGACGAGCAGCTACTGGATCTCTCCTGCAAGTGTTGGAATGTGATGAAATATGGTCGTTCTGCCACGCGAAGCAGAAGAACCTGCGCGACGAGTACAAACGGACGTTCGGCTACGGGGACGTTTGGACGTTCACGGCGATCTGCGCCGATTCAAAGCTCGTCCCGACTTGGCGGATCGGCTCGCGGGACGTGGGGACGGCGACCGACTTCATGCAGGACCTGGCCTCCCGGCTCGCCAGCCGGGCGCAGATCACGACGGACAGGCACTCCATGTATCTGAGCGCCGTCGAGGACGCCTTCGGGGCGGGCGTAGACTACGCTATGCTCCAGAAGATCTACGGGACCGACCCCGAGCCGCAGAAGCGGTACAGTCCGGCCAAGTGCATCGGGATCGACATTGAGACGATCCAGGGCAATCCCGACCCACACCGTATCAGTACATCCTACGTGGAGCGGCAGAACCTCACGATGCGTATGTCCATGCGGCGGTTCACCCGGCTAAAACGCCTTCTCCAAGAAGGTCGAATCTGGCGCACGCCGTGGCCCTACATTCCATGTACTACAACTACTGCCGGATACATCGGAGCCTCCGGATGACCCCGGCTATGGCGGCGGGCGTAACCGACCATCTCTGGAAGATCGAGGACATTGTGGCGCTCCTGGAGGACCGGGAGAGGGCGGGTCATTCAAACTGACCCACTACCTCCGGATCCATCCCGGGACACCGTTCGTGGTAGGGCCGCGTTGCCCGCCCGGGGACGCCACGCCTACCTTTTCGACCACCCCACCGCTCGCATTCGAACCATGACATAGCCCCATCCCGCAAACCAAGGCGAAGGGAGCGATCGATGAAGACCGCCGGCTTCGTGCTCGGGGCGCTGCTCGCGCTCGGGCTCATGCCACGCACCGTCCAGGCCCAGTCCCCGGCTTCCCATTACCACGACAACAACTACGAGTTCAACCTCCATGCCGGCGCGCTCTTTCTCGACGACGAGTTCGCGAGCTCGCTCGGGGAGGCCGACGATACCGACGGGATGGTCGGCCTGCGCTTCCTCTACAATACCGCCCCCGGATGGGGGTTCGGCGCGAACCTGGACTGGGTTCCCGCCGCGCAGATCGACCTGGGCCCCTCGGCGGACGACGAAGACCTCGACATCAACGTGTTTCTGTACAGCGCGGAGGTGGATTACACGTTCCCGTCCCCGAACCGCCTCCACCTTTTCCTGGGAGGCGGCGTCGGAGCCGCGACGATCAGCCTCGAGGACGCGCCCTCGAGCCTCGACGACAGCGAGACGGACTTCCTCGTCCCGCTCGCCGTCGGCCTGAAGTGGTTCAGCCGGACGACGCGCCAGAGCTGGGCGTTCCGCGCCGAGGTTCGCGACAACATCATCTGGCGGGACCGTTTCGATACCGACGAGGGGGACGTCGATCCTGAGGCCACCCACAACCTCGAGCTCTCGGGCGGCATCTCGTTCTTCTTCGGAGCGTAGCCCTTCTTCGGAGCGTAGCCAGCTTGATGGATATGATGCTGTTCTCTCAATCTTGATCACTATATATAGCCGTCGGATATATACATGCTTTTCTACTTAGGTTATGGTCGGAACATGACCGCCGGACGCCGGGTACCCATGCACGAGTTTCTCATCGTGGACCTCAACTCGAGAGGTGATTCCATGCACCGGCTATCGTTGGTCGCGGCCCTGGGGCTGCTGGTCGCCCTGCTCACGGCGGAACCCGCACGGGCCCAGAACTGGTACGAGCTGAACCTGCACGGAGGGGCTCTGGCCCTGGACGACGCCGACGACACTGACGGCATCCTGGGCGCGCGGATGATGCTCCAGTACAACAGCGGGCTTGCCTGGGGCGGCAACTTCGATTGGGTCCCCTCCAACGCCGACTTCGGGGGGGACGACTTCGATGTGAATATGTACCTCTACAGCTTTGGGCTCGAATACATGTTCCCGACCACGAGCCCGCTCAAGTTCTTCGTCGGAACCGGCGTCGGAGCTGCGACCATCAAGGTGTCCGACGTTCCCGAACCCTTCGAGGACAGCGAAACCAATCTTTTGCTCCCGCTGGCAGGCGGGGTGAAGTGGTATAACGGCTCGCCCGCTAACGCGGGCTGGGCGCTGCGTGGCGAGGTCCGCGACAACATCATCTTCGTCGACTCGGGCGACGACGACAGCGAGGCGACGAACAACTTCGAGTTCTCGGGCGGGATCTCGTTCCTCTTCTGATCGCGCCTGAGGTAACGCGCTAAGCGCGCATGAGGGGCGCCCGGTGCGAACCGGGCGCCCCTTCTTTCTGATGCCGCTTCCTTCTGTGGTGCCGTTCCTCCGGGGGCTTCCCCATAGCGCTGGGGGTCGCGGTCCTCACACGGGCAGGGGCATGCGCACGCCCTCCGCCGCGCGGCGCTCCAGATAATCGAGGACCCGTGTCTCGAGGCGGTTCTTCATCACCTGGTCGATCTGCCGAAGGGCGGAAGGGCTGGTGAAGTTGATCTCCGTAAGCCAGCCCCCGATGAAGTCGAATCCGGTCATCTCGAGGCCCCGCTCGGCCAGCAGGGGACCGGCGCTCAGGATGAGCTCCCGCTCGCGCCCGGTCAGCTCGGTCGACTCGACGACCGCGCCCTGATGGATGTTGGCGTAAAAGGAGCCCGGCCGAGGCACCCGGTTGACCCACCCCAGCGCCTCTCCGTCCAGCACCAGGACCCGCTTGTCCCCTTTTTCCACGTCGCACAGGAAGCGCTGGAGAAGCACGTGGCGGCCGGGCTGGGCGGCCAGCGACTCGAGAATGCCGGAGTCGAAGGCGCTCTCCGGAACGCGCACCCTGCGGATGCCGTGACCGCTGTACTCGTTGAGCGGCTTCAGCACGACGTCCCCGTGCTCGCGGACGAACGCGGCGGCGACCTCCGGGTCGGCGGTGACCACGGAGGGCGGGGCGGCCCCCGTGATTTCGAGCGGCAGGAGCTTCTCGTTGCTCCGGCACATCCCGACCGGGTCATTGAGGACGGGCACGCTGCCCCGCGCGCGCGAGAGGATCGCCAGCGCGTTGTGATAGTCGACGTCGACCGGCGGATCCTTGCGCATCAGGACGATGGCGAACGAGTCGACCGCGCGGTCCTCGGCGGATCCCAGTCGATAGAAGGGACGCAGGCTCTCGTCGATGGCGATCGGCCGCGCGCGCGTGCGGGCCGTTGAATCCTGCAGATAGAGCTCGCGCAGATAGGTGATCCAGGGCGCGTGCCCGCGCCGGGCGGCCTCGCTCATCAGGAGGAGCGACGTCTCGGTCTCGAGGATGAGGGCTTCGAGAGGGTCGATGACGAAGAGGATCTCGAGTGCCGAGGACACCGCTAGAGCGAGCGCAGGAAGGCCCGCACGCGGCCTGCGGCGCCTTCCAGAACGGGCTGCCCGTCGCCCAGGAGAAGGACCTCGAAATCGAGGTCCGCGATCCTTTCCAGCGCGGCGACGAGCAGCTCCCTGTCCTCGATCTTCTCGTCGGGGAGGAGCCGCAATCGGCCGGGCGGATCGCCGATCAGGCTGTCTCCGAGGAGCAGGACGCCCCCCTCTACCTTCCGGAAGAGCCCGATCTCCCCGAGGGTCTTTCCGGCCATGTCGAGCACGCGCCAGCCGCCGGGCAGCTCCTCGCCGGGCGTCAGGATCCGGTCGACCGTGCCTTCCACGGAGTCCGCGTCCACGGCGCTCAGGGCGACCGCCGCCCCCGATCGCGTCCGGAGCGCGTCGGTGGCCCGCCAGTGGGTCCGGTTCGTGACGACGATCAGAGCCGGCCAGCCACCTTCGTCGAAGAAACGCTCGGCGGGCGGGGTGAGATCCGGAGGGTCGACGACCACGGTCTGGCGAACAGCCCGCCATGCGAAGCCGTTCAGGTCGTATCCCAGACGCTCGGAGTAGACGCTCCAGCCGTGAACGCCGGTTGCAAGCTCCCTCATTCGTCACCTCGCGCCTCGGAACGCGACGGCCTTCCCGGGACCCGGTCAGATCTCCAGCTCGGATTGGATGGGAGGATAGACTAACCCTTCAGGGGTGGGACGCGCGAGATCCCACAGCTCGTGACGCGCGGTGCGATCGTCCGGGAGGAGGTGGATCACCTTTGTCCCACGGTGTACCAGGAGATCGCTCAGGAGCCGCCGATGACATCGCCACCACAGAGCCTCCGCGCACATGAGCGCGGTGCGTCCGAGGTCGAGCTCGTCGACCAGGGCATCGAAGGCGTGCGCGAATCGTGGGGTCAGCATGTAATCGGCATAGCCGCGGAAACCCGCGTTCTCGATTCCCTCGTTCGGCGAGCCAGGCCCCGACCCGCTGCGCCGTCCCCCCAGGTCCTCGAACCACCGATAACCGATCCCCCGCGCCAGAAGCGCCTTTTCCAGCGCCGCCGAATCGAAATGACCGTGCCGTCGCGAGGCCGGATAGCGCCGGACGTCGGCCACACGCTCGATCCGCTGGCGCTCGATGAGCGCAAGGAAATCGGCCAGAGACAGGTTGGAGTGGCCGACGGTCCAGGCCCGCCGGCCTTGACGCTTCTGCGGGCTCTCCGTACGCTCTCCCCTCGACTCCGTGTCCGTGCCGCCATCCGAGAGGCATCGATGACCCTGCGGGCGATTGCCGCGCTCGGTCTGCTCTGTTCGCTCTCCGCTTGCGGCGGGGAGCGGGACGATAGGGTCAAGGACGCCGGACCCGCCAGCGTGGCGCACGCCGACTCATCGAGGGACACGGCCGGGGCCGAGGGCGCGAACGCAGTGGAGCCCGTCTTCACGCCGGTCGAGCTGCCCAGCGATTTCCCGGACGACTTTCCCATCGCGCCCGAGAGCACGGTGGTCGAAGCGACGGCCCGCGAGGGCTCGACCGGCACGTGGAGCACGGTGACGATCGTCGCCCAGGGCGAGCCGGGCACCGTCTTTGGCTGGTACCGCGACGCCCTGGAGGAGGCGGGATGGACGGTGCAGATGGGGCCGGCCGATCCGCCCTCCGACGTGCTCCACGCATCCAAGGGCGATGCGTACCTCGATCTGGCGACCGGGCCGCATCCGGCTCATTCGGCCGCCGGCTGGGTACGAACGTATGCCGAGATCTGGAAGACTCATCCGTGAGGTGATCCATGCCTGAAACGAGCCCCGACGAGACCCTCAAGGAACGTATCGCCAACGGCTTCGTGGTCGAGTCGATGGACGACATGACGCCCGGCTACCTCTCGGCCCTGAAGACCCAGATGCTGGTCCAGGGCGACACCGAGCTGATGAGCGCGCCGGCGTATTACATGGCGGCCAAGGACGCACCCACGATCTCGAGCCGCATCGCGGTCAGCGCGGTCATCCAGGACGAACTCGGGCACGCGAACATCGCCTACCGCCTGCTGGAGGACCTCGGCGAGGACAAGGAGCAGCTCGTCTTCGGCCGCCAACCGGACGAGTTCAAGAACCCGTATGGCTTCGACCAGGCGCTCGAGAACTGGGCCGAGATGGCGGTCGCCAACGGCCTCTTCGACCGCGCCGGTATCGTGCTCCTGTCCGACGTCCACGAGAACACCTCCTACGGGCCCTTGAAGCGTGCGCTCGTCAAGGTCGACAAGGAGGAGTACTTCCACCTCCGCCACGGCGAGTCGTGGATGCGGCGGCTGTCGAAGGCCGGCGGCGAGGTCCGCGAGATGCTCCAGCGCGCCGTCGACTGGATGTTCCCGACGGGGATCGAGTGGTTCGGGCTTCCCGACGAGCTCAAGCGTCATTCGGGGCAGCTCGAGTTCCGCCTGAAGGGCAAGACCAACGACCAGCTCCGCCAGACCTGGATGGAATCGATCGTGCCGCTGTCCGAGGAAATCGGCATCGACATCCCCGCCCACTACAACGCCGGCACGGGCGAGTACGACCTCGAGTACGAGCTGCCGTGCGAGTTCGATCCGGATGCGAAGCGCTGGCTCTTCGAAGAGACGATTACCTGGGAGCAGGTGTGGGACCGCTGGCGCGGTCGCGGACCCATGAACCAGCGCTACGTAGAGATGATCCAGGGGCGCGGAAGCGATCTCTTCGGCGGGAACGGGGTCCGCGCCGGGAATGGGGCCGGGCGGCGGTAGGCGATGGCCGCGGGCATCCTCCTGGTCCACGGCGCAACGGTTTCTACGTAATCGGGCCCGGTCAGGGAGGATACGAGTTCAACCTCCTCCTGATCGCGGTCCTGCTCACGCTGGCGTTCGCGGGGCCCGGGAAGGTGGGCCTTCCACAACCGGAAACGCGCGACAGCCTAGCGGCGCCCCCCTCCCCGCCGGTCGCAGGCGCGTGGGTCGTTGGTCCCACCTCCGGGGCGGGCGGTAGATTCCCCGCGATGACACGATCGATCGAAGCCGCCGTCTGGGAGGCGCTGGCCGGGATCACCGATCCCGAGCTTCCCGTCTCCCTGGTCGACATGGGGATGGTGTACGATGTCTCCGTGGACGAGGCCGGCGGGGTCGTGATCGACCTCACCTTCACCTCGATCGGCTGCCCGGGGATGGAGATGATCCTCGAGGACGTGCAGGCCGGCGTCGGGGGGATCCCCGGCGTGACCAATGTCCAAATCGAAGTCGTCTGGTCTCCGCCCTGGACCAAGGCCCGGCTCTCCCCGCGTGGGCGCCAGCTCCTCCACGCCGCGGGCCTCAGCGTCTGACCGCGCGGATGGCCCGAGGCGAGGAGGTCTTCGAGGTCTTCTGCCGGATCGCCCCCGGCGACCCCATGTCCCACATCGGCACCCTGAACGCACCCGACCTCGAGCTCGCCCGCGTCTATGCCTGGAAGATCTACGACGAGGAGGACTGGGCGGACATGTGGGTCGTCCCCCGCTCGGCGATCGTGAGCGCGCACCCCGCGAATCTGCCCGCGTCTCTATCGCCGGACGGCGGGCCGTGAGCCCTCAGGAGCCGGCCCTCGACGAGGCTGCGCGCGACCAGCTGCGATCCACGATCGTCGCGTTCAGCGACACCAAGCTCCTTCTCGGCTACCACTACGGCGAGTGGACGTTCGGTCCGCCCGCGATCGAGGCCGGGATCGCCGCCTGCTCGATGGCGCAGGAGGAGTTCGGCCACGGGCGGCTCCTGAACGGGATCCTCAAGCGCGAGTTCGACCTCGAGGTGGATCCGCTGAACGACACGCGCCCGCCGGAGGCATTCGCCTCGATCGCGTTTCTCGACCGCCCCTTCGCGAGCTGGGCCGACGTCGTCGCCGCCAACGCGGTCGTGGACCAGGCGCTGTCCCTGGCCCTGAGCGCCTTCGTCGACTCGGCCTGGGAGCCGATGGCCCGCGTGGTCGGCAAGATGCTGATGGAGGAGAAGTTCCACCATGCTCACGCCGAGGGCTGGGTCCGGCTCATGGAGGGGCGTCAGGGAGCCCCGCGGGACGCCACGCGGGAAAGCCTCCGGCGCGCGCTCGAGGATGCGGCGGCGTTCTTCGGTCCGCCGGATCACGACGCGAGGTTGCTGGAGGAAGGGCTGAAGAAGAGGGGTGACGAGGATCTCCGCGAACGGCTCTTCCGACGCGTCGCCGGTCTCCTCGACGATCCGTCGGCGGTCGGCCTCGCGGCGGCGGACGGCGCATGGTCGCTCGCCGAGCCGCTCGACTGGGCCGGCTGGGACCCGATCCGCCGCCGCCTCGACCCCGCCGGCCCCGACCAGGCGATCCTGGACGAGCTCCGGGGCACCAAGAATGTCGCCTTCAAGACCGCCTGAGCCGGGGCCCATCGGGGCCCAGCCCGCCTGCCCCCACTGCGGGTCGACCGACGTCGATCTGGAAGCCCCCTTCGGCTCCTCGCTCATGACCCGCCAGTTCTACTGCAAGGGCTGCCGAACCGTGTTCGAGTGGGTGCGCTGGGAGGAGGACGACCCGGCCGGGTGGCTGGAGGAGTAGCTCGTCTTCAATCTCCGCGATCGACGGCACCGCCAGAAGGCTCCGGACACGGCGGTGGGCCGGGGCGACGCCTCCGCCAGGTCGCCACCGCGATCCCCGCCAGGACGAGCGCCGCGCCCGCCAGCGTGAGGGAATCGAGCGCCTCATCCAGGACGAGAAAGCCCAGCACCACCGCCACGATCGGGAAGACATAGGAGATGAGATTCAGGGTCGTGACCGGCACCTGGCGCAGCAGCGTATAGTAGCCGACGAACGCGAACGCCGAGCCGAAGAGCGCCAGGTAGATGACGGAGCCGATCGCCACCGGCGTCCACTCGGCGGCCGAGACGTCCTCCACGATGAGCGACGTCCCGAGAAGCGCGAGGGCTCCATAGATCATCGGCAGGATCGAGAGCTGGTAGGGGTGGAGATCCATCCCCCATCGCTTGACCCCCACGTTGGCCGCCGCCGAGGCGAGCGGGCTCAGGAGCAGGACAAGGGCCGCCACGGCGCCGCGCGGATGCTCGACCGACAGATCGCCGCGAAAGACGAGCAGCACTCCGAGAAACCCGATCATGACGCCCGCGATGCGGCGGACCGTCATGCGCTCAGCCGGGAGCGCGATGTGGGCGATCAGGAGGGTGAAGAAGGGGAGGGTCGCGAAGAGGACCGCGGTCAGCCCCGAGGGAATGAACTGCTCGGCCCAGTAGACGATCCCGTACGAGAGCCCGAAGGACGAGAGCCCCACTCCCAGGAGAAGCACCTGCGCGCGACCGGAGCGGGGGAACGGGACGCGTCGGACCATCGCCAGCCCGGCCAGGATCACCGCCGCGATCACGAACCGCACGCCGGCGGCCAGGAGCGGAGGGAGGTCGCCCAGCCCGATCTTGATCGCCAGCCAGGTCGAACCCCAGATGAAGCAAAGCAGGGCGACCAGTCCCCAGATGGCGGGCCGGCTCACTACTCCAGCGCCCGGAGCCTCGGTCGGGTGGCGGCGATGGCGATCCCGGCGGTGGCGAGCACCGCGCCGGTCAAGGCCAGGGTCGTCGAGGCGGAAGTGAGCTCGGCGAGGGTCCCGGACAGGAGATTTCCGATCGGGAAGGTGCCCATGAAGGCGAGGCCGTACATCCCGAGCACGCGGCCCCGCATCCGATCCTCGGCGAGCTCCTGGAGGAGCGTGTTCATGAGCGCGATCGAGCTGGTCGCGGCAAACGAGAGGACGACCAGGGCCGGCACCGCCACGGGCAGCGACCGCGCCAGGCCCAGGGTCATCGTAGCCAGGCCGGCCGCGATCACGCACCCCAGGAGATACACGCCGCGGCGCCGGAATAGCCCCCGGAAGGCGAGCGACATCGCGCCGATCACCGCTCCGACCCCGCCCACCGCGAACAGGTAGCCGAGGCCCGAAGCGTCGAGATCGAGGACATCGCGGGCGATGATCGGCAGGAGCGTCGCGTACGGCATCGCCAAAACGCTGAGCAACGCGGTCAGGATGAGGAGCGACTGGACGCGTGGACGCTGACGCACGTAGCTGAAGCCTTCCACCAGGCTCTGCCAGAGGGGGGGCGGGGTCTCCCGCCGCCGGGTCGTCACCTGGATCAGGAGCAGCGAGCCGATCGCCGCCAGATAGCTCATGGCGTTCAGCCCGAAGCAGCCGGCCAGGCCGATCGGCCCGATCACGATGCCCGCCAGGCTCGGTCCGACCACGCGCGAAAGATTGAACTGCGCAGAGTTCAGCGCGATCGCGTTCTGCAGGTCGCGGCGCCCCACCAGGTCGTGGACGAACGCGAGATATGCGGGCGCCGCCATCGCCAGCGCCGTCCCCGACAGGAGCGACAACAGGAACACGTGCCACACCACCACGATCCCGAGATAGGTCAGGACCGCGAGCGCGGTCGCGCACACCAGCATGGCGGACATCGCGACCACCAGCAATCGCCGCCGGTCCAGCCGGTCCGCGTAGACCCCGCCCACGAGGAGAAAGAACAGCATCGGGATCGTGCCCGCGAAGCCGACCAGCCCCAGCATGAACGCCGAGTCGGTGAGCTCGAGCACGAGCCACCCCTGGGCCACGTTCTGCATCCACGAGCCGATGTTCGAGACCAGGGCCCCCGACCAGAAGAGCCGGAAGGCGGGGTGATGAAAAGCCACGAAGGGACCACCCGGCACTGGCTCCACCGGCGGCGGCTTGGCCTCGGTGGGTGGAGTCAGGAGCGGTGACTCGAGAGGGGTCTCCGACGTGGGGTCCCACTCGACGTCGCTCATTCGCCGTCTTCCTCCGCGTCGATTCCGCGGCTTGCGCGGCTTCCCGATCCGGCGGCGACCGACGACCAGATCCGCGCCGCCGTCCGCACAGTCTCCGTGTGGATCGCGACCGTGTCGGCCAGGTCCTCGGCGTAGCCGCCACCATAGGTCGTCGCTACCGGGATCCCGCGCGCGTGACAGCCGTCGAGGACGATCTCGTCCCGCCGGGCGAGACCCGATTGGGTCAGCCGGAAGCCGCCCAGGCGGTCCCGCTCGTAGGGATCGGCGCCCGCCTGGTAGAGGACGAGATCGGGGCCGAAATCGTCCAGGATCCCCAGGACGGCCGGCTCGAGCAGGCCCAGGTAGAGTCCGTCGGTGACGTACGGAGATCCGGGCCGGCTCCGATCGTACGAGAGGAGCCCGATGTCGAGGTCGCTATGCTCCTTGACCGGGTAGTTGTCCTCCTGATGGATCGAGAACGTGAAGACCGCGGGATCATCCGCGAAGATCGCGGCGGTGCCGTTCCCCTGATGGACGTCCACGTCGATCACCGCCACCCTGTCGACCGCGCCTTGGGCCAGCAGCGTGCGTGCCGCGACCGCCAGGTCGTTCAGGTAGCAGAAGCCCTCCGCGTGACCGGCGAAGGCGTGGTGGAACCCGCCCCCCAGGTGAGCCGCCCAGCCGGCCTCCAGGGCGCGCCGCGCGGCGAGCGTCGTCCCGCCGCAGGAGAGCTCGAACCAGCGCACGATCTCCGCCGATATCGGGAGCTCGCTGCGCCACGTGCGAGGGGTCCAGCGCAGGGCCTCGAGGTCGTCCAGGTACTCGGCCCCGTGGACCCTCTGAAGCTCCTCCCTGGACGACCGCTCGGGCTCCAGCACCTCGCCAAGGCCCTCGGCCCGGAGGCGCTCGAGCACGCCGCGATACTTTTCGGTGGGGAAGACGTGGGGGCCGATGTCGGCCTCGTAGGCGGGCGAGTAGACGACCCGGGCGTCAAGCGAGGAACCGATGCGCATCCGACGCGAGTCTAGCGGGGCGGTCGTGGCGCGCAAGCGGCACGGAACCCTCTCTCGGGTTCCCGGGGTATGCGAAGCTGGCGATGAATCTTTCAGCCGCCGCCGTCCGCGCGGCCAGCCTGGCCGCCTTCCGAGCAGCGGGCTTTGCCGCGCTCGTCGCGGCTTCGTCGGGAGCCCTGTACGCGCAGGCGGCTCCCTCCGAGCGGGCCGAAGAGCGCGCAGAGATGGTGCGCCGGCAGATCGCCGAGCGTGGGATCGAGGACCAGGGGGTCCTGGGCGCCATGCTGGCCGTTCCCCGCCACCGTTTCGTCCCCGAGACCCACCGCGACCGGGCATACGGAGACTACCCTCTCCCCATCGGCCACGGCCAGACGATCAGCCAGCCGTACATCGTGGCGTTCATGACCGGGATGCTCGAGCTCGAGGCCGGTGACAAGGTGCTCGAGGTGGGGACCGGTTCCGGCTATCAAGCGGCCGTGGCGAGCATGCTGGTGGACTCGGTCTTCACGATCGAGATCGTCCCCGACCTGGCCGCGAGCGCGACCGAGCGGCTCGAGGAACAGGGTTACCGCGATGTCGAAGTGCGCAGCGCCGACGGGTACTACGGCTGGGAGGAGCACGCCCCCTTCGACGCGATCTTCGTGACCGCCGCCGCCGGGCACATCCCGCCGCCGCTGGTCCAGCAGCTCGTGCCGGGCGGCCGGATGGCGATCCCCGTGGGCGGTCCCTTCCAGGTCCAGAACCTGGTGCTGGTGGAGAAGGCGGCTGACGGATCGATCACGACCCGCAGCGTGTTGCCGGTCCAGTTCGTTCCGTTGACGGGCGAGCACTGAACCCAGCGAGCCCACAGCGGGCGTCGTCCCACGCGGCGCTGCTCGCCTCGCTCGCTCTTCTCTCGGTGGCCGTCCTCGCCTATGAAGTCGCGCTCGTCCATCTCTTCTCCATCATCCACTGGAGCCACTTCGCCGCGCTCGTGATCGGGCTCGCCCTGCTCGGCTTCGGGGCCAGCGGCAGCGCGCTGGCCGTGGCTCGCCGCAGGGGAGGCGGCCTGGCGGGCAGGGAGCGCCCCGCCTTCGTGATCGCCGTTGCGCTGGCCGCGCTGACGTTCGATCCGGCCTACCGCCTCGCCGCGATGATTCCGTTCGACGCCTTCGAGCTGATCGCCGTGCCGCGGCAGTTCCTCTACCTGGGCGTGACCTGGATCGTGCTGGGGACCCCGTTCTTCCTGGCCGGAGCGGCGGTCGCGCTGGCTTTCCTGATCGCCCCGGAACGGATCGGACGCGTCTACGCCGCCAACCTGGCCGGCTCGGGGATCGGCAGCCTGCTCGGGCTGGCGCTCGTCGCGTGGCTGCCCGCCGCGCGGCTCCCGACGGCGGTCGGGATCGTCGCCGGTATCGGCCTGCTGCCGCTCCTCGTCTGGCACGGGTCGGGTTTCGCCCGCTGGGTCCTGGTGCCCGCGGCCATCGCAGGGGCGTTGGCGTTCCTGCCGCCACCACCGGTCCCGATGTCTCCGTACAAGGAGGAGAGCCTCGCGCTCGAGCTCCCAGAGGCCCGGGTGACCGCGCGCCGCGATGGGCCGCTGGGGCGCCTGGACGTCGTGGCCGCGCCGGCGCTGCGCTATCTCCCCGGAACGAGCCTCGCCCTGGATCGCCCCGTGCCGCCACGGCCGGTCCTCTACCTGAACGGGGAGCCGCTCGGACCGCGCGCGCTGGCCGCGGACACGGCGCTCCTGCGCCAGACCACGGGAGCGTCCGCCTTCGCGATCGTGGGCGAGCCCGCGTCCGAGATCCTGGTCCTCGGCCTGGGTGGCGGCTCCGCAATCTATCTGGCGCGAGCCTCCGGCGCCGATTCGATCACGGTTGTGGATCCCGATCGGCGGGTCGATCCGCTGCTGGCGCCAGAGACGCTCGGGCCGGACGTCCGCCGGGTCGCAATGGGCGCGCGGGCGTTTCTGCACGCGACGGATCGGCGCTACGGCCGGATCGTGGTCGCCGAGATCGGCTCGCTCCACGGAGCGGCCGGGGGCATGGGCGCAGCTGGTGCCTCCTACCTGCTCACCGTCCAGGGGATGGCGGATATGTGGGAAGCCCTCGATCCCGACGGCATCCTGGCGATCACGCGCTGGGCCATCCAGCCGCCGCGGGAGATTCCGCGCCTCCTGGCCACCATCCGAGATGTCCTCGACGCCGAAGGGGTCGCGGCCGGTCCGCGAATCGCGCTGCTCAGAAGCTGGGGAACGGTGACCCTCCTCGTGAGCCGGCGACCATTCGCTCCCGGGGAGGTCGCCCGGCTTCGCGCCTGGGCCGAGGCGCGCTTCTTCGACATCGCCTGGGCGCCTGGGGTCCCAGAGGTGGCCGCCAACCGCTACAACATCCTGGAGCCCGACTGGTACTGGGCGGCCGCCGAGGGACTCCTAGGCCCGAGGCCCGAGGACTTCCTCGGGCGCTATCCCTTCGAGGTCGATCCCGTGACCGACGAGGCGCCCTTCTATTTCCACTTCCTGCCGCTCGACCGGCTGCTCGAGCTGTGGCGGACGGGGGGCCGGCTCGCGCTTCCCTACTTCGAATGGGGGCTTGTGGCGCAGGTTCTGGTCCTCGTTCAGGCGATCCCGATCGCGGCGCTTTTGATCCTGCTGCCGCTCGTTTTCCTGCCACGAGCGGGCCGCGCCGTCGTGACGCGGAATGCCAGGACGCGGTCACTGGGCAACGGCCGCGGGCCCCCGTTCCTCTACTTCGCCCTTCTCGGTCTCGCCTTCATGCTGCTCGAGGTCTCGTCGATCCAGCGCCTGGTGCTGTTTCTGGGCGATCCGGTCTACGCGGCCGCCATCGTGCTGGCTGCCTTCCTCGTCTTCGCCGGTCTTGGCAGCCTGTCAGCGCGCCGCCTCGTCACGCCCGACCGGCTTCGATCCCCCTGGCTCCCTTTCCTCGCGATCGCCGTCCTCGCGCCGCTCACCTATCTGGGAGGACAGGCGCTCTGGGAGATGTTCGCCGCGGTACCCTTGTCGACGCGGATGGCGCTGGCGATCGGGCTCCTGGCGCCGCTCGCCCTCTGCATGGGGATGCCGTTTCCTCTCGGCCTTCAGCGAGTCGCGGATGGGCGCCCGGATTTGATCCCCTGGTGCTGGGGCGTGAACGGCTTCCTGTCGGTGATCGGCGCCGCGGCCGCGCCTCTGGTGGCACTGGCGATCGGCTTCCGCGGGGTTCTGCTCCTCGCCGCGGCGCTCTATCTCCTGGCGGGATGGGTGTTTAGCCGCTTGTAGGCTGGTGCGGCTGGAAGCACATGGGCCCCGCAAGCCCGGGCTGCACCACCACGTACAGGGCCGGGATCGTCAGCAGAACGAGGAGCGTAGAGGCCACGAGCCCGCCCATCGTGGCCAGGGCGAGCGCCCGCCACAGGCTCTCGGTTCCGGGCTCGGTGAACAGCACCAGCGGCAGGAGTCCCAGCACCGTCGTCCCGGTCGTCATGAGGATCGGCCGCACACGATCGAGCGTGCCGCGCACGGCCGCCGCCTCCAGCGGCAGGGCCGGCCCGTCCGCGCCCCGGCGGAGCGCGCCGATCCGGTCGACCACGAGGATCGCGTTGTTGACAACGATGCCGGACATCATGATCACCCCGATCCAGGCCTCGCGGGTGAACGTCTCACCCAGATAAAAGTAGAGGAGGAAGACGCCGATCAGGGCGAGCGGCACGGCCGCCAGGACGACGAGCGGCGCCTTGAGCGACTCGAAGAGGGCCGCCGTCACCAAATAGACGAGGAGGAGCGCGAGCGCCACGACCAGCGCCAGCTCCGCACGCTCCCCTTCCTCGTACTCCCAGAATGAGCGCTCTGGATCGAGCGCGTAGCCGGCGGGCAGGACGGTCGCCTGGACGACCGCGTCACGCACGAGGTCGCCGAGCTTCCGCGGCCCCCTGAACTCGTAGGCGACGATCCGCTGGTACTGCTGGTCCTCGCGGACGATCCGGCCCAGCGTCCGCCGTTCGTCGATCGTCGCCACGTCGGCCACCCGCACGGGAGCGCCCTTGTCGGTCGTGACGATGAGATCCATGAGACTTCCGACGTCCGACTGCTCGGCGCCCTCGATCTTGAGCGAGAGGTCGACCTCTTCGCCGGCCACGGTAGCCACGTCGCGGGTGAGCTGCCCGCGCGTGTACGCGGAGATGCGCCCGAGGAGCCCGTCCGCCGTCAGCCCGTAGGCCGCCAGGCGATCACGGTCAGGCCCCAGGACGAGCTCGGTCTGCTTGTCGCGCTCGAACCAGTGACCGGCCGCGTCGGCATCGACGTCGCGGATCCGTGGGAAACGCTCGAGCCGCGCCGCCAGGTCGACCGCCATGCGCTCCAGCTCCTTGTAGTCGTAGCCCTTGAGCTCCAGGCTGTAGCTCGGAGGTCCGCCCCCGGCACCGTAGAAGCTGGGCCCGAATCCCCAGACCCGGACTTCGGCGCCGCCGAAGGTGTGGGAGTATGCGACCAGCCGCTCCTTGACCGCGAGCGGGGCCCACGTGGTCTTGAGCGATTCGGGGAACGTGACACGGATCGAGGCGTGCTCCGGACGGACCCTCGTCACAAACCGATCCACCTCGGGAATCTCCACGAGCCGCGCCTCCACCCGGCGCGCGATCTCGTCGGTCCGATCGAGTTCGGCCCCGCGCGGCATCGTGATCTGGACGCTCAGGTAAGTTTCCTCACCCCAGCCGGCCCAGGTGCGACCGCGCGGGACCTTCTCGACGAAGAGCCAGACGCTTCCCGCCAGGAAGAGGAACGCCGCCCCGACGGTGGGCCAGGGATGGCGGACCGTCCACGTCACGGCGTCGCGATAGAGGTCCCGCGCGCGCAGGGCTCCGAGGCGGGCCGCACGTGTCGCCGCCTCGAGAGGTTCTGCTCCGGGCTGGGCGGATGCGGGCGCGGGCCGCCGCAGACGCGCGTGAAGAGCCGGGATCAGCGTGAACCCGGCGGCCAGGCTCACCAGGAGCGCCAGCCCGACGGTCACCGCGAACGGCACGTAGTAGGCTCGCAGCTCCCCTTGGAGATAGAGGAAGGGGACGAAGACGATGACGTTGGTCAGCGTGGCGGCCAGGATCGGCTGGACCACCTGGCGCGTGCCGACGTGGGCGTCACGCCGCGCCTCGATCGACTCCAGGACGACTATCCCGTTGTCGTCGATGAGCCCGATCCCCATCGCGAGTCCCGCCAAGGTGAGCAGGTTGAGCGAAAGCCCGCCCAGCGCCATGAGGTTCAGCGTCACCAGGACGCTCGCCGCGATCGTCCCAAAGAGGAGGAAGGCCGGTCGCCAGCGCCGGAAGGCGATCAGAAGGACCAGCAGCACGAGCGCGGCCGACAGGAGCGCGCGATTGCCGAGATCGGAGAGTTGCTCGCGGATCTTCTCGCTGCCGTCATAGTCCTCGATCACCCGGTAGCCGGCGGGGAGCGTTCCGCTCAGCTCCTCCAGGCGCTCGCGGACCCGGTCCGCCACCCCGATCGCGTTGGACCCCGGCTGGCGGAACAGGTAGATCGAGACCGCGGGAACCCCATCCACGCGGTGAAGGCCGGGCGGATCGGCATACGTGAGGGCGACGCTCGCCACCTCGCCGAGACGGACCGCTGGCCGCCTCGGAGTCGCGGGCTCGAGGACCAGCGATTCCACGTCGGGAACCCCCTGCGCTCGGTCCTCGATCGCGATCGTATACTCGAGGCCGTTGCGGCGGAGGGCGCCGCCCGTCCCGGTGACGTTGAGCCCGGCGAGCGCTTGTCGGACATCGTCCGGAGTCAGGCCGAAAGCGGCGGTCTGCGCGGGATCGAGCCGCACCTGGAGCTCGCGGTCAGCCCCACCCGCCACCCGCACGGCGCCCACCCCGGGCACCGCGGCCAGCTCCGGGGCCATCTCATCCTCGGCGAACTCACGCAGTGCCCCGAGGACACCCGGAGCGGCCAGCGTGTAGATAAGCAGCGCCTGGCTTCCCTCCGCGAACTCGTCGGGGACCCATGGTTGAACCTCAGGCGTGAAGGCTCCCGCGGGAAGCTCGGGGCCCAGCGCGGCCAGCCGCTCGCCGAGCTCGAGGCGGGCGAACTCCATGTCGGTCCCGGAAGCGAACTCGACCGTCACCGCCGAGCGTTGAGGGTACGAGGTCGAGCTCACCGAGCGGACACCGTGGACTTCCTGCGCCGCGGCCTCGATCGGCGAGGTTAAGAACGCCTCGACCTGCTCGGGCGAGGCTCCCGGCCAGAAGGTCTGGACCTCGAGCCGAGGGAACTCCACGTCGGGGAGGAGCTCGAGCGGCATCCGGCCGGCGCTCGCGACCCCGAGCGCGGTCAGGCAGCCGAATACCATGACCGTCGCCACCGGCCGGCGGATCGCCACACTGATCACGACCGGACGGCCCATTGGTAGAAGACGGGGACGACGAACAGGGTGAGAGCCGTCGAGGTGATCAGGCCGCCGATCACCGCGATCGCGAGGGGGGAACGGAGCTCGGCCCCGCTGCCCAACCCGATCGCCATCGGGAGGAGGCCCAGGATCGTGGTCACCGAGGTCATCACGATCGGCCGGAGCCGCGCCCGGCCGGCCTCCTCGATCGCCGCCCGCACGGGGGCGCCAGCGGCCCGCGCCTGCTGGATGAAGTCGACTTTGACGATCGCGTCGTTGACGGCGATCCCGACCAGGACCACGATCCCGATCAGGCTCATCGTGTTGAGGCCGCTCCCCGCGAGGGCGAGGAGGAGGATGGCGCCGATCAGGGAGAGCGGCACGGCGAGGAGGACGACGAACGGCAGGACCAGCGACTCGAACTGGGCGGCCAGGATCATGAACACGAGAAGGAGCGCCAGGAGGAACGCGAAGGCGAGCCCGCGGAAGCTCCGTCGGAGCTCCTCGCCGCCGCCTCCCACCTCGAGCCTCACGCCCGGCGGGAGATCGAGATCACGGAGCGCTTCCTCGACGGTCCCGATCGCTCCCGAGAGCCCGCCCTCCACGACGTCGGCCGTGACCGGGACAATCCGCTCTTGGTTCTCGCGGCGGATCGCTGTCGGTCCGGCCGTTTCTTCGACTTCGACCAGGAGCCGGAGCGGAACTCCATCCACCGAGCCGCCCAGGACCCGGTCCAGATCCCGGCGCTCCGCTTCGCCCGCCCGGACGACGACCGGCACCCGGCGATCGAAGTCCACGAACTGCGTGGCGATCCGGCCGCGCGTCCGGTCGGTCAGTGTCGAGACGACCTCCTGGACCCCCAGTCCGTGGCGGGCGATCGCATCCCGATCGAGCGAGACCCGGATCTCCGGATGGCCCTGCTCGAGCCCCGAGCCCACATCCGCCAGCATGGGGAGAGCGGCCAGTCGCCGCACGGTCTCCCCGGCGATGAGACCGACGCCTTCCCGATTCTCGCCCCGCACATCGACCACCAGATCCGCCTCGGCGGTCCCGAGAACGGTCCCGAGCTCGGTCGCACCCCCCGTTTCCAGGGCGAGGGCTCCGGACGGAAGGTCGTCGAACGCCTCGCGAAGCCGCGCCATGACGTCGCGGGTCGAGGAGCCGTCCGGTCCCAGCCGGACATCGAGGACGGCCGTGTTCGAGCCTCGCTCCCCGGCCCGTGCCGCCTCGGCGGCCGAGGCCAAGCCGACCCGCGTCAGGACGGCCTCGACCTCCGGCTGATCGCGGAGCCAATCGTCCATCCCGAGCGCGATCTTCTCGGTCCGCTCGATGGGGGTCCCTGGCGCAAGCGTCAGCCGCCCCGTGAAGGCGCGCTGGTCCACCTCGGGAAGGACGTCTCGCGGAAGGAGAAGGGCCACGATCAAGGTCAGGGCGAGGGCGCCCCCCGTCCACGCCAGGACCCTCCGCGGCCTGTCGAGGGCCCGGGCGAGCGACCGCTCGTAGGCGGCCGCGATCCGGGCGAATCCGGCCTCGAAGCGCGCGAGCCAGTGGTGGAGGGGACCCCCGCCTTCTTCTCCAGGGCTCGCGGGATCCACGCCCGGATTTGTCTCCCGCCGATCGCCGGATTCCGTCCGGTCGCCCCGCGCCCCAAGCCGCGCGGCCAGGACGGGAAGCAGGGTGAGCGCGACCAGAAGCGAGGCCAGGAGCGAGAAGGTCACCGCGAGCGCGAGCTCCTCGAAGAGCGCGCCCGCCAGTCCCGAGACGTAGAGGATGGGCCCGAACACGGCGATCGTCGTAAGCGTGGACGCGGTGATCGCTCCCTGCACCTCCTCGGCGCCACGGATCGCCGCGGCATCGGCGGGGAGTCCCTGTTCCCGGTGCCGGAAGACGTTCTCCAGCACCACGATCGAGGCATCGACCAGCATCCCGACCCCGAGGGCGAGCCCGCCCAAGCTCATGATGTCGAGCGAGACCCCGCTGAAATAGAGGGGCACGAAGGCCGCCACGACCGAGATCGGGATCGCGAGCGCGAGAACCCCGGGCCAGCGCGGGTCCCTCAGAAAGGGAAAGAGGACCAGATAGGCGAGGAGTCCGCCCAGAACGAGCGCCCAGACCACGTTGCGGATGGCGGACGTAATGAATCCGGCCTGACCGGTCACCGTCGTCAGGTCGATCCCCGCGAACTGGCGCTCCAGCTGATCGAACGTCTCCTCGACCCGGCCTGCGGCGGTCACGGTGTTGGCCCCGCTCTCCTTGTAGACCAGGAGTCCGATCGAGGGCCGGCCGTCCAGGTACGCGGCCGCGTCCCGCTCGGCCACGCTGTCGGCGACGGTCGCCACGTCCGCGACCGTGATCGTCCCGCCCCGGGGACCGCTCGCCACGACAACCTGCGCCACCTCATCCAGGGTGGTCAGCTCGCCGAGCGCCCGGAGGGCATAGCGGTGCCGGCCACGGCGAATCGTTCCGCCCGGAGCCGAGGCGTTGGCCTGGTCGAGCGACGTGGCCACGTCCTCGATGGAGAGACCGTGAGCCTCGAGCCGCGCCGGGTCCACGTCGACCCGGATCTCCCGCTCGGCGCCGCCCACGACCGTCACCCGCCCCACGCCTTCGAGCTGCTCCAGGCGCCGCCGGAAGACGGTCTCGGTGAGCCGCTCGATCTCGCGGAGGCTGACCGTGGGTCGGGATGGCTCCACCTCGTCGGGCTGGCCTTCGACGGTCGCCTGGCCCGTCTGTGCCGCGGCCGGCGGCGGAGTCCCTGCAGCCGTCGATACGGCCCGCGCCGCCATCGCGCTCGCGATCAGGATCGGCTCGGCCCCGGGATCGATCCTCAGGATGGTCGGCCGCTCGGCCCCCTGGGGCAGCGTCCCGGCCAGGTTGTCGAGCCGCTCCCGGACGTGGAGCTGGGCGAACTCCATGTCCGTCCCCCATGGGAAGCGCACGGTGACGAGCGACCGCCCCTCGGCCGACACGCTCTCGATCGCGAGCACTCCGGGGACCGCCGAGAGCGCCGCCTCGATCGGCTCGGTCACGTAGCGTTCGACCTCGACGGGGGCGACATCGGGGATGGCCGTCCAGACGACCAGGCGCGGATAGGCGACCTCGGGGAGAAGTGAGACCGGCATACGGAAGAGACTGACTGCGCCGATCAGGGTTACCGCGAGGAAGAACATCGCGACGGCGACCGGCCGGCGGACGGCGAGCCCGGGGAGGCTCACGGATCGCCTGGCTCCGCTCCTCCGGCCGAGGGCAGAGCGATCGGCCGGCCCACCGCGCGCTCGAGCTCGGCCATCGCCCGATAGTAGCCGAACCGCCGCTGGACCAGCGCCCGCTCGGCCGCCGTCGCGTCGTCCACCACCTCCTGGAGTCGGGTGAAATCGATGGCTCCGATCTCATACTTCTCGCGCGCGAGCTCGGAGCGCTCGCGGGCCATCGCCGTCGTCTCCTCTTCGAGCCGTAGATCACGCCACGCGGCGCGCAGATCGAGGAAGCGCGAGTGGACCTCGGTCTCGGCCTGGAGGCGCCTCGCGCGGAGCGCCTCCCGCGCCTCGGCGGCCGTCGTGCTCGCCCGCGCCCGCTCGACGTGCCGGGCGAGCCGGTCGAAGAGGGGGAGCGTCAGCTGCAGGCCGAACGAGTACGCAGTGTCGCGCGGATCCAGCTCGAAGAGTGGCTGCGCGGTGCCGCCGAACTCGCTCCGACGATAGGCCGCCGTGGCCGAGACCTGCGGGAGATAGGCGAGCCAGCCGTCGTCCCAAGTCTCGGCGTCGGCAGCGTCGAGATCGGATGCCAGTCCTTCGATCTCGGGATGCGAGGCGAGCGCTTCCCTGACGAGCTCCTCTACATCCAGAGATTCGGGATCGAATGGCTCGAATGGGACCTCCAGCTGCGCCTCAGAATCGATCTCGGTTCCCACGACACGGCTTAGCTCGAGTCGGGCCGCCACGGCAGATTCCTCAGCGGTCGCCACCGCCGCCTCCTGCCGACGGGCCTTGATCCGAGCCCCCAACACGTCGATCTGGTCCGCCGCCACCACGCGAAAGAGCCGCTTCGTCGTCTCGACGTCGCGCTGGCGCGCCTCCAGGATCTCACGCTCCACATTGGTCGTCGCCAGCCGCTCGAGAAGGTCGAAGTAGGCACGTGCCACGTCGGCCCGGACCCGGTTCACGGTTGCTCCCACGGCAGCCTGAGCTGCCTCGTACCTAGCCCCCGCTGCACGTGCCCCAGCCAGGGTTTCGCCCCCGTCGAACAGCGTGAGGTCGAGGAAGACCCCCTGGCGTGCTCCACGCGTCGTCGCCTCCACCGCCTCCTCGCGCTCGGCCGGGTCGCCGAACACGTCCGTCGTCGTAAAAGCCTTGACGCGAGTCACGTCGAAGGATGTCGAAGCGCTGACGCTCGGCAGGAAAGCGGCCCGAGCAGCCAGCCGCTCGGCGCCGCTCGCACCGACCGCGTTCCCCGCTTGGACGATGTCGGGATTATGGTGGCCGGCGAGTTCGAGGGCGTGCGCGAGGGTGAAGATCGAGTTCGCCGTCGTAGCGTTGATGGCTGGTTCCTGTGCGAATGCGTGATTCGCCGGCGGCGCTACAATCGCGAAAGCCGCGACGAACAGATATCGCACCCTCGACAATCTCAACATTCTGGTTCCAGGCTTGCATCAAGACGATTCATGTGAAGTGGACCCGATACTTCGAGCACCGTGTCCTCCAGCAACGCCCCTACATTCAGCTGCAATGGTGTCAGAGAGCGATCCAGAATCCCGAGTACAAGGAAGTTCAGGAAGATGGGAGAGTTCGGCACTGGTTTTACGTGAAGGAACTCGGTAAATACTTGCGGGTCGTAACTTTGGAGGACGGGGAGACGGTCCACACCGCCTTCCCAGACAGAGGCTTCAAGCCGAGGTAAGGATGCGCTTCGATTACTACTCCGAGACGGATACACTTTATATCGAGCTTCGAGAGGGATCTGGTGCAGATGCGCGTGAGGTTGCACGGGATATCATCCTCGATCTGAACGCGGCGGGTGAAGTGGTCGGCATCGAGATCGATCATGCCAGTGAGCGAACCGATCTGACCCAGCTCCAGCTCTCGTCCCTCCCAGCGCGCGCTCCACGGACTGCCACGCCCGCCTGATCAAGGCCCTTCCTCTTCCGCCATGCCCGCGTCGGAAGCAATCCGCACTCGGGCATCGTGGATCAGGGTGTAGTTTCCGCCTGTGATGACCAATGACCGCGGTTCAGGGATCTCGGTCTCCTCCCTCTCGACCAGCTCTACGTAGCGATCGTTCGCGAGCCCAGTCGTGACGTAGACCCATTTGACGAGCCCCAAGCCGGGCGGCCCGTCGGGGATCGGCTCCAACACGAAGACGAGCGTCCGATCGTCGCGCTCGACGATGGCTTCCTTGGGGACCATGATACGGTCCTCGAATGCCCGGCCTTCCAGGCTCACCCGGGCGAACATGCCGGGCAGGATCCGCCCATCCGGGTTGGCGAGCACGACCGTGACACGGGCGGTCCGGGTCTCGGGGTCGACGACCGGGTTGATGGATCGGATCCGTCCGCGGAAGGTGCTGTCGGGGAAGGCGGCCACTGTGATCGCGGCCATTCCCCCTTCCGCGAGCCAACGAAGCTCGCTCTCCACGACCTGGACCTCGACCAGGACGGGGTCGACGTCGACAACGCTCAGGATCTCCTCCCCTGACGCCACGTACCCTCCCTCGCCCACGAGCACGTTCGCCACGTGACCGGCGAAGGGGGCGGTGAGCGCCGTGTTGGCCAGGTCGAGTTGGGCGCGGCTCAGTGCAATCTCGGCGCGGTCGAGACCGCTCTTGGCGCGCGCCGCCTGAGTCCGCTCACCGAGGATCGCGGGATCCTCGATCCGGTCGTCGAAGAGCGTCATCTCGCGGTAGCGGGCTTCGGCCTCGGCCAGCTCGGCCTCGACCTGTCGAACCGCCAACACGTACTCGCGGGCGTCCATCCGGGCTACGACCTGCCCACGGCCGACCGGATCGCTCTCCGTGACCGGCAGGGCCGCGATCCGCCCCGCCACACGCGCCGCCACCGTCGCCCGGTCGGAGGCCTCGGTCTGTCCGGTGGCCGACACTTGGAGGATGAGCGAGCCCTGACGCACGGTGTCGACCGCGACGGGAATGGCCAGGCCCTCGGCCGCGGGGACAGGCAATCCAGGCTCGACCGCCGCTCCGATCGCAAACCTCTTCTCGCTGTCGACATGCAGACGCCAGCGGGTGGCGGCGATCAGCAAGCCAGCCAGAAGGACCAGGCTGATCCATGCCCGCGCACGCAGCCGTTGTCGAGTGGAGGCGGTCATTCCTCCTCGCGAATCAGCTATCGGTTTGGAACCTCACGGAATGACGGCCCTGTATCGCTAAATTGCTCGAAGGCAAGAATCGTGCGCCTGAAGAGCACGCTTGCGCGATGGCGAGCGAGCCGTTTAGGGTAGACCGCCGTCGTGCGCCACGATCCCGACATAATCTGCCCACCTGAGGAAGGCCTCCTCTTTCGGGAAGGCATCTACCGGCCGGTCGACACGGCGGCTCTCCCCGACGCTCCCGAGGCACCGGACTTCCCCGACCCGGGCACCGGTCCGCCCTTCCACCGCCTGGACGACGTCCCCCGCGTGCCCAAGCTGCGCGACGTGGTGGGACCGTCGGTCATCGCGCTCGGAATCGGCCTGGGCGCGGGCGAGTTCCTGCTGTGGCCGAACCTGGTCGCCGTCAACGGCTTTTCGATCTGGTGGCTGTTCTGGGTCGGGGTCCTGAGCCAGTTCGTCGTGATCAGCGAGATCGAACGCTGGACGATGGCCACCGGGGAGTCTGTCTTCAACGGCATGGCCCGCCTCACACGAAAGCCCTTCTGGCCCTGGTTCTTCCTGATCGCCACCCTGGTCTCCTTCTTCTGGCCGGGCTGGGCCGCCGAGTCGGCCGACTTCACGCGGGTCAGCGTCAACCTACTGGCCGGCCGCCAGGTGATCGCCGACTGGCAGCCCCTCGCGCTGGCGATGCTGGCTTTCATCTGGTGCGCGCTCGCGATCTCCCGCGTCGTCTACAACGCGCTGGAGCGGTTCGAGATCGCCCTCGTGATCGTCTTCTTTCCCCTCCTCTTCATCGCGCTGGTGGCGGTCGGGGTGCTCCCGGGGGACGTGGCGCAGCTGGCGAAGGGAGCGGTTTCGGTGGGCAGCGTGCCGCGTGACCTTCTATCGGGGGATCAGTTCCCGACCCTCCTGATCGCCGTTGCGTACGCCGGCACTGGCGGGACGCTTCTCCTCGCCCAGTCGCTCTGGATCCGCGACAAGGGCTTCGGGATGGGGGCCTACCAGGGACGGATCGCCGGGATCCGTGGCCAGAACGAGCCGGTGAGCGAGCGCGGCTTCGCCTTCTCCGCGGATCAGCCAACCGCACTGGCCCGCTTTCGCCGCTGGATGGCCCTGGCCGAGCGCGAGCTGTTCGTGACGTTCGTCGTCCTGATCATTTTCAGCGTCGTGATCACGACCCTGCTGGTCGCCGAGACGGTCGGGACCGGGCGGGCCGACCTGGCCGGCAACCTGACCGGCATGGTTATGGAGCAGGCCGAGATCCTCCGCCGTCAGGGTGGCGCCTGGCTCGAGATCGTGTTCCTCCTGGGGGGCGCGCTGGTCCTCTTCTCGACCCAGGTCGGGATCGTCGACACCGTCACCCGCATCACCGGCGACATCCTCTACGAGCGAGTCGGCCGGAGGCGGCCCACGCTCACGCTCAAGCGGACGTTCCTGTTCCTCCTCACCGTCTTCGCCCTCGCCAGCATGGGCGTCATCGTCCTCTCCTGGCTGGGGGGCGAAAGCCTGGGGGCCCTCCAGCCCGACTTCCTGGTCCTCGTCGCCGGACCGTTCACGATCGCCTCGATGTATCTGTTCACGGCGGTGATCGCGATCATGAACACACGCCATCTGCCACCCCGTCTCAGGATGCCGCGCTGGAAGCTCGTCGGCATGTACTGGTCGATCTTCCTGTGGGGATGGTTCACGGCCGAGCAGGTCTCACGCCTCGTCCTCGAGCACGGGCTCGGTCTCACGGGTGATGTCGTGACGACGATCGCCTTCCACCCGGTTCGCCTCGTCGCCTACCTGGTCTGGCTGGCCTCACTGGCGTGGGTGGTGGCGCGGACGTTTGGACCGGGGTGGCTCGGGCGATCTACGCGACGCCTCTGATCCCCCCGGGAGCCCGACCCCATACGAGCCGGGCATGGGCCGGGAGCCGCATCGAGCCGCTCTCGAAGAACGGAGCCACCCGATCCTCGATGTCCCTGCGGAAGCTGCGAGCCTCTTCCGCAGGCATCTCGCTCACCAGCCCGCGGAGCTCGACGCTGAGCCCGGTCAGGTGATCCCAGAACTGATCGACTGTTCGTCGCGATGACATGACGAAAGGGAGGTCGGCTTCCCCCACGTGCGTCCATCCCGCCATCCGCAGAAACTCCGCGAGCTCGCCTTTGGTAGAGAAGCGGAAGGTGTGGGGCTCGTCGGGGTCGGGGACCGGCATCTCGGGGAAGCGGGCCAGCACGGCCGCGCTCACCTCGCGGAAAAAGGCGTTCCGTTCGCGCTCCGCCCAGACCGCGAAAACCCCGCGACCGCCGGGCTTGAGCGTCTGGCGAAGCGCCACCAGCGCCGGTAGAGGCTCGGGGAAGAACATCACCCCGAAGCGACAGGTGAGTCCGTCGAATGCGCCTTCGAACGGCATCTCGTCGGCGGACGCGGCGACGGCGCTGACGCGGAGCGCAGGTGCCGCTTCCCGTACCACCGCGCGCGACTTTGCCGCCATCTCCACCACGAGGTCCGTGACCACGGCCTGCCCGCCGCCGTCGAGGGCCAGGGCCACGTAGAGCGCCGGGTCCCCCACTCCGCCCGCCACGTCGAGCCAACACTCCCCCGGAACCGGAGCCGCCCGCTCGATCATCGCCCGGGAGACAGGTTCCGTCGTCTCGCGGACGAAGTCACCGTGCATCAACCATCCCGGAGCGGCCGCCCGCCAGTGCTCCCGCAGCTCCGTCTTATCGACCATGTCCGCCAAACTAACCGCCGCCGACAGGCCCCGGGAAGGCACGACGAGTCCTACCGCCCCAGAAACTCCCCGATCGGCGACAGCGGCTCGATGTGGTCGCAGAAGATCTTGAAGGTCGCCAGGATCGGCACCGCCAGCAGCGCTCCCGGGATCCCCCACAGCCATCCCCAGAAGATGATGCCGAGGAAGATCACGACCGGGTTGAGGAGAAGCCGCCGACCGAGCAGCATCGGCGTGATCAGGTATCCCTCGAGGGCGTTCAGCCCCAGATACAGACCCGGCGCTACGAGCGCCCGACCCAGACCCTCGAAAGTGAGCAGCGAGACGAGCGTGATCATCCCCAGTGTGGCAAGCGCCCCGAGATAAGGGACGAAGTTCATGAGGCCCGCCGCCACGCCCCACAGAACCGGGTTCGGCATGCCCGCGAGCTTCATCGCGAACCCGACGGCCACCCCGAGCCCGGCGTTGATCAGCGTCACGGTGACCAGGTATCTCGAGATGTGCTCCTCGGTGGCGCGGGCGATCTCGATCGCCGCCTTCTTGTCGCTCAGCCTGGGGAGGACGCGGACGAGCTTGCGCAGGAAGAGATCCCCGGAGGCGAGCAGGAAGAACAGGAGGATGGTCATGACCACCGCGCCCGCCAGGAACGACTGCGTCTGGCTGAGCACCGCCCCGGTCAGCGTCTCTCCCTCCACCTGAACCTCCCGCGGCTGGCGTCCGCCGCCAGCCATCTCCTCCACCTGCTGCTCGACCTGCTCCGCCGCCTGGCGCACCTCCTCGACGGGCCGCTGGATCTCGCGGATCCGCTGCTCGACCCGGCGCATCCCCTGGGGCGCCCGCTCGACCCAGGCGGCGGCCGGGCCCGAGAGCGAGTAGCCCCCGTACACGACAGCGCTGAGGAGCGCCAGGATCACCAGCCCCGCCCCGATCGATGGCGGCACCCGCATCCGCCCGAGCGCGCGAACGACCGGCGCGAGGAGAAACGTGAGCAGGAGCGCCAGCACCACCGGAAGGACGAAGTCCCGCGCGAAGTAGAGCGTGTAGAGGACGAGCAGGACGAAGATCCCGCTCAGCGCGATCGAGCGGATGTCGACGGGGCCCGAGAAGAACTCGAGCAGCCTCCCGAGATCGGGACGCGGATGCTCGTGTTCCCGGTCGGCTTCGTCGGGGCGCGGGTCGGCGGGGTCCACGATCGTCAATCTTAGGTCGCGCGCGTTGCCGGGGGGAGGTGCCGAACCCGCGATCGCCGTCCCTCGACCTGGCATGTCGGCGGTCGCATGCGCAGGCGCGTGCTATGATAGGGCCCCGATGCGGGATTTCCCTGTCATGCCCGGGCTCCCTCTCCTGGTCGCGGTGACAATCGGTTGGGGAGCCGAGGCCCCCGCGAACCAGGCGCTGCCGGACCCGGCGCCGGCCTCGCATACGATCTTCTTCGTCGCCGATGGCGCCGGGATCGCGCACTGGAGCGCCGCCTGGCTCGAGGGGGACAGCCTGGCGGTCGCCGCGTTTCCCGTCGTCGGCCTCGTGGATACGGGGAACACCACCGGGAGCCACGTCGAGAGCGCCTCCTCGGCCACCGCGTTCGCGATCGGCGAGCGCACGATCTACGGTGCGATCGGTGTCGGCGCCGACCAGGAGCCGCGGCCGACCGTTCTCGAAGTTGCCGAGGCGGGCGGGCTCGCGACCGGGCTCGTCACGACGACCTTCCTCCTGGACGCGACGCCGGCCGCCTTTGCCGCCCACGTCTCCAGCCGCAACCAGTGGGCGAGGATCGCCCGCCAGATGCTGGATCAGGACATCGAGGTGTTGATGGGCGACGGGCTGGCCTGGTTCGACAGCCTCCCGATCCGCGAGCGGTACACCGTCGTCACGACCCCCGAAGAGCTCCGCGCGGTCGACGTCGACGAAGTGGCGCGCGTCCTGGGACTCTTCGACATCGACCGGGTGTCCGATCCCGACCAGCGCGCGCCCTCCCTGGCCGAGATGACCGGCACCGCCCTCGCGATCCTGGATCGCGACCCCGACGGGTTCTTCCTGCTGGTCGAGAACGAGCACACCGATCACCGAGCCCACGACAACGCGCCGCTGGCCACGATCCAGGCCGAGGTGGCGGACATCGATCGGGCGATCCGGGTCGCTCTCGATTACCGCGCGCGACGTCCCGAGACGCTGATCGTCGTGACCGGCGACCACGAGACGGGCGGGCTGGCCGTGGTCCCCGACTCTACCGGGGCGCTCGAGGCCGAATACGTGACGACCGGGCACTCGCTGGAGCTGGTGCCGCTGTTCGCGATCGGTCCCGGGGCAGAGGCCTTCGCGGGCATCCGCACGAACGCCGATGTCGGCCGGCTCCTCCTCGAGCGTGTGCGAGGCGAACGATCCGCAGCCGTCGTGGCGCCTTCCCCCTCCTCCCAGTAAGAGTTACCTCTTCTTGAACAGGAAGCCGAAGATCAGAAGCAGGAGGAACGCTCCGATGAACGCCCACAGGAGGCTGGCAAAAGAGAATTCCTCGACCCCGCCGTATCCAAGGGCCCGACCGATGAACCCACCCACCAGGGCGCCGGCGATACCCAGCAGCGTCGTCATGATGCAGCCGCCGCGCTGTTCGCCCGGCATGATGAGCTTGGCCAGAGCCCCGGCCACGAGCCCCAGCACGATCCATGCGAGGATACCCATACGTTCCTCCTTTTCTCAGGTCCCGGAGCGATGTCGGGTTCGTGACCCGCACAAAACGGACGATCCCGTTCGGGTCGCGGGTGTCCGGAACCTAGCGCGGTCCGCGACGGCGGTACAGTTGGCGGGATGACATCCGGGCTCGCCTATCAGTGGCTCCTCCTGCGCTTCTCCCCGCGCTTCAGCGTTCCGACCGTCCTGGCCTTTCTGGCCTGGCTGGTCTTCGTCTTCCCGTGGCTCGTGGAGCGCCTGGTCCCGCTCGTCTCGGCCCCTCCCCTGGACGTCCTCAGCCTGGGCACCGTGCTGGCGGCCGCGCTTACCCTGGCGCTGGCGGGGGCGGGCCTTCTCCTGGCCCTCTGGATCGGGACGGCCGCCTATCGCCTGCTCCCTCCACGACCGGTGGCCTGGTTCCAACCGGGCGAACCCGGTTCCCCGCCCCCATCTCCCCCGACGGGACCGCTCGGCCGCCACGAGCGGATCGGCATCATCCTGGCCGGGGGTGGGGCCAAGGGGGCCTACCAGGCCGGCTCGCTGCGCGCGCTGCATCGTTTTCTCCAGGACCACGCGGCGCTCGGCAATGTCCGGATGATCGCCGCCTCATCGATCGGCGCCTGGAACGCCTGCTTCTGGCTGGCCGGGAGAGTGGCCGACGGGGACCCTGGCACGCTCGGCAGCTGGTGGAGCCGGGTCGACCTCTCGGAGATCGTGGCGCCGACGTACTACCTGCCCGCCTGGCGCAACTACGTCCTCTCGGCCGATCCCTGGCGGAGCGCGTTCCGTACCCTGTTCGTCGATGACCCCGCCTCGAGAGAGCGACTCAACCAGCACTTGCACTCTCCGGACGCGCAGGGGAACCTGCATTTCTACCTCACCCGCACGAACGTCGAGCGGGCGCACCTCGAGTTCTCGACCAACCGGACGGATCTCGAGGGCCTCGACAACTTCACCGGACGACGGCGTCCGCTGGTGCTCCCCGACCGCTGGCGGTCGGCCCGGACCCTCGAGGATCTCGAACAGGCGGTGTTCGCCTCCATGGACATCCCGCCCCTCTTCGAGTATGCCCGGATCGGCGACGAGGTCTTCGAGGACGGCGGGACGATCGACAACCTGCCGATCTACTTCGGGACCGGCATCGAGAAGTGCGACCTCCTGTTCGTGCTGCCGCTTAACGCTTCCTATGCCGCTCCCGCCGAAGGTCACAGCATCGTCCAGCGCCTGGAGCGGGTGATGACGATCCGACACGGGGCGCTCGAGCGGAAGTCCCTCAAGGACGTCTATCTCTACAACGAGCTGGCCGCCCTTCGCGAAGCCTGCGAGCGAACGGCCCCGGATCCCGCGCTCCAGCCCGGGACCCCCACGGATCTCCCGGTCCAGGCCGAGGAGGCCCGCCAGGAGTCGGCCCGCCACACCCTGGCCGAGCGGGCCAGGCGGCGCGTCCACCGGCCGGTCCAGATCTTCGCCGTCGCTCCCGACGAGCCGCTCGCCATCGACACGATCCAGTTCTGGCGGACCGAGGAGGCCGGGCGCGCCTACCGGCTGATGGAGGAATACACCGCCTACGAGCTCGAGAAGTTCGACTTCGACGCGCCGCCCAACTGGATCCGGGTGGCCCTGATCGGTCCCCAGGGGGAGGTACGGTATCTTGAGGATTTCTAGCGCAATCGCTTTCGCTATCGGGCTGCTCGGCGCCTCGGTGCCGTGCGCCCCGGCCCAGGAGGCCGCTATGCCGCCGCTCCAATCCCCGCTTCCCGACTCGACCGGCTGGGGCACCCACGTCCTCACCGTGGCCGAAGGTCCCGATGCGTCGGTCTGGGTGGGCACCTACGGCCAGGGGATCTACGTGAGCCGGGACGGCACCGGCCGGGAGTGGGAGAACCTGCGGAGCCGCGACTCGACCGACATCTCGTGGGACTTCGTCAACGCGATCGCGTTCGGGCCCTCGGGCGCGTTCGGGCCCTCCGGGGAGGTGTGGTACGGGACGATCGGGAACGGCTGGGGCGTCTCCCGGGACGGCGGCCGGACCTGGCGCAATTGGACCTTCGACGAGCTCGGCCCGCGCTGGCTGTACGTCGCGCCCCACGGGATCGAGGTCGTGAGCGACACCGTGTACGTCGCCACCGCCGACGGCCTCCGGATCTCGCCCGACGGGGGCGAGACGTGGCGCGACGTCACCGAGGCACGGGGGCTCCGGAGCCGGTATCTCCTCAGTCTCGACGTGGACCGGGGCGCCAGCTCCCCCATCGTGCGCGTCATGAGCCTCGCGGGCTACGACAAGAGCACGGACGGAGGCCGGACCTGGGCCCCCGGCAATGGAGTCTGGCGCGCCATCCTCATCGACGGCCGCAACGCCGGCTTCGGTGATGACACACCCTATACCGCCCTCGGCCATGATCTGCAGTCGTGGAAGGGCCAGTTCCGCGACTACCCCGACCCCGGCGAGCCCCTGGCCAGGCCGGGAGCGCGCGAGCACTTCTGGTTCGATCGCCCGATCGCCGGCTGGTTCGAAGCTCCGCCCGGGCAGGGCGGGAACCGCTTCGTCGATCAGACCTACACCTACGGCTCGACGATGGGCGGGAACTTCCAGCAGCACCAGGGCGTCGAGTTCAACAACCCCGAGGGGACGCCGGTCCATGCGATCGGGGACGGCGTCGTGGCGTTCGCCGGGCCGGCCGAGGCGGGCTCCAACACGGTGGCCATCCTCCACGACCGGCGGCTCGACGATCGTTACGTGTGGTCCACGTACTACCACAACGCCGACCTGACGGTCGCGGTCGGGGACCGCGTCGCCCGCGGCGATCTGATCGCCCATGTCGGCTCGACGGGACGGGCCACCAACGACCATCTCCATCTCGAGATCCACGTGACCCCCACGGACGACGTGACGGCGGTGGTGGACCCCGAGCAGCGGTTTCCCCCGTACACCGTCAACCCGTTGCTCTGGATCGAGCCCATGAAGATGACGGGGGTCATCGCCGGGCGCGTCCTGGACAGCGCCGGGGACCCGGTTCTCGGCGCCCGGGTCTACGGGGTGACCAAACCCGAGCCCCGGGAGACTCCGTTCAGCTTCGCCGAGACCTACGAGGACAAGGCCCATCCCGATCCCGTGTTCGGCGAGCACTTCGTGATCGGCGACGTCCGGCCCGGACGCTATGTCCTGGGGGTGGAGATCGACGGGCGCCGGGTCTACCGGGCGGTTGAGGTCGAGGCGGGGAAGGTCACCGAGGTTGAGCTGCGGCCGTAGGGCGGAAGCCGCCGGATCCTCGCGGTGTCGGCGCGGGCCAGGCGCGCTAGATTGGCGCCCGTCTTTGCGATCGTCCCGTGACCCCTTATCAGGAGCTGCCCATGTCGCGTCCCTCGCTGACGACCATCGATGCCCTGATTGCCGAGCGGCACCTGCTCAAGCACCCCTTCTACCGGGCCTGGCAGGACGGCACGCTGAGCGCCGAAGCCCTGCGTGACTACGCAGCCCAGTACTATCGTCACGTAAGCGCCTTCCCCACCTACATCTCGGCCCTCCACAGCCGCTGCGAGGACCTCGAAACGCGACAGGCGCTGCTCGAGAACCTGCGCGACGAGGAGGAAGGGGCAGAGAACCATCCCACGCTGTGGCGGCGCTTCGCCGAGGCGGTCGGCTGCGGCGAGCCCGATGGCGGTGAAGTCTGGCCCGAGACAGCCCGAGCGATCGCCGGGTTCCGCTCGGCGGTCGGCGAGGGACCGGTCGTGCGCGGGCTGGCCGCGCTCTACGCCTACGAGTCGATGGTCCCCGCAGTGGCTGCCGAGAAGATCCGCGGCCTGGCCGAGCATTATGGGGTCGAAGGGTCCCCGGCGACCGACTACTTCGAGGTCCACCGGACGCTCGACGTCGAGCACGCCGCGGAGACCCGCGAGCTCCTCGAGCGGCACATGGTCAGCGATGACGATCTCGTCGAAGCCGAGCGCGGCGCGGCGATCGCGCTGGACGCGGTCAACGGCCTGCTGGACGGAATCTGCCGCGTTCACGGGATCCGCAAGGCGGCCTGAGCCCGGCACAGCCCACTACGGCGTCTCCGAACAGGCAGACGACCGTCAGCCTCGCGACCGAGAGGTCGATCCGGACCCCTCCGAGGTTTGACTTCCGCACAACGGCGTGCTCCCACGGGTGGCGCCTCCTGGCGCCGTTCGCGTGGGATGACAGGGAGGGGCGGCTCTCCCGCCCCCTCCGCGTCCCCGGTGGCGTCTCCCGGATCGACCTCGAGCAGCCCGAGGGTCGCGGCGGGCCGATCCGAGCCAGGATCGTGGGCGGCCGTGGAAGCCGGCGCGGGCTGGATCACGCGGGCTGGGTGGTCGTGGAGCGGGACCTGATCCGCATGCTCCAGCTCGACCGGGATCTGATCGAGTTCGAGGCGCTCGCGCAAGCGGCGGGCGACGGGTTCGCCGCGGCCGTCGGCCGCGGCTTCGGCCGCCTGCTCCGCTCACCCACCCTTTTCGAGGACGTCGTCAAGATCCTCGCCACCACGAACACCACCTGGGGCGGCACGGTGGCGATGGTGCGGAACCTGGTCGGGATGACGGGCGGGAAGGAGTTCCCGTGCCCGGACGAGGTGACCGGGATCGGTGCGAAGCGGTTGGCGTCCAAAGGGCGCTGGGGATACCGGGCGCCCTACCTGGCCGGCTTCGCCGAGGCGGTCTCCGAGGGCGAGATCGATCTCCACCGCTGGGAGGCATGGGACGGGACGACCGCCGACCTCGAGGCCGAGGTCGGGCGGGTCCCCGGCCTCGGTCCCTATGCCACCGCCCACGTCCTCATGCTGCTCGGCCGCTTCGACCGGATTGGGATCGATACCGCCTTCCGCAGCTTCGTGCGGCAGAAGTACTTTCCGCGCGCGCGGAAGCCCGTGACCGACGCGCGGATGCTCGGGGTCTACGAGAAGTGGGGACAGTGGTGCGGGCTCGCCTACTGGGCCGACCTCTGGCTCTGGCACACGGACCGGGCTCGATGATCCGGATGTCCCCGGGGCGGGCGATCCTCTACGGGACCCTGGTCGTCGGCATCCTCGATCTGCTCGATGCGCTCGTCTTCTTCGGCCTCCGGGGCGTCGCCCCCGATCCTGATTCCACAGAGCATCGCATCGGGGCTGCTGGGACGGGCGGCGTACGAAGGCGGGGCGGGGACCGCGGCGCTCGGCGTGCTGCTCCACTTCTTCATCGCGTTCGGTATCGTGACGACCTACTTCGTTGCAAGCCGGCGGCTTCCCATCCTTGCCCGGCGGCCGTTCCTGTTCGGCCCGCTCTATGGCCTTCTCGTCTACGCCGTCATGAACGTGGTCGTGGTACCGCTCTCGGCGGTCGTCGTCGGGACCAAGACGTGGCCCGTGGTCGTCAACGGCCTGCTGATCCATATGCTGGGGGTGGGGTTGCCGAGCGCGCTGTTCACGCAGGCGGCGATTTCCTCTAGGGTCTGAGACCCTCGGAATCTATCCAAACAGATCCTCGTGCGTGCCGGTCCGCACGAACACGATTTCGTCCTCGATCTGCTGCCAGATGAGGAGCCAATCGCCACCCAGGTGGCACTCCATGCAATCCCAGTACTCCCCCTTGAGGGGATGGGGCCGTCGGTTTAACTCGAGTGTCTCCCCGGTGATCAGCTCAGTCATGAACGTCACGGAGCGTGGTCAAATGCAGGCCGCGCGCTTTCATCCGGTGCCAGTCCTTCTTGAACTGACGCGTCGCGCGCGGGCTTCGTCTCGTCAACTATTCAGCCTCGAGGAGCGCGAATAATTCCTTTGCTGTCTTGGCTTCTATCAGTTTCCGACCGGATCGGGCATCCTCAATCGCTCGGCGTGTTACTTCATTGGGAAGCTTTAGCTCGATAGGCACCTCGCCTCGCAAGGCTGCTTGGCGATACAGCATGTTGATGGCATCCGAGGGCGTAAGGCCGACATGGCGGAAAACCGCCTCGGCTCGCTTCTTCAGCTCGGGCTCGGTGCGGGCCCGGACATAGGCACTCTTCTTGGTCACCAAATCAATCCTCACTTTCTGCTTCTCTGTGTATCCCCTACGGGGTACAAGTACTATCGTGAGCCCCGGCCTTACAAGAGCACGTGTGCGATCTGGGATTACAGCCCCGACCACGCCACCTCCCGGCAGGGATGGACGCTCTGGGGCCGGTCTCGAACGCGATCAAGCGCGACGGACCTCTTCACCGTCTACCATCCCCTGGCACACAACACGAAGGCCCCCGCACCTTCCGGCACGGGGGCCTCTTGAAAGACCGGCGGCGACCTACTCTCCCACACGCTCTCGCGTGCAGTACCATCAGCGCTGAGGGGCTTAACTTCCGTGTTCGGAATGGGAACGGGTGTTTCCCCCTCGCCAAAGCCGCCGGAAACCGAAGACGACCGCCGCTCGCGGCGATCGCCGATCTCCGATAGCCGCCCTCGAAAACGCAGGGCCGCTCTGACAATTGAAGTGTCTGTCGCCGATCGCCGAAGCGACCGGAGCCGTTGAACCTCTCAAGAAGAAGTTGGTCAAGCCTCACGGGCGATTAGTACCGCTCGGCTGAACACATTTCTGTGCTTGCACCTGCGGCCTATCAACGTGGTCGTCTCCCACGGCCCTTCAGGCGGCTTGCGCCGCGGGACACCTAATCTCGGGGCAGGCTTCCCACTTAGATGCTTTCAGCGGTTATCCCATCCGCACATAGCTACCCTGCGCTGCGGCTGGCGCCACAACAGGTACACCAGCGGTGCGTCCAACCCGGTCCTCTCGTACTAAGGTTAGAACCCCTCAAGTGTCCTCCGCCCGCGACGGATACAGACCGAACTGTCTCACGACGTTCTAAACCCAGCTCGCGTACCGCTTTAATGGGCGAACAGCCCAACCCTTGGGACCTTCTCCAGCCCCAGGATGCGATGAGCCGACATCGAGGTGCCAAACCTCCCCGTCGATGTGAACTCTCGGGGGAGATAAGCCTGTTATCCCTGGCGTACCTTTTATCCGTTGAGCGACGGCGTTTCCATTCACAACCGCCGGATCACTAAGGCCTGCTTTCGCATCTGCTCGACCTGTATGTCTCGCAGTCAAGCTCCCTTCTGCCTTTACACTCTACGTGCGATTACCGACCGCACTGAGGGAACCTTTGCGCGCCTCCGTTACTCTTTGGGAGGCGACCGCCCCAGTCAAACTACCCGCCTGACACTGTCCCCCGGCCGGCTTCACGGCCGCGGGTTAGAATTCCAATTGACCAAGGGTGGTATTTCACGGTTGGCTCCACGCGGGCTAGCGCCCGCGCTTCATAGCCTCCCACCTATCCTACACAAGACCAACTAGAACCCAATATCAGGTTGTAGTAAAGGTGCACAGGGTCTTTTTGTCCTGTCGCGGGTAATCGGTATCTTCACCGATACTGCAGTTTCACCGAGTCTCTGGCCGAGACAGCGCCCAAGTCGTTACGCCATTCGTGCAGGTCGGAACTTCGCGTCATCCACTGTTTCCAGTGGCGCAGACTATTCCTTCACCCTTCGCAGTGTCCCCAGGATCTCTTCTGCCGCGTAACGTCGTTTCCCGCCCAAGTTCATCGAATGAGCGAGTCGTACGATGTCGCGTAGACCCGATCGATCTCGGTGGGCTCCGGCCACCATCATTTTACAGACGGTCGCAAAGCTTTCGAAATCGTGTCGCTTTCGCGATAGCAGCGGGTATCGCTCGAAGTGCGGGATCACGCGATCGACGATGTCGTCGAGTCGACGAGTCTCCCACTTGAGCGTCTTGTCGCTGCGGTCGGGTCGGATGCTGCCGCATCCGAAGTAGTCCTTGAGAAGATTCAGTACCTCCGCCCGATCGCCATTCTGGCTGACCGAAAAGCTGGGCCTCACCTCCCATCCCACTCGCAAGGTCGCTCGTGGCGAAATGGAAACGGTGAAGCACCCCTCTCCGTCAGCGTAGCCGGAGATGTAGACGGCATGGTACTGCTCGGCACTGCACAAGGGGCCGGCGTCTGATCGCGGCCATGAATTTGCCGGGCTCTGTTGCGGCCCGACAGGGCCATCGATCTCACGTCCCGAAGGACGATCAGTCGTTACGGGGTCAAGCGTCACGATCGATGTCTCGCAACGCCGACTTCCCACGGAATCACCGAGTCCGGACACTCCACCACTCCTATCGAGGGTGGGGGTCAAGCTGGCGGTTTCTCCGTTATGAGCCGGGTTTAAGTCGGAATCGCTCCCGAAGTGGGCAAGTTGGTTGTCTTACCCGACAAGGAATTTCGCTACCTTAGGCATTTGTGTTAGCTGCATGTCGCCATGCAGATCGGACCATCTCTTCACGCAGTGCGTGTCCGGCGTATGGCCTCTGAGGATTCCGGCGATCGATTGACCGATCACCGGTCTTTCCTGCTGATTGTCCGCACCGGTCGCATTGTCACCGCCCGACTGGCGTCAGGCTGGTAGCGCCGGATTCGACGGAGTTTCCAGCATATAGCCGGATTTCAGAACGGCCTCTAAGGTTGACCGTTCGATTTGTTACTCACCGTCACGGGCGTGACGGTGGGCGCGATCATTTCTGCCGCGCTCTGCATGTTGCCATGCAGTCCGGACTGTATCATCCGCCGGCAGGCGCCGGCGGTCTGGCGTGCAGTCTCTGAGGATTCTCGAACCGGACGAAGAGCGTCTCGCCCGCGCATCCTCCGCTTCCCTTCGTGGGAATCGAAAGCCAGCTCTCGGTCAAACTTGGATGCGATTGACCTCGAGCATTCGAGCCTTTCCTGCTGATTGCCCGTCCGCACCGGATTTTCACTGCCACCTTCTTCGGCCGCATCAGCCTAGTGGCGAGTACCGGTGCATCAACCGGGTGTCCCAGCATATAGCCAGATTTGTTCTCGGAACTACGGTGGTCCTTGCACCATAGTTACGGCCGCCGTTTACCGGGGCTTCAGTTTGCAGCTTCGGGCCGAAACCCTAACCGCTCCCCTTAACCTTCCGGCACCGGGCAGGCGTCAGACCCTATACGTCGTCTTCACGACTTAGCAGAGTCCTGTGTTTTTAGTAAACAGTCGCTTGGGCCGATTCTCTGCGGCCCGGGCAGGCTTACCACGCAAGGTGTTCACCCACCCAGGCACCCCTTATCCCGAAGTTACGGGGTCATTTTGCCGAGTTCCTTAGCCAGAGTTCTCTCGAGCGCCTTGGGATTCTCTCCCCACCCACCTGCGTCGGTTTACGGTACGGTCAGCCTGTGAACTGGCATAGAGGTTTTTCCTGGCAGTCAGCTTATTCCCCTTTTGTGGGCCTGGTGGCCCTCCGCATCGGCTCTCGGGATTGATCGGGCGGATTTGCCTACCCGACCTCCGTACAGCCTTGCACCCGGACATCCATCACCGGATGGGGATTCACCTCTGCGTCACCCCATAGCTCATAACGCGCACAGACTGGTACAGGAATGTTGACCTGTTTCCCATCGGCTACGCCTTTCGGCCTCGCCTTAGGCTCCGACTGACCCTGAGCGGATTAGCCTTCCTCAGGAACCCTTGGGTTTTCGGCGTGAGGGTTTCTCACCCTCATTATCGCTACTCGTGCCGGCATCATCACTTCCATGCAGTCCACCACGCCTTCCGGCATGACTTCTGCCCGCATGGAACGCTCCCCTACCGCTGCAGCGGTCCGCAGACCGCCACAACCCGAAGCTTCGGCGCCTGGCTTGAGTCCCGTGAATTATCGGCGCGGATCCACTTGACTGGTGAGCTGTTACGCACTCTTTCAAGGAATGGCTGCTTCTAAGCCAACCTCCCAGTTGTCTGTGCAAATCCACATCCTTTGTCACTTAGCCAGAACTTGGGGACCTTAGCTGTCGGTCTGGGTTGTTTCCCTCTCGTCACTGGAGCTTATCCCCCAGCAGCTGCCTCCCGCGAAGCATGTGACCGGCATTCGGAGTTTGGTTGGGTTTGGTAACCTGGTAGGGCCCCTAGCCCATCCAGTGCTCTACCTCCGGCACACTCATTCGCGAGGCGATACCAAAATATCTTTCGGGGAGAACCAGCTATCAGGTGGTTTGATTAGCCTTTCACCCCTACCCACAGCTCATCCGAGAAGTTTTTAACCTTCACCGGTTCGGTCCTTCACGGAGTGTTACCTCCGCTTCAACCTGGCCATGGGTAGATCACCACCCTTCGGGTCTGCGCCACGCAACTCAGTCGCCCATTTCGGACTCGCTTTCGCTACGCCTTCGGGGGGTTTCCCCTTAAGCTCGCTACGTAGCAGCAACTCGCCGGCTCATTATGCAAAAGGCACGCAGTCAGTCGTACCGACCCGAAGGCCGGCCAACCTCCTACAGCTTGTAGGCACACGGTTTCAGGTTCTATTTCACTCTCCGTCAGGAGTCCTTTTCACCTTTCCCTCACGGTACTGGTTCGCTATCGGTCTCGAGCGAGTGTTTAGCCTTACGAGATGGTCCTCGCGAATTCATGCAGGATTTCTCGGGTCCCGCATTACTTGGGAAACTGCCGCGGGAGAGCGAGTCGCTTTCGCCTACAGGACTTTCACCTTCTCTGGGTCACCTTTCCAGGATGATTCGGCTAGCGATCGCCTTTGTGACTCCCGGAAACCGCTGCAACGGCCTCCTCGCAGTTCCCACGACCCCGATGTGGCAACGCTTGCAGGCTTGACACCACACCGGTTTGGGCTGTTCCGCTTTCGCTCGCCGCTACTCACGGAATCGCGGTTGCTTTCTCTTCCTCCGGGTACTTAGATGTTTCAGTCCCCCGGGTTGGCCTCCACCGGCCTATGAATTCAGCCGGCGGATACCGCGCGATGAAGCGCGGGGGTTGCCCCATTCGGAAATCCCCGGATCAAAGCTTGTTTGCAGCTCCCCGGGGCTTATCGCAGCTTACCACGTCCTTCTTCGCCTGCTCGAGCCAAGGCATTCACCGTGCGCCCTTGGTAGCTTGACCAAAATCCTCGAGAGAGGTTTTTCGGCTTTTGCTATTAGGACAGACACTTCAATTGTCAAAGAGCGGGCCCCGATGCGTTTTTCGAGGGATCATCAAGATACGCTTCCGCCCGGGAATCGTCAAATGGCGGGAGATTCATGCTCACCCGCTACCCGGTGGCGCCCCGATCCTGTTGGATCGCAACGCCGATGGGAAGTCATCTCGAAGTGGAGAGAATTTACCGGTTCCCGGGCCTGCGGTCAAACGGGATCCTCTTGCGACCGGGTCACGAGTCCCCGGCCCAAAGAGGCAAACCCGGGCACCGCGGAGCGGCTAGCTCGACCTTGTCGCGAGCAGGACACATCGGGGGCCCGACTCGTCAGTACGATATCGTACTATGTGGCCTTAACCTGCTGCACCGCCAAGACTTACATGGAATCCCGCTGCCCCAGTGCCACCCACCGCTCACCGATCCGCTCGACGAGCTCGCGGGGGGTTTCGATCTGTGGGGTCCGGCCGGCCTCCGGGATCCAGACCCGGCGTGTGTACGAAAAAGTGGCCCGGATACGGGGGTCGCCCAGGGGCTCGATGTCGCCGGGCCCGCCGCCCCGCACGATGAGCACGGGAACGGGGTTCCGCGAATCGGGCAGGGCCAGGACCGAGGAAAGCCATGTCCTCAGTGAGGCGATCAGCTCCTCCGGATCCTGGCGCCGAAGGAGGAGGTCATAGAAGTCGACGATCCAGCGCTCGCGGATCACGAACTGCTCGTCGAACCGGTGACCCACGATGACGGCGGCGTACTCGCCGAGCGAGGGCCGGCCGGTCCTCTCCCACGCCTGCAGAAACCGCCCCCAGAAGGAGGCCTCGTCGTTCGTCCAGGCCAGGTGAGGCTCGATCAGGGTCAGCGACGCGAACCGCTCCGGGCGCGCGAGCGCGGCCTTGATCGCGATCCGACAGCCCAGCCCGGCTGCCACGATGTCCGCGGTCTCGACGTCGAGCGCGTCCATCACCCGAAAGAGATCGTCTCGATGCGCCTCCACCGAGTAATCGCCGTCCTCCGGGGCCTCCGATCGACCCTGTCCGCGTGGATCGTATCGCACGAGCCGGTGGCCGTCCCGGAGGAGCGGAAGGATCCGGAACCAGACCGAGGAGTCGCCCGCCCAATCGGGCACGAAGACGATCGTCGGTCCCTCACCGTCCGCCTCGAAGTAGAGTTCGGGCGGCTGGGACGGCAGACGGACCGGCGGCGCGAGCGGGGCTCCGGCGCGCGCCGGGGGGAGGCCCATCATGGTCAGCGCCGGGAAAAGGCCCACCAAGAGCAGGGCCACACGCGGGACCCACACGAGAACGGTGTACCCGTCCGTCCTCATCCGGCGCTTCACGGCGACTCGATCCCCGGCGTCACGGCCCCGCGGGCATGAAGACCCGGGTCGGACCACGCCCGGCCAGTGATCCGCGGAGCGCCGACTGCGCGGCGTGGTAGCCGCACATCCCATGAACCCCGCCGCCCGGCGGAGTCGAAGATGAGCAGATGTAGACCCCCGGAACGGGCGTCGAATACGGATCCAGTCTCGCGACCGGTCGGGCGAAGGTCTGGCGGAGATCCTGGATGCCGCCGTTGATGTGGCCACCCACGAGGTTGGCGTTGTGGGCTTCCAGCTCCGCGGGTCCCATGATGTGCCGGGCCAGGATGCGTTCCCCGAAGCCCGGCGCGAAGCGCTCGACCTGGCGCTCGATCCGCTCGGTCATGTCAACGGTCGAGCCGTTGGGCACGTGGCAGTAGCTCCACCCGATATGGCGTCCCTCGGGCGCGCGCTCGGAGTCGAAGAGGGAAGGCTGGGCGAGCAGAACGAAGGGCTGTTCGGGATGCTCCCCGCGCTCAACGGCCTTCTCGCCGGCCGCGATCTCGGCCGCCGTCCCCCCGACGTGCACGGTCCCCGCCCGGCCGCACTCCTCGGCGAGCCATGGGATCGGACCGTCCAGCGCCCAGTCGACCTTGAAGGCCGCCGTGCCGTAACGGAAACCGGCCAGGCTCCGCCGGTAGCCGGGCGGAAGTCTCTCCCCGGCGATCCGCAGGAGCTGTCGGGGCGTGACGTCGAGCAGGACCGCGTTGGCGGTCGGGACGTCGTCCAGCGACTCGATGCGCTGGCCGAGCAAGATCTCCCCCGCCCGCTCCGCCAGGAGCGACGCCATGGCCAGGGCCAGCCGGTCGGAACCACCGCGAGGGAACGGCCACCCGACGCGATGGGCGAGAACCGTCAGCATGAGCCCGATCCCGGCCGTCAGCGGGCGGTCCAGTCCCCGCATCGAGTGGGCGGCGAGACCGGCCCAGAGGGCCGCTGCCTTCTCGCCCCGGAAGCGGCGCCCGACGGCCTCGGCCGAGCGCAGGGCATGCCTCGCGAAACGGGCCATGGCGATGGGATGGCGGGGCGGGCGCGGTGGTCCGAGCACGTCCGCCTCGATGTCGGGCCACGCTTTCACGTGCGGTCCCATCAACGAACGCCAGGCGTCGCCGTCGGGTCCGAGCCCACGCGCGGTCTCGTCGAGCGATCGCTCGAGGATCGCGGCCCCTCCGCCGGGCAGCGGATGCGCCAGAGGGGCATGTGGATGCACCCACTCGAGCCCGTGCTTCCCGAGCGGCAAGGTGCGCAGGAACGGCGAGCCGACGCCCAGCGGGTGGATCGCCGAGCAGACGTCGTGACGGAACCCCGGCAGCGTGAGCTCAGCCGTCCGCAGGCCGCCGCCCGGCTCCGCCTCCGCCTCGATCACGCGGACGGCGTGTCCAGCGCCGGACAGGGCCAGCGCCCCCGCGAGGCCGTTCGGACCCGAGCCGACGACGACCGCGTCCAGCGTGGTCGGCCGCTGGCCGTTACGCTTGGGGATCACGATGCCGGACATGGGGCGGAGAGTATAGGCGGGTAAGGAGTCAGCGCCCGAGGGCGGATGCGGCGCCGGAAGAATCGAATACGGGTGAGCCGTCCCCCTGGTAGACGTAGCGGAAGGTCACACATCCGCCGCGCGCCCCTGGGCAGTAATAGCTCACCACCTGGAGCTTCGCGTAGCGGCCATCCGCCGTCCGGATGGCATAGACCCGCGGCCGCGCTTCGAGTACGTGGCTCGTGAACCCGTAATCGTACCACTCCTCGAGGGCCGGCTGGACGCTGTCCCGGCCGGCGATCGTCCCCCGGTAGCCGCCGGGGGGCGCCGCGTCGACCCGGTCGAAGCGGACCTCCCCCAGGTCGGCCACCCCTCCCTGCCCCGGGAACGCCTCTCCCCCGTTGACGATGATCCGGTTGCGGCGGAAAGCGAGGTCCCAACCCAGCGGCTCCGGGTCGTCGATGCGCGAGCCGCGGGAGAAGTCGAAGTAGCGCCACTCGCGCTCGTGGGTTGCGTCGATCGTGTAGCGGCGTGGTCCCGCCAGGCGCCGGCCTACCTCTTCCGGGGCGCTCACGGTGGGCGCGAACTCCGGCGGTCGGGGACGGTCGAGCGAGCCGGCCACGAAGAGGACGGCGCCCACCAGGAGCGCGGCGACGATTGCGCCCGCGACCACCCCCTGTCGGCCAGCGGGGAGAGGGATCGGCATCCCCCAACGCTCGCGCGAAAACCTGTACGGTTCAAGCCGCGCGATCAGCCCTGCTCTATCTCCTGCAGTCGCGCCGACGCCCGATTGACGGCTCCCGCCTCGCGGTCGATCCCTGCCCATGGATCATCCTTCCTGGCCAGCCGGCGGAACAGGTTCGAGATCGTGTAGCCGTCCGGCCTGGCACGACCCACCTCGTCCCAGCCGAGCGGGGTCGCGACCGGCGCACCCGGCCGGGCCCGGACGGAGTAGGGCGCGACCGCGGTCTGCGCGTAGGCGTTCCGCATGGTGTCGATGTAGACCCGGTCGCCGCGCTTCGCCTTTCGTTGCTCGACCGTGAGGTCGTCGGGACGGCGGGCGACCAGAAGCTCGGCGCAGCGGCGGGCGAAGCCGCGGGCCGCGTCGAAATCTCCGCTCCGGTCGAGCGGGACGGTGACGTGGAGCCCTCTCGACCCGGTCGTCATGACGAACGGGACGAGACCCGTCTCCTCGAGCAGGTCCCGCATCCCGCGCGCCGCGTCGCGCACGGATCCGAAATCGTCGACCGAGGGATCGAAATCGAAGATCAGCCGGTCCGGCCGATGCGGTCGGTCGATTCGCGACAGCCAGACGTGCGGGGTGATGGAGGCCTGGTTGGCCAGGTAGACCAGCGTGGCCGCCTCCTCGGCGATCACCATGTGGAGGCTCCCGTCCTCCTTCTTCACCTTCGCGGTCCGGATCCAGTCCGGGAAGTAGTCGGGGACATCCTTCTGGAAGAAGGTCTCGCCGTCGATCCCGTCCGGAAAGCGCTGCATCGATATCGGTCTTCCCGCCAGATGGGGCAGCATCTTGTCGGCTATCCGGGCGTAGTAGTCGGCCAGATCCGCCTTGGTGATCTCCGCGTCCGGGAAAAGGACCTTGTCGGGGCTCGACACCCCGATCGCGCGGCCGCCTATCTCCAGCTCGAGGGCTTTCGACCTGCTCATCGCGGCCGCTCGCGCACCACCGACTTCGGATCCTTGTCGCGACGGAGGCCCAGGAAGCGCGGATGGCGGAGCTTTCCGTCGGTCGTCCACTCGGTGAAGCCGACCTCCGCCACCAGCTTCGGGGATGCCCAGTGGACGCCCTTCTTCGCGATCCCGTCGGAATCGCGGAAGGGCGGGGTCTTTCGCTCGATCGAGGAAAGCCGCGCGCTCAGATCGCGCAGGGTCTCGTCATCGTACCCGGTCCCGACCTTGCCCGCGTAGCGGAGGTCGCCGTCGTCGTAGACGCCGACCAGGAGCGCGCCCAGTCCGACCCGGCTGCCGCGCGGCTCGGTCCATCCGCCGACCACGAACTCCTGGCGCGCCACGCACTTGAGCTTGAGCCAGTCCCGGGAGCGGTGGTGCACGTAGGTCGAGTCGGCGCGCTTGGCGATCAGCCCTTCCCACCCCTTGCGGCACGCCTCCTCCAGGTACTTCTCGCCCTCGGCGTCCCGGTGGGCCGAGAAGCGGAGCGGGTCCTCGAACCGGACCACGCGCTCGAGGAGGGATTTCCGATCTCGCAGCGGGAGCCGCGTCGTGTCCCGGCCGTCCAGATGGACGAGATCGAAGAGGTAGTAGTACACCGCCACGCCCGAGCGGCGGGCCGTCCCGGCGTCGGCGATCTTCATCCGCCGCTGAAGGCGGGAGAAGCTGGTCACGCTCCCATCGAAGGCGACGATCTCGCCGTCGGCCACGAAGTCGCGCGGCTTCTGAGCGGCGATCGCGTCGACCAGCTCGGGATAGGTTTCGTTCTGGCTCTTCTGGTTCCGCGACAGGAGCCGCACCCGGTCGCCGTCGCGGAAGGCGAGGCATCGGATGCCGTCCAGCTTGCGCTCGTAGATCCAGTCCTTGTCAGAGAAGGGCTGGTCGGTCAGGGTCGCCAGCATGGGCTGGACCCAGACAGGATGCGTCCGCTTCCGCAGCTTCCCGCGCACGTCGTCGGAGAGCGGCCCGAACGGGTCCTTCATCCGCCTTCCTCTTCGGCGACCTCCTCGACCGTGCGGCCGGTGAGAACGGACTGGGGCTCGGTGCCGACCGGGTTGCGGCGGGCGTCGGCCTCGTCGTCGTCCATCTTGACCAGGAGCCAGCGCTCGTCCTTGGCCTTGCCGATCCTGGTCAGCGCGAAGCCACCGCGCAGTTTCTCACCGTCCAGCCAGATCTTGAGGTGTCCACCGTCTATGGCATCGGCGACCGGGGTCTCCTCTCCGTCCTCGTCCGTCAGGTTCCGGTACGTCCCCCGGTCCCAGACGATCACCGCCCCGGCGCCGTACTCCCCTTCGGGGATCACGCCCTCGAAGTCGCGGTAGCCCAGCGGGTGGTCCTCGGTCGGCATGGCCAGCCGCTTGTCCCGGGGATCGGTGGAGGGTCCCTTGGGGACGGCCCAGGATTTGAGCACGCCGTCGGCCTCCAGGCGGAAGTCGTAGTGTAGCGACGATGCGTCGTGCTTCTGGATCACGAAGCGGCGGCCCGCCTTCCCCTTCCTCCCGCCACGTGGCTCCTTCGTCTTCCGGAAGTCACGCTTCCGGCGGTACTCGTCCAGAGTATCCGCGCTCATCGAGGAGGCCTCGGGAGGCGATCCGTCGGATGGCGTTCCCCCCTCTTTTGCATCTCTCTTTCCAATGTCATCGTGTGAGGTCTCGTCACTTGACCCTAGTTGTGTTCCTTCGTGCCTGGCCAGCGGATTTCTTACGGCTCAGGCCGCTTTTGCGCTTCGCCGATCCAGGCTGCGGATATGCCTTGACCAAGAATACACACAATATGCATTTTCTGCGCATGGCATCCAAGACGATCTCCCTGCGACTCGACGCCTACGAGAAGCTCAAGGGCGCCCGGCGTTATTCAGGCGAGTCCTTCAGCGAGATCGTGCTTCGGGCAAGCTGGCCGGAGGAAACCGTCACCGGGGCCGAACTCCTGGATTGGTACCGGAGGAGGGGGCCGTTCTTCACCGAAGAGGAGCTCAACCGGATCGAGCGCGGCAAGAGAGAGGAGCGAGCGCCCGAGGACAAGTGGAAGACCGTCTGATTCTCGAGACGACCTACCTGATCGACCTGGAACGGGAACGAGGGCGGGGCCAGGAGGGACCCGCGCACCGGTTCTCGAGATTTCACGGAGGGAAGTGGTTGTTCCATCACCTTCACGGTGGCCGGTGAGCTGGCGGCCATGAAGAGTTTTGGAAACCGTTAAGGCATGGTCTGATTTTCTGGCACCCTTTCATATTCTGAGCGCCACCCGGGAGGTCTGCTGGAGGTACGGGGCGACCTTTCGACACCTGCAGGCCAACGGTATGCTGATCGGCACCAACGACCTTTGGATCGCCGCCACGGCGCTCGCCAATGACATGCCGCTCGTGACAAAGAATGCCGAACACTTCCGACGCGTCCCGGGCATCGAGATCGCTGACTATCAGTCTTCCTGAGGAGGCTTCCACGGAAGAGGCCTGGGTCTTTCGTCAACCCGATCTTGACATTTGGTCCAAAATGATGCATATACACCTACATGACACCTCCTCTCATGGATCTCCCCTGCTTCTCAGCCAACCTGCGCCGGGCCGAGCGCGCGGTGGGACGCCTGTACGGCTCCGAGATCCGCAAGAGCGGGCTCGCGCCGACCCAGTTCACGCTGCTGATGGCGCTGTCTCGGCTGGACGATGTCACGCAGGGGGAGCTGGCCGAACGGCTGGCCATCGACTCCACCACGCTGACCCGCACCCTCGGCCGGCTCGAGGAACAGGGATGGGTGGCCTCCCGCCCAGGCGACGATCGTCGCGAGCGCTGGGTCCGGCTCACCCTCAAGGGAAGACGCCGTCTGGAGGCGGCCCTGCCGCACTGGGAATCCGCTCAGGCTCGACTGAGAAAGGCACTCGGCGACGAGAGCTGGTCGTTCCTCCTGGAGCGGCTAGTGGAAGTGACCCGCGCCGCGGAGGCTGCCTAGCGACTCATTCTTCGCACCCTTTTTTTCGTCGGACAGATGTATATACACTTAATCCGAGGAGACGATGGGCCCCAACTCGCGAACCTTCCATTTCCTGGCCGTCCTGGCGGCGTCCACCTTCGTCATTCCGGCCGGCACGGAGGTCGCTCGCGCCCAGATCCCGGATCTGTCCGAGCGTCCGGCGGCGTTCATCCCGCCGCCGCTCCATCCCGGCGGAGCGCGTCTCCAAACCCGTCAGCTGGGTGACGGGGTCTACGCGCTCGTCTCGGACCACAACGGGGTCGACAACAGCGGCTTCGTGGTCGGCGAACGGGTGGTTCTCGTCATCGACGCCCACATCAACGCCGGGATGGCCCGCCAGATCCAGGATGCGGTCAAGGCGGTGACCGACAGGCCGATCCTCTATCTGGTCAACACCAACTACCACGGCGACCACACGTTCGGGAACTACGCGTTCCCCGCCGAGACGCGGATCGTGGCCCATCGAGCGACCGCCCAGCGGATGCAGGATTTCGAGGCCGAGAAGGAATTCCTGCTGGCGACCGTGAACGGCGACCCGAGCGTCTATGACGACGTCCAGCTGCGCCTTCCGGACATCGTGTTCGACGATTCCCTGCGGCTCGATCTGGGCGGGCGCGTGGTGGAGCTCTACCACTTCGGCCCCGGCAACACCCCTGGAGACGCCATCGTGTACGTGCCGGAGGCCAGGGTCGCCTGGACCGGCAACCTGGTGCTGGGAGTCGGAATACCGTTCCTGATCGAGGGCGGAGCCGAGGCGTACCTCGGAACCATCGAGCGCTTCACGGCCGCGCTCGACGTCGAAACGATCGTTCCCGGCCACGGCCCGATCGTGCCGAGCGGAATTCTCGGCGCTTACCTGAGCTACCTGAGCGCCCTGGTGTCCGGCCCGGCCCGGTCGGAGGACACGCTCGAGACCGCCCTGGCGGCTTTCCCGCTGCCGGATTCCTACATACCTGGCGACATCGACCGGGAGACGCGCGCCTTCCTCGAGGGGCTGCACGTATTCAACGTCTGGCGCGTGCTCGGGGAGGCGCGGGCGGGAACGGCCAGCGCCAGAAACGGCTCCTGATGAACAGATCCTGACAAGCAGGCCGGCGCCCGTGCGATGGCCGCGGGGCCTCGGCCAGTCAGTTTCCGAAGCTGAACTCGAACACATGCACCGGCTCGCCGCTCGGGAGGGCGCCTGGCACCAGATGCCGGAGACGCTCCGGGCGTGCGGCGGGGTCGGTGAGGCCGTGCCGTACGAAGCTCACGAGCTGCTGGAACTCCTCGTCCGACAGCGCGGTCGGTGTCTGCACCCGCGGGTCCAGCCGACTGAGCACCGGCTCCATGGGACCGAGCCGGACCTGGAGGTCGGCGTCGAGCGCCTGGCTCGTGTAGCTCTCCAGGGACGCCCGGACATCCAGGTGGTGGCGGATCGCGTCCTCGAGGGTGACGAACGCTCCGTTGTGCATGAATGTCGGCTGCAGGCCGACGTTGCGGATCGGAGAGGTCCGGAACTTGTAGCGGTCGGCCGCGTCGCCGGTGATCTGCTCCAGCCCGAAATCCTCGTCCGCTCCGGGGCCGTCGAAGGCCACGTTCCCGAACGACGGCGCCACCTGGGGGACGCCGAGGACGTGCTCCTCGAAGTCGCTGAACATCTCGTTCGACTCACCCGCGACGCTGTGGCACCGCACGCACCCGGCTTCGCCGAAGAACAGCAAGGCCCCGCGCTTCTCGTCGCCGCTGAGCGCGTTGTGGTCGCCGCGGGCGAACCGATCGATCGGCGCATCGGCGCGCACGAGGGTGAACGAGAACTCCGCGATCGCGGCCCCCACGTGCTCGAAGGTGATCGGCCCGCCCGCCTTCACCGCGGGAAAGACCTGGCCGAAGAGCGTCCGGTATCGGCGGATTTCGTTCAGCCGCCGGAGAACCTCCCCGCGGATATCATCGTTGTCCCCCGGGAACTCGAAGCCGGCCATCTCCACCCGCTCGGTGAACGGGATATGCGCCTGAGCGCCGAGCAGGTGGTCCATGTGCGACAGCGAGAGGCCTTCCGGCGCCGGGAACAGGAACCCCATCGAATTGTTGAAGGGATCGCGGGACAGCGCCTCGAAGCGAGAGTTCCACATGAGCCGCGGGTAGAAGGCGGCGTTCACGATCGTGGGGGAGCGCCGCTGGTTCCGGGGGCCCGATCGGCCCGGTCCGACCACGCCGTTGTTCTCGACTCCGATGGCGATGGACTGGGTATCGTTGAAGCTCGCGTTGGGTCCGTGGCAGCCGGAGCAGCTGTTGTCGCCGTTCAGCCCCGTCACACGATCGAAGAACACCAGGCCGCCGACGCGAGCGAGCCGGCGATCGATGGGCCGCCCGAGGCGGACCTGGAGCTGCGATCCGATCCCTCCCGTGAAGCCCCACTCCCCGAGGACCCGCACGAGTTCCGCATCCAGACCTCGTGCGATCGCTGGAGCCTTGTCGCCCCGGGTCTCCTCGACCTGCGGCGCAGTGAGGTCGTTAGGATCTTCGCCGCACGCGGCGAGGGTCACGGCCAGCAGCGCCGAAACGGCGATATTCGCGAGGAAGGCGGATCGCATGGTCTCCTCCTGTTCGGCCTTCGGAACACGTCACGGAAAGTTCCGGACCTGAGCTTTCTGTCATGAGTTATTCTTGCGCCGCGGCAGGCGGTCCGCTATCGCATGATCATGCGATGCCAGGCCCGCAGTTTCCGAGGCGGCTGATCTTCAGATCCGTACCCGTCGCAGCAGCTGCGCGTTGATGGCCACGATGACGGTGCTCGCCGACATGAGGACCGCGGCGACTGCGGGCGCCAGCAGAATGCCGTAGCGTGCCAGGACGCCGGCGGCGAGCGGGATGGCGACGATGTTGTAGCCCGCCGCCCACCACAGGTTCTGGATCATCTTCCGGTAGCTCGCCTGGCTCAACTCGACGATCCGCGCCACGTCGCGCGGATCACTTCGGACGAGCACGACGTCGCCCGCCTCGACCGCGACATCGGTTCCCGCGCCGATGGCCAGCCCAACGTCCGCGGCCAGGAGGGCCGGGGCGTCGTTCACGCCGTCCCCGACCATGGCGACCCGTTTCCCCTGGCTCTTCAGCTCCTCGATCTTCCGCACCTTGTCTTCCGGGACCACCTCCGCGAAGACGGTGTCGATGCCGAGTTCCTGCGCCACGGCGTCGGCCACCGCGCGCGAGTCCCCGCTCAGCATCACGACCTCGATGCCGTTATCGTGCAACCGGCGCACCGCTTCGGCGGACTCCGGCCGGATCGCGTCGGCGATGGCGAACACGGCGAGAACGCGCCCGTTCTCGACGAGATAGACCGCCGATTGACCCTTCGAGGCCGCCTCCGAGGCCGCGTCGGCCAGCTCCGGCGAAGGCGAGGATCCCAGCTGCCGAAGAAGGTTGGGCCCCCCCACCTCCAGCACGCGACCGTCGACGCGGGCGCGGACGCCGTGCCCGGGCAGGGCCTCGAATTCCTCCGCAACCGGCACCTGGATCCCTCGCTCTTCGGCGCTGGCGAGGATGGCGCGGGCGATCGGATGCTCGGAGTCGCGCTCGACGGCAGCGGCCAGACGAAGCGCATCCGACTCGTCCATGCCCGTAGCCGCGCGCATCGACACGACCCGGTGCTCGCCGAGGGTGAGCGTCCCCGTCTTGTCGAACACGACCGCGTCCAGCTTTCTCGCCTCCTCCAGCCCGCGGCGGTCGCGCACCAGGAGCCCGTTCCTGGCACCCAGCGTCGTCGAGATCGCGATGACGAGCGGGATCGCGAGCCCGAGCGCATGCGGGCACGCGACCACCAGCGTCGAGACCACGCGCTCGACGACGAACGAGCCTTCCGCATCCAGCGCGAGCCAGACGACGGCCGTGATCACGCCCGCGGCGACCGCCACCAGCGTCAGGAAGAACGCGGCCCGATCTGCAAGCGCCTGAGCCCGCGAGCGAGACGTCTGCGCCTGCTCGACCAGCCGCATGATGCCGGCGAGGGCAGTCTTCTCCCCCGTCTTCGTGACCTCGACCCGCAACGATCCCTCGCCGTTGGACGTGCCCGCGATGACTTCATCGCCTTCGCTCTTGGCGATGGGACGCGATTCGCCGGTGATCATCGATTCGTTGACCGAGCTCCTGCCGCTTCGGACGATGCCGTCCGCCGGAACGCTGGCGCCCGGCCGGACGAGCACGACGTCACCGTCTCGAAGGGCGTCCAGCGGCACATCCTCGGTCCGCTCCCCGATGACCCGCTCGGCGGTCGCCGGCAGGAGCTTCGCCAGCTCCTTCAGCGCTCCCTGGGCCTGGAAGATCGAGCGCATCTCGATCCAGTGGCCGAGCAGCATCACCGTCACCAGGGTGGCCAGCTCCTCCCAGAGCGGCGTGCCGGGATAGCCCAGCGTGACCGCCGCGCTGAACACGAAGGCCACGCTGATCGCGAGCGCGATCAGCGTCATCATCCCCGGCAGACGGTCCTTCAGCTCGCGGACGGCCCCCTCGAGGAACACGCGGCCGCCGTACACGAATACCGCTGTCCCGAAGACGGGCGCGATCCATTCCGATCCCGGGAAGGCGGGCGCATGCCAACCGGTGAGCTGGGGGAGCATGTGTCCCCAGATGAGCGTCGGGATCGTGAGCGCGAGAGACAGCCAGAACCGGTCGCGGAACATCTCGACCGAATGGCCGGCGTGCTTGTCGTGGCCCGCATGACCGACCCGGCCTTCAACACCGACGTGGCCTTCGTGTCCGCCGTGGCCCTCGTGCCCGCCGTGGCCTTCGTGTCCGCCGTGGCCCTCGTGCCCGCCGCGGCCATGACTTCGTGTGTGATGCTGCGAGTGCCCGGAATGCCCGGTCTTCGCCGGCGTCTCCTCGTCCCGGTGCGTCGGGGCGGGATCCGTGTGGTGGTCGTGGCCGTTCATGGGCTCCTCATCCTACATCGGTCGCGGCGCGGACGTCGCCAACCAGGGCTGCTCCCGGCACGCAACCCCGGTGATTGCGAAGTCGGTCGCCCCGAACGACGTTGGGAGTCGATGGGGTGCGGTCTTCATCGTCGAAGGAACCGGCGCATCGCCGCGGCGTTGCCGTTCGCTGCCGCGGCCGTCCTCACGGTATCCTCCCCGGCAGATGCGCAAACACGGCCGAACATCGTCTTCCTCTTCTCGGACGACCACGCCGCCCACGCGCTCTCCGCCTACCGGCCACATCTGTCGTACGGGGCCCGGCTCCCGGGGACGCCGCATCTCGACCGGCTGGCGGCTGGCGGCGTGCTCTTCGTCAACGCGTTCGTCACCAACTCGATCTGTGTGCCGAGCCGGGCCGCCGTGCTGACCGGTCAGTACGGCCACCTGAGCGGCGTGATGACGAACCTGGACTCTCTACATCCTACGGCGGTCACGTTCCCGGGGCTCCTCCAGGACGCCGGATACGAAACGGTGCTGTTCGGGAAGTGGCACCTGAAGTCTCTCCCGGAAGGCTTCAGCCATTATGAGATCATGAAGGGCCAGGGGCCCTACTACAACCCGACACTGTACTCGGAGTCGGACAGCACCCAGCACACCGGCTACACCCCCGACATCGTCACGGACCGCGCGCTGGCGTGGCTGCAGGCGAGGGGTGACCAGGAGCGGCCGTTCCTGCTCATGCTGCAGTTCAATGCGCCGCACCGGTACTGGGACCCGGGACCCGACCAGCTCGGGCTGTACCGTGACACCCTGATTCCCGAACCACCCACGTTCTGGGATGACGGGGCCGGGCGGGCCACGCCGGCGAGGGACCCCGAGATGAAGATCTCGCTCGACCTGTTCGCGCGGGACCTCAAGCTCGATGCACCGGGTGGACTATCGTCCGGGCAGCGCAACGCGTGGGACGCTGCTTACGGTCCCGAGAACGAAGCCCTCCGCGCCGCGGGCCTGGAGGACGATGCGCTCACCCGCTGGAAGTACCAGCGCTACATCAAGGACTACCTGCGCACCGTCGCCGCCGTGGACGCGAACGTCGGACGGGTGCTGGAGGTTCTCGATCGTGCCGGCCTCGCGGACGAGACCGTCGTCGTCTACACCTCGGACCAAGGCTTCTTCCTGGGCGATCACGGCTGGTTCGACAAGCGCTGGATGTACGAGGAGTCGCTGCGCACGCCGCTGCTCGTCCGCTGGCCGGGTATGATCGCGCCCGGCTCCGTCAACCGCGAGCTGGTCATGAACCTGGACCTCGCCGAGACGCTCCTCGAAATCGGCGGCGCACCGATCCCGGGGAGCATGCAGGGGCAGAGCCTCGTCCCCCTTCTGCGCGGGGAAACGCCACCCGACTGGCGCGACGCGATCTACTACCAGTACTTCGAGTACCCGGGCTGGCACATGGTGCGGCGCCAGTACGGCGTCCGGACCGACCGGCACAAGCTGATCCACTACTACGAGATCGGGGAATGGGAGCTGTTCGACCTGGTTCGCGACCCCGAAGAGCTCCACAGCGTCTATGACGACCCGTGGTACGCCGACGTGGTCCAGGAGCTGAAGACGAAGCTGGCGAGGCTGCGCCGGCAGTACGATGTGCCTGAACGGGATCCCGTCCCGTACGTGCCGTTCGAGGCCCCGCCGGAGCTGCGCCGCCCGGGTGCGACGGAGGCCGCGCCACAGGACACGACCGGTCGCTGACCGAGCGCGAGGTCGCCCGGCCGACGCTACCTTGGTCGCGGTCCCATGTACGACGAAAGAGAAGCCATCCGGGCGGCGGAGCGCTCCGATCTGCTCTCCTTTCTCGGCCGGATCGCCCGGTCGAGCCGGGAGGTCCGCCGGGCCGGGCGATGGCGGCGGCGCGGCCGGTCCGGAAGGGCGCTGGCAAGTGAAGCCGAAGCTGTGGCGGCCGCGCTGGCGTCCTCGGGCGTTGGAAGCGGCGATCGCGTCGGCATCTACCTGAACGACGGGCCGCTCTGGCAGGCCGCCTTCTTCGGCGTGCTGCGGGCGGGCGCGGTCGCCGTGCCGCTCGACGTGGCCTTCGAGACCGAGCTCCTGACGGAGCTCGCCGCCGAGCTGGATCTGGCGGCCTGGTGCACAGAGCGGGAGGTCGCCCGGCTCGATCTGCCGCTTCCGCGTGTCGATCTCGACTGGCGGCAACCGCTGCCAGCCAGCGCCATGGGCCTCCCCTGGCCGCCGGACGACCCCGACCGGGTCGCCGAGATCGTCCTGACCTCGGGGACGGGCGGCGCCCCCAAAGCGGTACCCGTCACCCATGCCAACCTGCGCTCGGTGCTGGACGGGCTGGCGGCCGGGATCGAGGAATACCGCTGGGCGCTGCGACTCGTGCCATCGCTGCGCCTGGCCGTGCAGCTCCCGCTCTCCCACCTCTACGGGCAGGTCATGGGCGTCTTCCTGCCGCCTCTGCTCCGGGCGCACGCCATCCTGATCGCCCCGATGCCGGCCCCCGATCTGGCGCGCGCCCTGCGGGACGAGCGGGCCTGGGTGCTGGCGACGGTGCCGCGCACCCTGGCGCTGCTCGGCCGCCACCTCGAATCCGAGGGGGCGGCGCTCTGGGGAGTGTCGGAGATGAGGGCCCGGCTCGAGGCGGCGCCCGCCAGGCCCTGGTGGCGGCGCCCGCTGGCGTTCGCGCGCCTGCGCGGGAAGCTCGGTCACCGGCTGGTGGCGCTGGTCTCGGGTGGCGCCGCGCTCGACAGCGAGGTCGAGGGTCTGTGGCGCGCCATGGGCTACGTCGTCATCCAGGGCTACGGCCTCACCGAGACGGCCCCTCTGGTCACGCTGAACCATCCTTTCGACACGGAACCCGGATCGCTCGGGCGCCCCCTCCCCGGCATCGAGGTCCGGATCGCCGAGGACGCCGAGATCCACGTCCGCGGCCCCAACGTCGTGAGAGCACGGCTCCAGGGCGGCGCCGTCGACGCCGAAGGCTGGCTCCATACCGGCGATCTCGGCCGTCGCGACGCGACCGGCCGCCTCTACTACCTGGGTCGGAAGGGCGAGCGGATCGTCACCCCGGCGGGCGTCAACGTGGACCCCGGCCCGGTGGTCGACCGGCTCCGGCGGCAGCGCGGGATCCACGACGCGATCGTCGTCGAGCGACCGTGGGGCGAGCGCGGCCAGGTGTGCGCGGTGCTCGCCGTCGAGCCGGGGGCCGATTCCGCCGCCGCCGTCCGCGCCGCCAACGAGGCCCTCCCCGACGCGGCCCGGGTCCGGTCGTGGCTGGTCTGGCCCGACCCCGACTTTCCGCGGACCCGGACCGGAAAGGCGCGCCGGGCTGAGATCATGGCCTGGCTGGAAGCTCAGGCCCCGGAAGCGCGCGAGGAGGGGGATGAGGAGGCGGTCCATCCGGAGATTTCCCCCCAGACGCCGGCCGACGCCTTCATCGCGCTCGCCCGCATGGTCGAACGGATCTCGGGCGCCGAGGCCTACGGCCTGGAGCGCTCGACCAGGGTCGCCGACGTCCTGGGCTCCCTCGACCGCGTCGACCTGGTCACGCGGATCGAGTCGACGTACGGGATCACCATGAGCCCGGAGGCGTTCGCCGGCGACAGCTCCCTGGGCGACCTGGCCGACGAACTCCTCGCGGGGGCGGCGTCCGATAGACGGGCCGTCCCGGGTCCGCCGCCAACCCGTGTCGAGCCGAGCGGACCGCCATCAGAGGAACACGAGGAACGGCCTCCCGCCGCCGTCGGCGAGGAGGTCGCCCAGGACGTGCGCGGTCTCGGCCGCCACCTCGGCAGGGTCCACGAGGCGAGCTGGCGCCACGGGTGGCCCGTCCGGATCACCCGCCGCGGCTTCCGGACGGGCTTCCTCAGGCCCATGTGGCGCTCCTTCTTCGCCATGGACGTGGGCGGGCTCGAGCACCTGGAGGGCCTGGAGCCGCCCTACATCATCGCCGCCAACCACCTGAGCGACCTGGACCCCGGCGCCATCCTCTTTGCCCTGCCCGAGCGGCCGTCGTCGCGGATCGCCACCACCGCCATGTGGGAGTACTTCCCTCGCGCCCGGACGGGACCGTTTCTCTACGCCCTCGGCGTATGGGGGCTGGACCTCGTGCCCCTCGTCCAGGCCGGTGACTGGCGGCCGACGCTCCGGATCGCGGGCTCGGTCGCCGACCGGGCCGGGTCTATCCTCGTCTATCCGGAGGGTGAACGGTCGCCGGACGGGCAGCTCCTCCCGTTCCGCCAGGGAGTCGGGGTCATGGCGCAGGAGCTCCATCTGCCGATCGTCCCGTGCGGCGCGGCCGGGCTCCTGGCCGTTTTTCCCAAGGGGCGGCGCTGGGTCCGGGAATGCTGGTTCGGCCGCGCCCTGGTCGCCACGAGATTCGGAGCGCCGCTGCCCCCACCGCGGCCAGACCAGGATCCCGAAGGCGTCGTGGCCGAGATCCACCGCCGGATCGAGCCGCTCGTGGAGGAGGCCCGCCGCGCTGCGGGCCGGTACTGACGGGCCTCGAGCGGTCCGCCCATCATCTCCCCTGCCCGCCCTGGATTTCGTCGCGCTGGCGTGAAACGGCTAACCTCCGCGCCTTCCCGCCAGGAAACCGACACCCGCTCGCCAGGAGGAGGGACGCCAGTGAAGCTGATCAGCGCAGGCGCGGCCCGCACCGTCACCGGAAGCTGTCATCTCATCGAGACAGGTGGAAAGCGGCTCCTGATCGACTGCGGGCTCTTCCAGGGCAAGGTCGCGGATCTCAACCGGGAGGCCTTCCCGTTCGACCCGGCGGATCTCGATGCCGTGCTGGTCACGCATGGCCACCTCGACCACGTTGGGCGGCTCCCGCTCTTGATCCGAAAGGGCTACGCGGGGCCGATCCACACCATCCCTTCCACGCGGGCCATCGCCGAGGTCATTCTCTACGATTCGGCGAAGATCCAGACGGAAGACTACGAGCGCGCGCTGCGCCACGCGGGTGAGGCGGCGGAGAGCGAGGAGGGGCCCGCCATCGAAGAGCCGCTCTACGGCGAGCGCCACGCGGCGGCGACGATGGCCCTCTTTCGGGACGCGAGCTTCGACTCGCCCCTGGATCTCGGCGGCGGGGTCCGGGCGACCTTCCGCCCTGCCGGCCACATCCTGGGGAGCGCCTTCCTGGAGGTCGACGGTCCCGAAGGCCGCCTGATTGCGTCGGGCGATCTGGGCAACCGGGAGAGTGGGCTCCAGAAGGATTACCTCCTGCCCTCGAAATGCGACGCGGTCCTCGTCGAGACCACCTACGGCGATCGCACGCACCGCACTCAGGCCGAGACCCTGAACGAGTTCCGGACCGTGCTCGCGGAATCGCTGCAGGCAGGGGGCAACGTCATGATCCCCTCCTTCGCCCTCGAGCGCACCCAGGTCGTCCTCTATTACATCAGGAAGTTCATGGAGGCCGGAGAGATCCCGCGCGGTCCCGTGTTCCTCGACTCTCCCATGGCGACCAAAATGACCCATCTGTACGAAACCTATAAGAACCAGTTCGTGCCCGAAGTGGCCGAAGCTCTGGAGCGTGGCGGGGACCCGTTCGAGCCCGAGACCCTCGAGTACACGACCGAGGTCGAGGATTCGAAGAAGATCAACGAGATCGAGGGCGGGGCGATCATCGTGGCCGGCTCGGGGATGATGACCGGCGGGCGCATCGTCCATCATCTGAAGCACAACCTGTGGCGGAAGGAAGCGTGCCTGATCGTGGTCGGCTATCAGGCCGAGGGGACGCTGGGGCGGAGGATCGTCGACGGCGCGAAGTCGGTCCGGATCCACGGCGATGAGATCGAGGTGCGGGCGCGGGTCGTCACGATCAACGGCTTCTCCTCGCACGCCGACCGTGACGACCTGCTGGCCTGGCTCGAGCCGACCAAGCCCGCCCGCGTGTTCCTGGTCCACGGCGAGCCGCCGGTCATGGAGAAGTTCACCGACACGTTGAAGGAGCGGGGCCGCGAGGCCATCGCGCCCGAGCGGAACAAGCCGTACGACCTCAT
>JBOHRQ010000004.1:0-79590 GCA_050732875.1 Gemmatimonadota bacterium | reverse complement strand
TCCAGGTCGCGAGCTACGGGGTGGACGACGAGGGGCGGATCGACTACGACGCGGTCGAGCAGGTGGCGAAGGAGCACCGCCCCAAGGTCATCGTGGCCGGCGGGAGCGCCTACAGCCGGACCATCGATTTCGCCCGCTTCCGCGAGATCGCCGACGAGGTGGAGGCGCGGCTCGTGGTCGACATGGCGCACTTCGCCGGGCTCGTGGCGGGGGGCGTCTTTCCGTCGCCCATCCCGCACTCGGACATCGTCACCTCGACTACCCACAAGACGCTGCGCGGGCCGCGCGGCGGGCTCCTGCTCTGCCGGGAAGAGCTCGCCAAGCCGATCGACAAGCTCGTCTTCCCGGGAATTCAGGGCGGTCCGCTGATGCACGTCATCGCGGCCAAGGCGGTCGCCTTCAAGGAGGCGCTGGAGCCGGAGTTTCGGGACTACGCCCGGCAGATCGTAGCGAACGCGAAGACGCTGGCGGCGACGCTGGTCGAGCGCGGCTACCACGTGGTCACGGGCGGAACCGACTCGCACCTCTTCCTGGTCGACCTGCGACCGAGCGGCGAGCTGACCGGCAAGGAGGCCGAAGCGGCGCTCGGCGAGGCCGGCATCACCGTCAACAAGAACACCGTTCCCGGCGAGACCCGGAGCCCGTTCGTGACGAGCGGGATCCGCGTCGGCACGCCCGCTCTCACGACCCGCGGCATGGGAACGGCCGAGATGGAGCGCATCGGCGGCTGGATGGCCGACATCCTGGACGCTCCCACGGACGCGGCGGTCAAGTCGGCCGTCCGTGAATCCGTGCGCGAGCTGTGCGCCGAGTTCCCGCTGTATGAGGAATGGATCGAGCAGGCCGCCGCGGGCTCTGTCTAGCCGGCTGCTGGAAATGGGCGCCACCCCCTTCGTGGGTACCCGGTTCGTCGCTCGAGGGCCGGCTTCCTGACGGTCCTGCTCCTGACGAGGATCGCCGTCGACCAAGCCAGGGGGCGGGAAGCGAGCAGCTGCCGCCCGGGCCGGTGAGAATGCCGTCGGGGTTCGCCGAGGCCCAGATCAGCGTGAAGGGCTCGCGGTTTCTGGCCCGGCTCTCGCCGGCCGGCGAAAGCACCACCGCTCGCGAGGTCCTCGTCGATCGAACCGGGGCCCATCCGGACGCCACGCACCACTGCTGGGCCTATCGGGTGTGGAAGAACGGTCGTGTCGAAAGCGCGGGTTTCGATGCCGGTGAGCCGGCTGGAACCGCGGGCCGGCCGATTCTGGGGGCGCTCGAGCGGGCCGACATCGTCGGCGCGTCGTGCATCGTCTCGCGCTGGTTCGGTGGGACGAAGCTCGGGACCGGCGGCCTGACGCGCGCGTACGCCGATGCGGCCGAGGGAGCGGTGACCGCCGCACGCCAGGGTGGGCTCCTGCACGCGGTCGAGCCGTGGTCGGCCTTCCGGATCGGATTCCCCTACGATTCGACGGCGGCCGTGCAGCGAGTCCTCGCCCGACACAAGGCGCGAGAACGCTCGGCGGAATACGGAGCCCGGGTGGCACTGATCGCCAGCGTGCCGGAGCGAAGCGCGGACGCGTTCCGGCGTGAGCTCCTGGAAAGCACCGCCGGCACGGTCGTCGCGACGCGGCTGGACGACCATCTGGCGCCGCGCGCATGAGCCGTTCTTGACGGCCCGCGGGGCCGTCTCCTACCTTCCTCGAAAGCCGTGAAGTCCGATCCCATGAGCGCGAAGCAACACACTCGAAGGCCAGGCGATGAAGGAAGAACCGAAAGCAAAAACCATCGTCGAAGAGCTGATCGCCGACGTCGAGGCGTACATCGACGATTGGTTTCACCCCAATCCCGCTTTCGGGCTGCTGCGGGGTGTCCGCTGGCGACCCTCCACCGACGCTTACGAGACCGATCGCGCCTACCACATCACCATGGCGATCCCCGGCATGAAGACCGAAGAGATCGGCGTCCAGCTCGAACCGGGTGTGGTGTGCGTGCAGGGCGTTCGACGGGAGCCGTGCTGCGAGAAGCGGCATTACTTCAAGATGGAGATCCCGGTCGGTTCGTTCGAGCGCCGTATCCGTGTGCCCGCCTCCATCCGACCCGAGGACATCTCGGTCTCCTATGCCGATGGGCTCCTTCACATCCGCCTGCCCAAGAAGGCGCCCGTCGAAGTGCCGATCGAATCCCGATGAGCATGACGCGGCTGGACGCCTCCACACGTGACCGTCTCTCGGAGATGGACGGAGGCTACGACGAAAGGGCGTACGCCTTCGTACTGGCCGCCCTCGAGCAGGTCGTCGAGCGGTTGCCGCAGCGGCGGCATGTCACGGGGCGCGAGCTGGCCGAGGGATGCCGCGAGCTCGGCCTCCGGTTGTACGGGCCGCTGGCGCGAACCGTCCTGGAGCACTGGCGTATCCGTTCGACACGGGACATCGGCGAGATCGTGTTCAACCTCCTGGAGGTCGGCGTTCTCTCCAAGGACGAGCGTGACTCGCGTGACGACTTCGACGAGGTGTTCGACTTCGCCGACGTGTTCGAGCGAAACTATCCGTGGGGTGGAAAGCCGCTGCCGCTTTCGGAGTGAGGGGAGGACGAGGAGGATGACCGAGCCGTTTCCATCGTGTCTCAAATGCGGCACCGGGACCCTTGTTCCGCTGTCGGACTACGGGCGGGAAGGGGCGTCCGTGAAGTACAAGGCGTGGGTCTGCACGAATCCGGATTGCGGGTTCAACCTGCGGATCGACAACGGCGAGGTTTCGATCGGCCGCGCCCTGGGCCCGTCGCTGAAGTAGCCTTCCCGATGCGGCTCCGATGATCCGGGCCGTCATCTTCGACCTGGACAACACGCTGGTCGACTTCATGAGGATGAAGCGGATGGCGATCCGCGCGGCGGTCGACGCCATGATCGACGCCGGGCTGGCCCTCGACCGCGGAGCTGCCGAAAGCGAGATCCAGGCCATCTACGATCGGGAGGGGATCGAGTACCAGCGGGTCTTCGACGATTTCCTGGAAGCCCATCTGGGGCACGTCGACCACAAGATTCTGGCCTCGGGCATCGTCGCCTATCGCCGTGCGCGAGAGGCGGCACTCGTGCTCTATCCGCACGTCACGGCCACACTCATGGAGCTCATCAAGTCGGGCCTTCGACTGGCCGTGGTCTCGGACGCGCCGCGGCGGGAGGCCTGGCTGCGGCTCTGCTACCTCAACCTCCACCACCTGTTCGACGTGGTCGTGACGTTCGAGGATACCGGCGAACGAAAGCCTTCCCCGGCGCCCTTCCGGGCGGCTCTCAAGGAGCTCGGGGTGGAGGCCCGCGAGGCGCTGATGGTGGGGGACTGGCCGGAGCGCGACATGGTGGGGGCGACCCAGGTCGGAATCCGCACCGTCTTCGCTCGCTACGGGGATACGTTCGGAACGGTGGAGTCGGGAGCCGACTTCGAGATCGAGGACATTCACGGGCTCGTGGACGTGGTGAGCAAGCTGAACGTCGCCGAGCCTCACGAGGCCGGGGTATGACGGACTGCCTCTTCTGTCGCATCGTGAGCGGCGAGATCGACACGAAGATCGTCGAGGAAGGGAGCGACTGGATCGCCTTCCCCGACCTGGAACCCCAGGCGCCGGTCCATATCCTGATCGTGCCACGGGAACACGTGGCGACGCTCAACGACCTCGAAGAGCGGCACGAGGATCTGGTGGGCGCCATGGTCCGGGGAGCCGCGAGGATCGCGGCCGCGCACGGCATCGACGAGGATGGCTATCGTCTCGTCTTCAACACCAATCCCGGCGGCGGGCAGAGCGTGTTCCATTTCCACCTGCACCTGCTGGGCGGTCGCGCCATGCGCTGGCCTCCCGGTTGATGGCCCACTGCGGGAGCGAAGCATGAGCGATGTCCAGGATCGGATCCGCGAGGAGCAGAACGCGGCGCTCAAGGCCGGGGACAAGCTGCGGCTGGCGACCCTGAGGATGATGGCCAACGACCTCAAGAATCGGCAGATCGAGCTGGGTCGCCCGCTCGAGGAGGGCGACGTGATCGAGGTCCTCTCCCGGGCGCGCAAGCAGCGCCGGGAGTCCGAGGAGCAGTACCGCTCGGGGGGGCGCCAGGAGCTGGCCGAGCGCGAGGCGACCGAAGCGGCGATCATCGGAGAGTATCTTCCGAAGGCGATCGACGAGGCCGAGCTCGATCGGATGATCGACGACGCGATCGCCGCCGTTGGCGGCAGCGGGCCCGGCGACGTGGGCAAGGTGATGGGCCGTCTGATGCCCCAGGTGAAGGGGCGGGTGGAGGGGTCCGAGGTCAACCGGAAGGTGCGCGAGCGCCTCTCCTGAGCCTGCCCGCCGAGCCATGATCTTCGACGAAGAGACGCGGTCCGCTCTCGAGTGGAGCGAGGTCCTGGGGCGGGTCGCCCGGCACACCAGCGCCGAGTACGCCGCCGAGGTCCTCCGATCGTGGCATCCGCTGGGCGACCTGGAGGAAGCGCGCGGGGCGCTGGCCGAGGTGGGCGAGGGTATGGCGATCCTCGGCGAGCGGGCGGCCTTCCCCGCTCCCTGGGTCGTCGACCAGCGCCGCACGATCCGGCTTCTCGCCGCGGCCGGGGCCACCGTCGAGGGCCCGGCGCTCGTCTCGGCGGCGCGGACGCTGGAAAGTGTACGCAAGCTGGCCGCCTATCTGCAGAAGGGGTCCAAGGATTGGCCCCGGCTGGCCGCCCGCTTCCGACAGTCACCCGCGCTGCCGGACCTCGAGCGTCGGATCCTCGACGCTTTCGATCGGGAGGGGCGTCTCGTCGACACCGCCAGCGCCGACCTGCAACGGCTGCGCGGAGAGGTCCGGAGCCACCGGAAGCGCCTCGTCGACATGTTGAACGGACTGCTGGCCGGTCTCCCCCACGTGCTGGTGGCGGCCGACAGCCGGCCGACGGTGCGGGAGGGCCGTTACGTGGTTCCTCTCCGGCGGGAAGCCCTCTCCGAGGTGCCGGGGATCGTCCACGACGAGTCGGTCTCCGGGGCGACGGTTTTCCTGGAGCCGCACGCGGCGGTGGATGGCAACAACGCCTTGCGCCAGACCGAGCTCGCGGTAGGGCGCGAGGAAGAGCGGATCCTGAGGGAGCTGACCGCCGCGCTCGCCGGGCAACGGGACGAGCTCGAGCACGCGGCACGCCTGGCCCTCCACGCGGAGACCGTCCTGGCTCGTGCGCGCTATGGGCTCTCCGTGAACGGAAGCGCGCCCGTGCTGGGTGGCGACGGACTGAACATCGTGGCCGGCCGCCATCCCCTCCTTCTGGCGCGGGTGGAGGAGGCGACCGGGGAGGTGGTGGCGCTCGACCTCGAGCTCGGCCCCGGGGATCGGACCCTCGTCGTCACCGGGCCCAACACGGGAGGAAAGACCGTGCTGCTGAAGACGGTCGGCACCGTCGTGCTCATGGCGCAGTCGGGCATCGTCCCGCCGGTTGGCCCGGGGACGAGGATCCCCTGGCACGAGGCGGTGATCGCCGACATCGGCGACACGCAGTCGATCGCCCAGGATCTGTCCACGTTCACGGCGCATCTCACCCGGCTCAGGAAGGCGTCGGAGTCGGCCGGTCGCTCGACGCTGATCCTGGTCGACGAGATCGGCGCGTCGACCGATCCGGCCGAGGGCGCCGCGCTCGCTACCGCGCTGCTCCAGGATTGGACCGCTCGCGGCGCGCGCACGATCGTGACCACGCACTACCACGCGCTCAAGGTGGTGGCGGCCGCGAGCCCGGGACTCGTGAACGGGTCGCTCGCGTACGATCTGGAACGGAACCAACCGCTGTATCGCTTTGTCCAGGGAGTTCCGGGGCGCTCGTTCGGGATCGAGCTGGCCGAGCGCTGGGGGTTCTCCCCGGCCATCGTCCACGCGGCTCGGGAGGGGCTGGAGAGCGGTGTCCAGAAGGTCGAAGAGGTGATCGATCGCCTGACCGCCGAGGAGCGGCGATACAAGGAGGCACGGGTCGCCCTGGAGGAAGAGCGCCGGGCGATCGGGGAGGCCGAGACCGCGCGCGCCCGTCGGATAGCGGCCGAGGCGGAGGAGCGGCGGGAGAACGCCGAGCGCCGCCTGACAGCCCTGGAGGAGCAGCTCGGCCGGCTGCGCCGGGAGATCCGCGAGCAGCAGCGGAAGGTCCGCGAACGGACGTCCGCCCTGGCCGAGGCCGAGGCGGCAGCCGACCAGGCGCGCGAGCTGGCGCGTGGCGCCGAACGGGTCGCCGAGTCGCTGCGGGTCGAGCGGGACGCCGCCCTCCGCACCCGGTCGGTCCCGACCGCTGGCGTGGGAGACCGCGTCCGGATCCCGCGCTACGACGTCGTCGGCGTTGTCGTCGAGCTCGATCGCGAGGAGGATACGGCCGCCGTGCAGGCGGGCCAGGTGCGGATCACGTGCCGGCTGACCGAATGCGAGGTCGTCGAGCCGGCGACCGAACGTCCCGTGGCGACGGCCGAAGCCGGCGCGGAGGTCGAGACCACCCTGGAGACGGTGCCGCTGGAGATCGACCTGCGGGGGCTCAGCGCGGACGAGGTAGGGTTCCCGCTCGCCGGCGCGCTCGAGCGCGCCTACCATACGGGGAGACCCAGCGTCCGTTTTATCCACGGCAAGGGCACGGGCGTCCTGCGGCGCCGCGTGGCGGAGCTCCTCGATCGACATCCCTACGTCAGGGAGTTCCGGCTGGGCCACTGGAACGAAGGGGGAGACGGGGTGACGATCGCCACGATGACGGGACCCGACGGGGAGGCGTAGAGTGCCGATTCCCGACCATGTCGTCGACGAGATCCGCGACCGGGCCGACATCGTGGAGGTGATCGGTGAGGTCGTGGAGCTGAAGAAGCGCGGCCGCAACTTCGTCGGCCTGTGTCCCTTCCACGCCGAGAAGACGCCCTCCTTCACGGTGACCCCGGAGAAGCAGATGTACTACTGCTTCGGCTGCCAGGCCGGGGGGAACGCCTTCACCTTCCTGATGCAGCACGAGAAGCTCGAGTTTCCGGACGCCGCCCGGGTTCTCGCCGACCGGGTCGGCGTCGAGATCCCCGAGCCGGCCGCCGCTGAGGGGCCGGATCCCCACGCCGCGCTCTACCTCGCGAACCGGCTGGCGGCGGAGTTCTACCATCGGCGGCTGCTCGAGGCCGACGACGGCGAGCCGGCTCGGGCCTATCTCGAAGGGCGGAAGATTCGCCGCGAGACGTGGGAGATGTTCCTGCTCGGCTGGGCTCCCGACTCGTGGGAGGCGTTGATCGAGGAGGCGAAGAGGCAGAAGGTCGACGTCGAGACCCTGGCCGAGGCGGGGCTGGCGGCGCGAAGCGATCGGACCGGTGGGTGGTACGACCGTTTCCGAGGGCGCGTATGCTGTCCGATCCGCACCGTCGGCGGCAAGGTCGTCGCGCTCTCCGGGCGCCGGCTCGACGACGAAGAGCCGAAGTACCTGAACTCGTCGGACACGCCCGTCTTCAGCAAGGGGTCGATGCTCTACAATCTCGACCTGGCTCGCGGTCCCATCCGCAGGGCTGGTGCCGTCGTGGTCGTCGAGGGGAACTTCGATGTCGTGGGTCTCGCGCAGGCGGGTTTCCGTAACGTGGTCGCGCCCCTGGGAACCGCCCTGACCCAGACTCAGGCCCGTATCCTCCGGCGCTACACGCGGACGGCCTATCTGGCCAACGACGGCGATCCGGCCGGCGAGCGCGCCGCCTTCCGGGCCGCGGATCTCCTGTTGGGAGCGGGCTTTGCGGTCCGGATCGTGCGTATAGCGGCCGGCATGGATCCCGACCAGCTCGTGCGCGATGGCGGCCCGGCTGCCTTCGAGGAGGCTCTCGAGAAGAGCGAAGACGTGATCGACGCCAAGATCGCGCTCATCGCCGAGCGGGTGGATCTCTCGGACGTGATGAAGAAGCGGCGGGCCGTACGCCGTCTCATGGAGAGCGTGGCAAGGGTCCCCGACCCGGTTACGCGAGCGCTCTACGTCGACCGCGTCGCGAGCGGGCTCCACGTGCCCCGCGAGGCGCTGGAGGTTCCCGATCGGGAGCCCGGCCGGCGCGGGTCTCGCCGTGAACCCGCCAGCGAGGGCCTGGGAACGGCTCGCCCGGCGAAACCGGCCCCGGCCGGAGGACGTTCGCCGCGCGGCATCGTACCCCCCGAAGTCCAGGACGAGCGCTATCTCCTGCTTCACGCCCTCGCCGGGGAGCACTGGCTCGCCGAGGCGAAACAGGCCGTGGCTCCGGAATTCTTCCAGGTGACTGCGTACGCCGACGTTTTCCGTCGACTCGCCGACAGCCCCTCGACCGCGGCCGGCGAGCGGCTCGTCTCGAGCGAGGATCCGGCCATCCAGCGTGTGCTGGCCGAACTCGAGGTCTGGCGCGAGGAACAGGGATTCCCGCTCTCCGACGAGGCGTTTCGCGACAGCCTCCGGCGGCTCCAGCTCAAGGCGGTCGAGCGCGGGGTGCTGCCCGAGCTCCAGCCGACCGGGGAGCCGCTCGCAGACGCCGTCGACCGGAGTCGACTGCGACGCGAGATCCGGCGTGGGCGTCATCATCCCGCCCGCTCGACCGAGTGAGGACCGGTTCGTCGTGACCGCGTTGACAGCCAGCCCGCCAGGGGTAACTTCCTTCTTTTTGACGCGCTTCCACGAGTCCCCCTGAAGCCATGCCCTCAGTCGCTCCAGACCCCTCCGCCGATCCCGCCGACGAGCCAAGAGGCTTCCCCGACTCCGAAGCCATCGACAGGGCGATTCTCGACCTGCGAGAGGCCCAGGAGCGGACCTCGTCCCGGCTCGCCCCGCACTCCGCTCGACCCCACGACGATCTGATCCGGCTCTATTTCCACGAGATGGGGAAGGTGGCCTTGCTCACTCCTGAAGAGGAGGTCGAGGTGGCGAAGACCATCTCCGACGGCCAGGACGCGCTGCGCGAGCTCGTCTTCCGGTCCTGGTCCTCGATCGAGCGGGCTTTCGAGCAGGGCGGGCGCGTGGCCGATGGGGAGCTGCGGGTCGAAGCCTTCCTGACCCACGAGTACGAGGAGGACGCTAGCGACGAGAATGGCGACGGTGGACCGGGCGGCGGGTCTGCCACCCGGCGCCTGGTCGACACCCTGCGTGACCAGGAAACGGCATGGCGCGATTGCCGCGCCACCTTCGAGCGTACCGCGCGAAGGGGAAGCAGGGGCAAGGAGGCCTTCGAGGGGATGTGTGGTGTGCGGGCGTTTTTCGTCGGCCTGCCGCTCCACCCCTCCCAGATCGAGTATCTGATCGAGGCACTGCGCTCGTGGGACGGCGCGACGAACGTGGAATGGCGACAGCGGGATCTGGAACGCGAGACCGGTTTGAACCGGGCCGAATACCACGCCCTGCTGGCCGAGATCGCGAAGCTCCAGAGACAGGTGATGGCGACTCGCCGGCGGATGGTCGAGGCCAACGTCCGGCTCGTCGTCTCGGTGGCCAAGCGCTACATCGGCCGCGGTCTCGAGTTCCTCGACCTCATCCAGGAGGGGAACTCGGGGCTTCTCAAGGCGACGGAGAAGTTCGACTATCGGAAGGGCTACAAGTTCTCGACATACGCGACGTGGTGGATCCGGCAGGCGATCACGCGCGCGATCGCCGAGCAGTCGCGGACGATCCGAATCCCGGTCCATATGGTGGATACGATCAACAAAGTCAACCGCTATGTCCGCCGTAGGGTGCAGGCCACCGGCCGCGAGCCGACGCCCGAGGAGATCGCCAGCGCCCTGGACCTGCCGCTCGAGAAGGTGAAGTCCGTGCTCGAGGTGGCGCAGGAGCCGATCTCGCTCGACCGCCCGATCCAGTCCGGCCAGGACACCCAGATCTCCGACATCATCGAGGACCGCGGCTCCCTGAGCCCCTCCCACACGACCGCCTTCACGATGCTGCGGGAGAGCGTCAACCTGGTTCTCCACACGCTCAGCCAGCGCGAGGAGAAGATCATCCGCCTGCGCTTCGGGATCGGCGACGACTGCCCGCGCACGCTCGAGGAGGTCGGATCGATCTTCAACATCACGCGCGAACGCGTGCGCCAGATCGAGTCGAAGGCGCTCAAGAAACTGCGCCATCCTTCGAAGTGCAAGGAGCTGCTGCGCTACTACGAGGAATAGCGGGTCCCGGCGTCCCGCGGGGAAGCCGCAAACGCCCTCGGAGGTTAAACTTCCAGTCGCTTTCTCGGATTCCTTGATCGAGCATCCATAGGGCCCGTAGCTCAGCGGTCAGAGCACCGGACTCATAATCCGAGGGTCGCTGGTTCGAATCCAGCCGGGCCCAGACCGTCATCCAGAGACAGGAGCCTCATCCATGCGTTCGATCCTGAAGGCCCTTCCCCACGTCCTGCTGCTGGGTGCCGTCCTGGCCTGCGAAGAGGACGACCTGGGGTTCACCGGGGAGTTCAATCTCACGATTGTGGAAAGTTTGGATACCTGTGACGAAATCGAGGACACGATCTTCAGCCGCGTGAGTATCTCCGGAACGACCGACGACCTCGAGGTCCGGTTCGGAGACGACGCCCTCCTGACCGGGGGGCTGAACAGCCAGAACTTCTTCGAAGTCTCCGGTCCGGCGACGGTCCAAATCGAGGGCGTCGACATCGTGTCGTTCATGGTGCTGATCTTCGAAGTCTCGGCCCTCGGCCGGCGTCTCGATGTCCAGGACGGCTCGATGCTCACGTTCGAAGGAACGCATCCCGCCGCTCCCGGCGAGGTGTGTGTCCAGGAGTTTCTCGGGACGGGACAGCGGCTGAGCCTGAGTCCGGTCCTCTGAGCCGGTGAATCCGCACCGACGATTCGTTGACGGGTTGCGGGGGTCCGCGTAGCTTCCGGTCCCCTTCCTGGGCGGTTAGCTCAGCCGGCAGAGCGCCTGCCTCACATGCAGGAGGTCGGGGGTTCAAGTCCCTCACCGCCCACCACTGTAAATCGACCCGATTGAGGATCCCCCACCGGGTTCGTCTGTCACCGACGGGTGGGCGCTAGCTACGGCTGTCCTTGCCGGTCTCGACGAACTGAATGCACCGGCCTTGGTTCTCGAAGCCGAAGGCCTCCCAGCCGCTCTCGATGCAGTCGTCCTTGGACTGGGCGTCGGGGAGCACCTCGAACGTCACCCAGTCGAAGTCCCAGTCGCGCTCTCCGCCGAGCGCCAGGCGGACCTCGACCTTCTCGGTAGCTGTGAACGTCTGGGTCTTGGAGCTCAAAGGGCCTCCGCAGACGGCTCCACTGCTGCGATTATCGACGCAGATTCCATCGTAGATGAAGTCGCCGGTGACGACTGGGTGCGGATCGCCGCTCGTCAGGACCGCGCCGTCGATCCGATACTCGAAGAAGGCCAGGGAGTTGGTCTCGTTCACGAACTCCAGGGTCACCTGGCCGATGCCAACGCTGACCTGGTTGACGTGAGGAAAGCCGGCCAACCGGTTGGCGTCGTTGGTGCTGGGGAAGACGTAGGCCGCGGCGACCACAGCCCGGCCATCCGGGTCACCCAGCGCGGCGTCCGTGGGTACACCCTGCTCGCTGCAAGCCGCTACCAGGAAGGCCAGGCTGGCCATGATGAGAACAACGCGGGAAGAGAGCTTCTGCATTCTGGTCTCCTTTCGGTCAGGTCCTTCGATGCGGACGCATTGCGTGCCGCCAGTGGCTCAGAAGCGGGAGCATCGTCCTCCAGTCCTGGCCCGAGGGTTGGGAAAAGGGGCGTCGACGTCAGCTCGGACGACCCGAACGCTTCACAATAGCAGGGAGGTGTGACAGCCTTTTCGGCTTGGCAGTCTTGTGCTTGAAGTGCTCGGTCCGGTCCGGACAAGTCCAGCGTAAGCCGCCTGCCCGGCCACACACTCCCCCCTCCAGTGGCGGCTTCACGACGTCGTCGACGAATTCGTATTTCCCGCTGGTCGTGGGCTCGGAGCTGATCCTCGAGGGCAAGGAGGACGGAGCCACGATCCGGGTCGAGATCCGGGTCCTCGACGAGATCGAGCTCGTGGCCGGCGTCGACACACGGGTGGTCGAGGAACGGGAGACCGAGGGCTCGTGAGCTCGGAGTGATTCCATGACGCCGACCCATCCCGCCACAACCGGTCTCGCTCGCGCGTTCCACCATCAAGGGGCATAACGCGTGCGAAAGGAGGACGCCATGGTTCGTCCCGAGGGAATCGCTCTCTGCATCGCGGGCGCGTTCGGACTTCTCGCGGCTTGTGAGGAGGGGCCGCCAAGCAGCCTGGCGGAGTTCGAGGAGCCGCTCGCCCTGCAGGATTCGGAAAAGAAGCTGGACATATCCATCTGCTCGCCGACGACTGCGAACTTCCCGTCTCCCCTGACTTCCACGAACCCCTACTTCCCGATCGCCCCCGTAGGTAGCGAGTGGACGTTGGAGGGCGAGGAGGACGATGCCTCCATCGAGCTGGTCATGACGATCCTCGATCGAACCAGGACCATCGACGGAGTCGAGACCCGGGTGATCGAGGAGCGGGAGTCGGAGGACGGCGAGGTGGTCGAGATTTCGTGGAACTACTTCGCCGAAACAGCGGATGGGACCGTGTGCTACCTGGGTGAGGATGTCGACGACGTCGAGGAAGGAGAAGTGGTCGATCACGAAGGGCGCTGGTGCGCCCAGGACATTCCGGATGTGAACAAGCCGGGGATCCTCATGCCCTCCGACCCGCATCCGGGTATGACGTTCCAGCAGGAGGTCGCTGAAGCCATCGCGGAGGACTTCGCCAAGATCGTCGGATCCGGTCCCGTCACGGTGCCGTCGTTCGACACGTTCACCGAGACGATCCGCTTCCGGGAGTTCAATGCGGACGAGGGGAAGGGGGACTACAAAGTCTTCGGCAAGGACTTCGGCATCATCATCGACGGTCCCCTGGTGCTAACCGGCTTCACCGTCGGCGACGGAGAACCGGAGACCGAAATCAGCGAGCAGATCTGTGGATCCTAGAAGATCTACGGCCTTGGAGGTGGTTCTCGTGATGGACGAGAGTCTCGAGCTGAAAAGCTTCCTCAAGAATCAGCCCGTCCCCAGATGCACGTCTCTCGGACTGGCCTTCCTCCTGACGCTGGGAGGGGTCAGCTCTGGGGCCGCGCAGGACGAAGGGACGACCCTGGACCTATCCCTGTGCTCGCCCTCCGCGGGCGGTTTCACCCTGGAGTCGACCAACCCGTACTTCCCGATGGCGGTGGGCTCGGAGTGGGTCCTGGAGGGCGGTGACGAGCGCGTCGTGATCACCGTGCTGGACGAGACCGAGACGGTCGCCGGTGTCACGACGCGGGTCATCGAGGAGCGCGAGTTCGAAGACGGCGAGATCGTCGAGGTCTCCCGCAACTTTTTTGCCCAGGCGAGCGACGGAACGGTCTGCTACTTCGGCGAGGACGTCGACAACTACGAGGACGGCGAAGTCGTCTCCCACGAGTCGGAGTGGCGGGCCGACGCCCCGGAGAGCCGCCCGGGGATCATCATGCCGGCCGATCCCCAGCCCGGGATGCGGTTCCAGATGGAGGTCGGGCCGGGCGCCGTCGACGAAGGCGAGGTCGTCGAACTGGGAGAGTCGGTCGAGGTGCCGGCCGGGACCTTCACCGAAACGATGCGGCTTCTGGAATCCAACCCGCTCGAGGATGAAGAGGAGTACAAGGTCTACGCCAAGGGCGTCGGAATCCTCGTTGACGAAGATTTGGAGCTGGTGAGCCAGCGATGAGGCGGAGCGCGCGGGCCTTGGGACTGGTCGCCGTCCTGGCCGTCGCGGCGGCCCGGCCCTCGCCCGCGCAGCACACGCCGGGAGCGGCGCCAGAGCGCGCCGTGCCGGCACTGACCCTGTACGAGGCGCTGGCGACACGGTCGGGCCTTTGGTCGACGCCGGTCCCCGAGGAAGCGGGCGTGGTCGAGATCGATGTCGGCGCCCGCTTCGAGGCCTTCCAGCGGCAGTTCGCCGAGGATTTCGACGCCCCCATCGGAGGGGAGGACGGGGACGATGTGGAGGATGTCGGGACGCGGGTCGGCGTAGCGTTCGTCCAGCGCTGGGAAGGCAGCCGGATGTTTCGTTGGTACGAGAGGCTGGTCGGCGTTTACGACCGTTTCGAGGGCCTCTATCAGCGGGTCGAGACCTCGACACGGTGGGCGACGCGCGACTTCTCGGTCGACCCTGACCTCGAGGCGGCCGTGGACGGCAAGCTCCGGGTGGCCGTCGAGCGGCGGGTGGCGGGCTTCGACATGGGCTTGAGGGTCGACGACGCGATCGACGGCCGGCTCGGACTCCGGCTCGGCGGAGTCATCCGCGGCTACAAGTTTGGTTTCGGCGTCAGCGATGTGATGAACGACGGGAGGTTCAGCATTCAGGTCAGGAAGACGCCGGAATAGGAGACGAAGTCGGGCCGAACCCCTATATTAGAGGGCGCCTTCGAGAGGGGGACGGCCTGAAGGATGATCGAATTCGCCCTCATCTTGGTCACGGCGATCGGGCCCGTCGTCGGCAGTGGATCGGTCCGTGGAACCATCCTTTCGGACCGGAACGAGCCGGTGGCCGGCGTTCAGGTCGAGCTCCGCGCCGAGAATCGGTTCACGTGGTCCGATGCCTACGGCCGCTACGAGATCGGCGGGCTCGAGCCGGGCGAACACGATATCCGGTTCTCGCGGTTCGCCTATGATCCCCTGAGCCTCACGATAACTGTCCCCCAGAAGGGCGGGCTCGATCTCGATGTCAGGCTGAGAACCCGGTTTGTCGTCCAGCCGGGCATCTCGGTCGTGGCGACGGGCCCGGACGTCGGGAGTCTTCCCGCGCTTCTGTCCAGCGGCCTGCCCGAGATCGGCTCACGGGAGCTGTCGGCCGACGTCATCTGGTCCAGCCCGCTCGTCGGACAGCCGGACGTCCTCACTCCCTTGAGGACCATCGCCGGAATCGACATGGCGGAGGAGAACGCCACCCAGCTCCACGTGCGAGGAGGCTCGGCGGACCAGAACCTGATCCTGCTGGACGGCGTTCCCGTCTACAACGGCTACAACACGAGCGGGATCCTTTCGGCCATTCCTCCGGACGCCGTTTCCCGGATGGTCGCCCACACGGGTGTTCTCCCGGCGCGGTATGGGGGTCGACTCTCCAGCGTCGTCGATGTCGAGACCCGCACCGCGGGTCGGGAAGGCCTCGAAGTGCGGGGCGGAGTGGGCATCCCCGACATCCGTCTAGCGCTCCAGAGCCCGCTGCCGGGCGTGGACGGGGGGGTCCTGCTGGCAGGCCGGCGGACCACGTACGATCTGATCCGGCGAGGCTATGCCCGCCGAACCGAGGACAGCGGGTTCGAGGACGTCCTGGGCAAGGTCGAGGTGGACGTCCTGGGCGGTGCGCTGGCGGTCGTCTCGCTCCACACCGACAACTGGCTGTCGTCTTTCGCCGGTGAAGAGGGCGGCCCTACCGGATTCCCCGAAGGGTTCCCGGACCTGCACAACTCCGTCGGCTGGTCGAGCGGAACCGACGCGATCTCGTGGACCGGGTCCTCGGACGATGGCTCGGAGATGCAGCTCAAGCTGTTCCGCGCCGCTTCCCGTTCGAACATCGAGTGGGGATCGGTCACCGAGCGCCATCGGATGCACAACCGCCTGGTCCACTGGGGCGTATCGGGCGACCTCGCCTGGAGGGACGCTTCGAGCGTCGGTCGGCTAGGCGTGGCCGTCGAGCGGCTCCAGTCGTTCTACCAGACGGCGAGCCGGACGATCGGAGAGAGGGACCAGCCGCCGGAGCCTGGCTATGCCCTCGAGGCACGCCCGGCGCTCGTCTCCTCGTACCTCGAGCAGCGCTGGATTCCGCGGGACCGCTGGCTGATCAACAGCGGGGTGAGGGCGATCCACGTCGAAAGCGCGGGATTCAAATTCGAGCCGCGGCTTTCGCTCCATTACCGGCCGAGCGACCGGTTGACCCTCTCCGGTGGTTTCGGCCGTGTTCATCAGGTCGTCCAGTCGCTCACGAACGAGGAGTCGCTGCTCAACGCCGCCTACGCCATCGAGCCGCTGGTCGGGGCGGGCGCGAGCGGCATTCCCTTGGCCCGGTCCGACCAGCTCGCGGCGGCGCTCGAGGCGAAGCTCGCCGATCGACTGCTTCTGACGCTGGACGGCTACGTACGGTGGATGGACGGCCTCGTCCTGGTCGCCCCGGTGACCGATCAACCGTATGCGACGGCCGGCTTCGGGCGCGGGCGGGGTCGGGCTCACGGGATCGGCTTGGTGCTCGCCTACGAGGGAGATCGGGTCGACGCGCGGACGGTGATCGAGCTGAGCTCGGCCCGCAGGACGGCCGGCGACCTCACCTACCGGCCCCGGTTCGAGCGCAATCGCTCGCTGGCGATGGAGGCCTCCTGGCGGCTCACGCCGGTGACCACCTTGACGAGCGCCTTCCAGGCCGCGGCGGGGCCGCCGACCAGCCCGCTGGCGGACGGCTTCGACTGGGAGGTCTTCGACCAGCTCACCGGCGAGGTCGAGTTCAGCGGCACCCCGGTCCGCGCGCCCGGGGCCCTCAACGGGGATCGGCTCCCCGCCTATTTCCGTCTGGATCTGGGCATCCGCCGGCAGTGGCGCAACGACGGCGCCGGTCCGGACGGCTCGATCACCACGTATCTCGACGTCCTCAACGTTCTGGACCACGGGAACGTGCTCGGGCGCCAGCTCGCATCCTCCGGAGGCGCGACCCGGGACCTGGCTCTCCTGCCGAGATCCTTCCTGTTCGGGGTCGAGTGGCGGTTCTGAATCCCCGAAAGCCTCGCTGATCCACGCGCTCCGGCGCCAAGAAATCGACGCCTCGCGCGTTCCCTGTATGGAGATCTCGGTGGATGGGTGAGAGCGGGACGTGAGTCGCGACGAGGCATTCGCGGAGGGCTTCCGGCGGATCTTCACGGAGGAGTTCGAAGGGCTCTTCCGTTACCTGAACCGTCTAACCGGGGATCCAGCCCTGGCCAAGGATATCGCCCAGGAGGCCTTTGTGCGGCTGTATCAGCGAGGGGAATGGCCGAGGGACCGGCGGGCCTGGCTGGCGGCCGTCTCGAACAATCTCGTTCGGGACGAGCACCGGAAGAGGAGCCGGAGGAGAAGCCTGCATGAGTCCCAACCCACGCTGTTCATGTACGCGGAGCCGGAGCCGGCTCCCGACGAAGAGCTCGTGATCCGGGAGCGGAGACGGCGCGTCCGGGGGGCCCTGGACCGCCTGCCGCACCGCTATCGTCAAGCCCTCCTGATGCGATACGAGGGTCATTCGTACCAGGAGATCGCGAGCGCCCTCGACTACCGGGCATCGGGGGTCGGCAAGCTGATCGTCCGTGCGACGCGGGCGTTCCGGACCGCTTACGAGGAGGCCGATGCATCCGGGTGACGGCGAGCTGCAGGCGCTGATCGACGGCGAGCTGGACGAGCGGGAATCGAGGCGTGTCCTCGCCCACCTCGAGACCTGCGAGGCGTGTCTGGCGCGCAGGGAGGCGTTGGAGCTCGAGCTGGAGCGGACGGCCGGACTCCTCCGGACGCTCGATCGCGAGGCTCCACAGACAGCGGTCGAGGAAGTGATCAGGGAGGCAGAGCGGCGAACCGTTCCGCAGACGACGGGCAGTCACCGGGCGCTCCTGGCGGCCTCGCTGGCGGGCCTGCTGGTGGTGGGCGCCGTGGTCGCCGCCATCGTTCCCGGCTCGCCACTCAGGGAGGCCGTCGAGGGGATCGTGCGCGGACCCGAGCCCGAGCGTCCCGCGAGGGCGGCGGCGTCCGACCCCTGGGGGCAGGAGACCGGCGTCGCGTGGGTCCCGAGTGGCCGCCTGGAGGTGGTGTTCGAGGCTGGGCAGACCGAAGGGTCGATCGAGCTCATCCAGGCCGGCGGAGACACGGCGCGGGTCGAGGTGCGGAGCGACTCCGTCGGCTTCGTCGTCGGGGACGGTTCCGTCCGCGTCCAGAATCGAGGTTCGCGAGCGAGCTATCGGGTCGCGGTGCCGGTGGACCTTCCCAATGTGGAGATCCGGGTCGGAGCCCGCACCGTCTACGAGATGACCGGGGGCAGGATCCTCCTGGACGAGTTCGGGAAGGAGCGAAAGATCCCGCTCTCCGACACCCGGTGATCGCGCGGTCTCCTCGACGGCTCCTTACGACGCCGGCGGTTCGCTCTCGCCGAGCCAGACAGCCCTCAGACGCGCCTGCTCGGCGGTGGGGTCGTCGCGTATCTCGAACCGCGGCTGCTCCGGGTCGTCGATGAAATCGATACCGAGCTTGCCGTAGAATTCGGCGAATGGGAGCGGCTCGGCGCCCCGGACGTACTTCTCGAAGAACTCCGCGATCGCCGGATTCGTCATCTCGACCAGGACCCCGTACAGCTCGTCATCCTCGAACGGGCGGTTCTTCCCGAACCGGTCCATGAGTTCCAGGAGAAGGTCCTGGAGCCCGTGCTCGCCGTTCGACAGCTCGAGCAGGCGGATGTCCAGTAGCCCGGCGACCAGGGCCCCGCGCTGGTAGATGTTGCCGTACTGGGCCTGGCCCTCGGGTGTGTAGGAGGTGAGGGCCAGCTTCTCCAGGCTGTACCCTGGATCGAAGAGCTGCCTGTCGACGGCGATCTTCTGCGCCATCGCGTCCAGGTACTCCGCCGGGCTCTTGATCCCGGACCGCAGCTGCGAGGCGTGGGCGCCCCACTCGGTGACGCCCTCGTAGAGCCACAGGTGCCGCGAGGGTACGGGCTTCTCGAAGTCGAAGTTCTCGATGATCTCGCTGTGGATGTTGAGCGGCGTCACGATGTGGAGGAACTCGTGGGCCGCGACGTCCTTCAGGGTCTGACCGAATCCCTCCGAGAACGGCACCTCGGGGAAGACGTACTCGGACGAGTACGAGTGCTCCCAGGCTCCGTACACCGCCCCTGGCTGTGGGGCTCCCTCGAAGTGATAGAGAAAGACGTAGCGGTCCACCGGGAGACCGCCCAGAAACGCGCCCGCGGCCTGGAGCATGGACTTCATGGACTCCAGGAGCTGCTCCGAGCGGATCCCGTCACCCGCCGAATACGTGTAGATCTCGATCGGAACCCCGGTCACCTCGGTGTGGGCCACGGTCAGGTTGCCGGCCAGGATCGGCGAGTCGACGAGGAAGTCGTAGTCCTGGGCGATGTAGTCTCCGTCGGGGGCCTTCTCGAGCGCCGTCCCCACCGTCCAGCCGTCGGGCACCGTCAGCGCCAGCTCGATCGGCGCGTCCTGCAGCCCGCTCGGGAAGCCGAGGACGGCGTGGGCGTTGAAGAGCACGTGGTCGGTCTCGATCGACGTGCCGGCCATGGGGTAGATGCGGTTCGCCTCGACCGGCGTGTCCCAGGTCTCGGCGACCGTCCACGACACCTCGCGGACACGCGCCGGATCGGAGACCTGCCACTGGTTGGTCGAGACGCGCTCGACCGGGATCTCCTCTCCTTCCGCGTCGGTCGCGCGGAGCCCGTCGACGAAGCGTCCGACGTCCATGATCTGGTACGTGCCGGGAGCCGTCGCGGCGAACTGGAGCACCGCGCTCCCGGCCGGGAGGCTGTCCATCGACAGCGTCACCCGGAAGCGGTCGTCGGCACGCTCGGTCAGGTCGATGCGGTACTCCAGGGTCGGGAGCTCGGCTCCGCTCGGTTGGGCGATCGCCACGGTCGATGGAGAGAAGGTCGCCACGGCGAAGGCGATCCGGGCGGCCAGGGCGGCGGTGGAGAGCTGCATGCGATTTGCTCCTTCCGGGAGACGGTCGACGGTGGAGAGCGGGTTCCCGGCGCCCGCACGGCACGCGTGGAGTATATCACCCGGGGAATGACGATAGGGGAGTGACGATCGCGGTGCGACGGGCGTTCATCGGTCTCGCCCGCATCCATCCGCGACCCCGCCGGGACCGCTGGACGCCCCCCGCCATCGGCCCGGCGACGCGAAAACGGGAACCACAAGGGGCCGATCCCGGTTGGAGACCAAGGATTCCAACAACCACGAACGGGGTCGGGCCAGCGGACCCGCCCCGCGAACCGAGGGTATAGGGTCAGGGCCGCCCGGCAGGGGAGGAGAATGTCCATGCGAGTGATGGAGATCGGGCTGATGGGCGTGGTCGTGGCGATGATCGCCGCGGCGCCGCTCGACGCGTATGCCCAGGGGCGCGGCAAGGCCCGCGGGCACGACAAGCACGCGGGGGGTCCCCCTGGCCAGGTGAAGAAGCAGAACGATCGGGATCGCGACCGGGTCATCGTCATCGACGATGATGATGACGACGACGGGGGCGTCGTGATCCGCCGGCCACGCCGCGGCGACGACGACGGTCGGATCGTCATCCGTGGGGATCGTCGAGACGACCGTCGCGACCGGCGCGAGGACGGCCGGATCATCCTGCGGGACGGGAATGGCCGTATCATCGTCATCGACGACGACGGCATCGACCGACGCTTCCGCGCGAACCGCGGCCGGGGCCCGGCCTTCTGCCGATCGGGTGCGGGCCATCCCGTGTGGGGCCGGAGCTGGTGCCTCGAGAAGGGGTTCGGCCTGGGGGACCGGGACGACGTCTTCTTCGATGACGGTCGCGTGATCTTCTGGGACGACGACACGCCGGTGATCGTGCGCGACCGCCGCTTCCGCGACGACCGGGGCTTCTGGGAGGAGGCCCTCGACCGGATCCTGTTCTGGGCCGAGTGAAGCTGCAGAACGCGTCCCGTGGTCGATCGCGCTTGCCCCGCCGGGCCAATGACGTAACTTCTCGATCGAGTGAGTCGAAAGGCCGCCAGCACGAAGGGGAGAGGGGCATGAACCGGGATTGCCCGGCGCGAAAGGCGCCTGGTCCCCGTCCGGCCGCGTGCAGCAGCGCCGCCGGCCGGCGGTCCGCTTCCACGAAGGTGTACCCCAGGGTACACCTTCTTTTTTTGGGGGTCGTCGCATGATCTCGCCGGTCGAGGGACTGCTCGCGTTGCAGGAGATCGATATCCGCATCGCCGGGCTGGAAGGCCGTCAGGCGGCGATTCCCGAGCGCCGGTCGGAGGTCTCGCGCTACATCATCGCGTTGGAGCAGGAGCGATCGGAGCTCACCGAGGTCGTCGAGCGCGGGCGTCTCGACCGGCGGGCTCGTGAGAACGAGCTCGATGTCCAGCAGGAGCGTCGCGCCCGCTACGAGAGCCAGCTCAACGCGGTCAAGACCAACGTCGCCTACAGCGCGCTCCTGACCGAGATCCAGAATGCCAAGCGAACGATCGGTGATCTGGAGAGCCGGATCCTGGAGCTCATGGGCGCCCGCGAGGAATGCGAGCGCCGGATGGCCGAGATCGACGCCGAGCTCGAGGAGAAGCGGGCAGCGGCCGCCGAGGAGCTCGGCACTTTGCAGAGTGAGGAGTCAGAGATCGCGCGCGCCCTGGAGGCGGAAGGAAGACGGCGCGGGGAGGTCGAGCCGGTCGTGGACAGAAATCTCGTCCGGCTCTACGACCGGCTGCGGCGGGTCAACCGCTTTCCGGCCCTGGTCGCCCTGCGGGGCCAGGCGTGCGGTTCCTGCCACAACCGGATGCCTCCGCAAGTGGTCCAGGAGATCAGGCACTCGGGCTCGCTCCACGTGTGCGAGGCGTGTGGCGTCCTCGTGTACGCTGAATCGGAGACCTCCGCCGCCGAAGCGGCCGGGTGACCGAGCGGTTCCTCATCCTGCACAGCGACGGTGCCGCGCGGGGCAATCCAGGCCCGGCCGGTGCCGGCTGGGTGATCGAGACCCTGGAAGGCGAGCTGGTCGAGGAGGGCTCGGCGTACCTCGGCGAGCGCACCAACAACCAGGCCGAGTACGAGGCGCTCCTGCACGCGCTGACGGCGGCCGGACCCGACCGCACCACGCACCTGGAAGTCTACTGCGACTCCGAGCTCGTCGTGCGCCAGCTCAACGGTCAGTATCGAGTCAAGAACGCCGACCTCGCCGACCGCCACGGGGCGGTGGCCGAGATCCTCGATCGAGCCGCCGGCGTCACGATCCGGCACGTTCGCCGGGACGAGAACGCGCGCGCCGACGAACTGGCCAATCGGGCCATCGACGTGCATCTTAAAGCATCGCAGGGGCCGGTCGGACAGACGGTCGCCGGCCGTACGCCCGCCCAGCGGGTGGCGCGGCTGGAGGAAAGTCCGGGCTCCACAGGGCAGGATGCTCGCGGAGGGACCGGTGACGGTCGCAACGCGAGGCACCCTTCGGGGTGACGGAAAGTGCCACAGAAAACAAACCGCCGGCGGCGCTCGCGCCGTCGGTAAGGGTGAAACGGTGGGGTAAGAGCCCACCGCGCTCCCGCGCGAGCGGGGCGGCACGGCAAACCCCATCCGGAGCAAGGCCATGTAGGGAAGGACGCGGTGGCCCGCCGCGCTCGACTTCCGGGTAGGCCGCTCAGATCGATGGCCGTCACCGTCCGAGAGGGCGGTACAGAACCCGGCTTATCGTCCCTCCGACCCCTGCACCCATCCCGTTTCATTGGTCCTGGACGCTCCCTGTCACCTCGGTTCGAGGCACGCCGTGCTGCAACCACGCTGGAGCTGGCCGGATCCGATCCAGGGCGCCGATGCCTCGGAGCTCGAGCGGGCTCTGTCGGTGCCGCCCACGATCGCCGAGCTGCTCGTCCGACGGGGCTTCCGATCCGCGGATCGAGCGCGCTATTTCCTGAATCCGTCCTTCGATCAGCTTCACGACCCGTTCCTCCTCCGCGGGATGGACGTCGCGGTGGAGCGGATCGAGGCGGCGATCCGGGATGGCGAGCCGATCGCCGTGCACGGGGACTACGACGTGGACGGGATCACCGCGACCGCGGTGCTGGTCCGGTATCTGCGCTGGCGGGGCGCACGCGCCGGCTACTACATCCCGCACCGGGTCGAGGATGGCTACGGCGTGTCGCAGAGCGGCGTGGAGACCCTGGCCGGCCGGGGGATTCGCCTGCTCATCACCTGCGACTGCGGCGTGACGGCGGTCGACGAGGTCGAGGTGGCGCGTACGGCCGGCATGGAGGTGATCGTGACCGACCATCACGAGCCGGGCCCCGTTCTTCCGCGCGCCACCGCCGTCCTGAACCCCAAGCTCCCGGAGTCGGGCTATCCGGACGCCAATCTGGCCGCGGTGGGGGTGGCCTACAAGCTGTGCGAGGCGCTCGAGCTCTCGGCGGGCCGCGACCGAGAGACGCTGCGCTTCTCCCTCGATCTGGTGGCGTTCGGCACGATCGCGGACCTGGTGCCGCTGACCGGCGAGAACCGCGTTCTGGTCCGGTACGGTCTAGACGTGCTGGCCCGGACCCGCAATCCGGGGCTCCGGGCGCTGATGCAGCGGACGGGGCTCGCCGGCACGCGGCCGACGGCCTGGCAGATCGGCTTCGTGCTGGCGCCCCGGATCAACGCCGTCGGCCGGATGGACGCCGCCGAGAAGGCGGTGGGGCTGCTCCTCACCGACGACCCGGCCCAGGCCGAGGCGATCGCCGAGACGTTCGAGGACGTGAACACCTCGCGGCAGGAGGAGGACCGGCGGCTGCTCGCCGAGGTCCTCGAGGGGGTCGAGCGAAGCTACGATCCCGAGCGCGATCGGGCGATCGTGATGGCCGGCGAAGGCTGGCACCCCGGGGTGATCGGGATCGTGGCCTCGCGGGTCGTCGAGCGGTTCCACCGCCCGACGGTGCTGATCGCCATCGACGGAGAGGGGAACGGGAGGGGGTCGGCGCGGAGCGTGCCGGGCTTCCATCTGCTCGAGGGTCTCGCGGCGTGCGCCGCGCATCTCGACGCGTACGGAGGTCACCGGACGGCGGCCGGACTCGCCATCCGGCGCGAGGCCGTGGACGACTTCCGCAACGCCTTTCAGCGCCATGCCGGAGACCGGCTCCTGGCCGACCAGCTCGTCCCCCATCTCACCATCGATCTGGAGCTGCCGCTGGAGAGCGTGGACGCCCGGCTCTTTCTCGAGCTGAATCGGTTCGCGCCATACGGACCGGGCAACCCGGAGCCCGTGCTGGCGCTCAAGGACGTGGCCGCGCGCGGCTATCCCAGGATCGTGGGAGAGAACCATCTCAAGATGGTGGTCGCCCGGAACGGTCGCAGCCTCGACACGATCGGCTTCAACCTGGGGCACCTGCTCGGCGAGCTCAACCTGAACCGCGGCCCGATGACGATCGCCTGCCGGCTCAGGGAGAACGTGTACCTGGGGCGGTCGGTGCTGCAGGGAAGGCTCATCGACGTTCGCCTCTCGTGAGGGTTGTCGGGGGAAGGCTCGGCGGGAGAGGCCTCCACTCTGCGCGCGCGGGCGGCCTTCGTCCCACCTCGGACCGCGTGCGGGAGGCGATCTTCAACATCCTCGGCGACACGGTCGAGGACGCGGTGGTGCTGGATCTCTACGCCGGGACGGGAGCCATGGCGATCGAGGCGGTCAGCCGGGGCGCCCGGGCCGCCGTCTGCGTGGAGCGCGCGGCCGGAGCCCTGGCGGCCCTGCGCCGCAACGTGGGCGAGCTCGGACTGGAAGACGAGATCCTGGTCCGACGGGCGGCCGCACTGGACTTCTGCCGCGGGATTCCCGAAGATGGGGCGCGCTTCGATGTGGTGTTCTGCGATCCGCCGTACCGCGACGACCTGGCGCCGATCCTCGAGATGATCGTTTCGGCGAACTGGTGGGAGCGGGTCTGGGTGCTCGAGCACGCCAGCCGTCGGTCCCTTCCGGCCCTGCCGGAGCCGGCCGAGACGCGGCGCTGGGGCGATACCTCGGCGAGCTTCTTCTGGCGCCCATGAGCGGATCGCCACCCTCGCGCCTCGTGGGGCTGTACCCCGGGACGTTCGATCCGGTGACGCGGGGTCACGAGGACCTGATCGGGCGCGGGCTGCGGATCGTCGACGAGCTGATCGTGGCGGTGGCCGTCGACACCGGAAAGGGGTCGCTCTTCCCGGTCGAGGAGCGGGTCGCGATGATCGGCGAGGTCATCGGAGAGAGCGAGCGCGTCCGGGTCGAGACCTTCTCCGGCCTGACGGTCGATTTCGCACGCTCCAGCGGAGCGACCATCATCCTGCGCGGGTTGCGGGCGGTGTCGGACTTCGAGTACGAGTTTCAGATGGCGCTCATGAACAAGCATCTGGCTCCCGAGATCGAGATCCTCTTCATGGCCCCCGACAGCACGTACTCGTTCCTGAGCTCGAGCCTCGTACGGGAGGTCGCGCGCCTGGGCGGGGACGTGAGCCCGTTCGTCTCCCCCAGCGTGGCCCGGCGGTTGAAAGGGCGCTTCGCCGGGGACGGACGATGACGCTGCACACCATGGAGTATCCCAATCTCATCGGGGTCACCGAGTCGGAGACCCTCGCCATGACCCGCCGGGCGGCGGAGATCGACTCGCCCGATCACCCCGTGATCTCCCTTTCGGCGGGCGAGCCGGACTTTCCGACCCCGGCCTACGTCGCCGAGGCGGGGATCGCGGCGATCCGGGCGGGCCGGACCCGCTATCCCCCGGCTGCCGGGCTGGCGGCCCTGCGCGGGGCGATCGCGTCGTACCTCGAGGAGAGCTGCGGCGGCGACTGGACGCCGGATCAGGTGATCGTGTCCGTGGGCGCCAAGCAGGCCCTGTTCGACGCCATCTTCACCCTGTTCGGGCCCGGGGACCAGGTGGCGATCCCCGCCCCCTACTGGGTCTCGTATCCACCCATGGTTCGACTGGCCCGGGCCGAGCCCGTGATCTTGCCGACCCGCCGGGAAGACGGCTTTCGTCCCCTCCCCGAGCAGGTCGAGGATGCGTTCGAAGAGGGCGCGCGCGGCCTCATCCTGAACAGCCCGGGCAATCCGACCGGGGCGATGCTGACCGAAGCGGACGTGGCGGCGCTGGTCGACCTGGCTGCGACGCACGACGCCTGGATCATCTCCGATGAGATCTACAACGAGATCCGCTATGTCGACGGCTTCGCGTCCGTCGCGCCCCATGCCCGCGACTACGAGCGCATCGTGCTGGTGAACGGCTTCTCCAAGGCGTTCTCGATGACGGGCTGGCGGGTCGGGTATGCCGCGGCTCCCGTCGAGCTCGTCAAGGCCATGACCCGACTCCAGGGACACATCAACACGAACACCGCCCTGCCGGCCCAGCACGCGGCCCTGGCGGCGCTGACCGAAAAGGACGCCCGTCGGGCGGCGATCTCGTCCATGGTCGAGGCGTTCGCCCGCCGCCGCACGATGCTGCTCGAGGGGCTCGGCCGGATCCCCGGGCTCGATGCTTTCCCGCCGCTGGGAGCGTTCTACATCTGGGTGGACGCCGGCGCGTGGTGCCGGGCCGCTGGAATGACCTCGGCGGAGCTGTGCTTCGATCTCCTCGATCACGAGCGCCTCGCTCTCGTTCCCGGGGCGGCGTTCGGCGGCGAGGAGTACGTGCGCATCTCGTTCGCCGCCTCGGACGAAGCGCTGGCCGGGGCCCTGCAGCGGCTCGGGGCGGCGGCGGATCGGCTGGGGATATTGGCCGGCCAGGAGACGTGAACTCTCCCGCCGAACAGCTGACCGTCGAGCCGCGGTCCACGTCGGTCGACGGAACGATCGTGCTGCAGGTGGGCGGGGATCTCGTCGTGTCGAACATGAGCCTTCTCGAGAGGGCCGTGGACGAGGCGCTGGATGCGGCGGGACTCCGGATCGTCCTGGACGTCGCTTCCCTGGAACACATCGATGCGCCCGGTCTGGCTCTCCTGTGCCGGCTGACCAGCCGATGCGAGGCGGCCGGGGGCGCCTTCGCGGTGGCGGGCCTGCCCGACCGCTTTCTCGACCTCGTCCGCAAGCTCCAGCTGGACCAGCAGGTGCGGTTCGTCCGGAGCGTCGAGGAGGCGGAGAAGCGGCCGGCGCGGTGAGGCGCGGCCGCCCCCGGCTCTCTCAGCATTTCCTGCACGATCGTCGGACCGCCCGGCGCATCGCCGCCAGCCTGCGGGCGCCGCCGGGGGCTCGGGTGCTCGAGATCGGCCCCGGCGAGGGGGCCCTGACCGGGCCGCTCCTGGATCGGGGCTGGCGGGTCACGGCCGTCGAGCTGGACGAGGAACTGGCCGGACGGCTCGAGCGCCGCTGGCCCGATCGCGAGCTGACGGTCGTCCGCGCCGACATCCTCGACCACGAGCTCGAGGGCGGAGAGCCTTGGCACGTGATCGGGAACCTCCCGTACGCGATCACCTCCCCGATCGTATTCCACTTGCTGGACCAGGCGGCCCGGGTCGCGGTTCCCGAAATCGTGATCATGGTCCAGAAGGAGCTCGCCGAGCGGCTGGCGGCGGCGCCCGGCTCGCGGGCCTACGGGGCGCTGACCGTCGGTGTGGGCCTGGCCGCCGAGGTGGAGGTCCTCTTCGATGTCGGACCGGGTCAGTTCCGGCCGCCACCCAAGGTCCGCTCGAGCGTGGTCCGGATCGTGCCCGCGGGTCCGGCCGGGCTCGCGGAGGAGCGCCGGGAGCGGATCCGGGATCTCGTCCGAACGGCCTTCGGGCAACGCCGCAAGCAGCTCAGGAACTCGTTGAAGGACGAGCCCTGGAGCCTGGCCGGCGAAAGGGGCGTCCGCGTCCAGGACCGTACCGGCATCGATCTCAGGCGCCGGCCGGAGACGCTCAGCCTCGAGGAGTGGCTGAGGCTCGATGATGCGCTGAAAGACGAGGCCCGATGAGGCAATCCGGCCAGCCTCGTTTTCCACAGATGGGTCGCGGAGCGGCGGGACGGGAGGGTCGACGTCCCTGGGAGCCGCCGCGACGCGCTTCGCCGGCCGTGTAGGATGTCGGACATAACAAGCGAGTTCATGTTAACTTATGCAACTACTGGTGAAACAACGAGTTGCCTTGTGCTACATGTTCCACGGTGCGATGGTGGGGGGCCATGGAGCGGGGGCACGGGGGTTCACCCGGGTCATGGTGGAGGGGTCCGGGGGGCGCTGCGGGAGGGCCTGTGGATAGCTGTGGAAAACGTCGAGGATCGTCAACCGGACCCGCGTAGACCGGATTCCGCCCGGCGAGCGACCGAACGCCCGGCTTCCACGTCCACCCGGGTCAGGAGGAGCGCGCCGACCACGAAGAACACGATGATCGACAGGATAGCCTGCCGGCTCGACCCGGTGACGGCGATCGTGGATGCGAAGACGGTCGGTCCGAGCGTCCCGGCGAACTTGTCGAGCACGCCGTAGAGGCCGAAGAACTCGGCCGACTTGTGGCGCGGGATCAGGCTCGCGAAGAGCGAGCGGCTGAGCGCCTGGGTGCCTCCCTGGACCATGCCGACCACGAACGCCAGCCCGAAGAACTCGAGCGCGGTCTCGATGAAATAGGCGTAGATCGCGACCCCGGTGTAGATGGCCAGCCCCAGCAGGATGCAGGGTTTGACGCCGATCCGACCAGCCAGCGAGCCGAACAGAAACGCGAACGGCACACCGACCAGCTGCACGATCAGGATCGACCCGATCAGGGCACTCCGCCCGATGCCGAGCTCGGTTCCGTAGATTGTCGCCATCCGGATGATGGTGCCGATTCCGTCATTGTAGATCAGGAAGGCGACCAGCATGAGGAAGGCGTGGCGGTAGGTCCTGAGCTCGCGGAAGGTCTCGAGCAGCCGATCGAGGGCCACCTTGACCACACTCTCACCGGGACGCTCGTCCGCTTCCAGGCGGGGCGCCGGCTCGGGCACGCGCAGGAACAGGGGGATCGCGAAGACGACCCACCAGAGCGATACCGAGAGAAAACCGAGGCGTACAGGCAGCGACGCGGTCTCGAGCGGGAGCCCCGGTCCGGCCGGCAGGCCGAACAGGTCCGGCCTGACGATCGCCGCGAACTGGACCGCCAGGAGGATCGAGCTGCCGAAGTATCCCACCGCGTACGCCGCGGCCGAGACCCGGTCCATCTCGTCGTGGCGGGCGATGTGGGGAAGCAGGGAGTCGTAGAAGACGAAGCTCCCCTGCGCGCCGACGTTGGCGATTCCAAACAGGGCCGCGGCGAACAGCCAGTCGCCCGGATCGATGAAGAACATGAGGGCCGTGGCGGTCGCGCCGATGGCCAGGAACACGGAGAGGAGCTTTTTCTTGATCCCCGCGAAATCCGCCACGGCGCCGAGAAAGGGGGCCATCAGGGCGACGACGGCCAGCGCGAGCGAGGTCGTCCACGAGAAGCGCTGCGTGGCCACGCTCTCCGGCAGGCCGGCAGCCGCGACGTCCATGAAGAAGATCGGAAAGAGGGTGGTGACGACCGTCAGGATGAAGGCCGAGTTCGCCCAGTCGTACATGGCCCACGCGCGGTGCTCGGCCGTGCGCAGCCCGATCCGGCCCAGAAATCCCATGGCCGCCGATCATACCCGGAGCGCCGCGGGCCGTCGAGGATTGTCGAGGACGTTCGAGGACGCTTGACCGTCTCCGGCACGCCTTCGTATACTGCGAGGACGCTTGTGAAAAAAGTCACAAATCGGCGTCCCGCTGTCACGATGAGCCGCCACAAGATCTCCGAGTCCGCCGTTCGTCGTCTGAGCCACTATCTCCGTTTCCTCGACGAGTTCGAGTCGAACGGGGTATCGACGGTGAGCAGCGACGACCTGGCCGAGAAGGGCGGCATGACGTCCGCCCAGGTCCGGAAGGATCTTTCCCGGTTTGGCTCGTTCGGAAAGCGCGGGCTCGGCTACCCGGTCGACGAGCTGCGCGCCCGGATGCGTCAGATCCTCGGGCTGGACAGGCGTTGGCGGGTGGCGCTGGTGGGCGCCGGACGTCTCGGCGCGGCGCTCTTCCAGTACGAGGGCTTTCGCGACCAGGGATTCGACTTCGTGGCGGTCTTCGACAACCAGCCGGCCAAGATCGGGCGCCGCTGGGGCGACCTCGAGGTCGAGAACGTGGCCGATCTGCGGCGTGTGGGCCGCGATCGGCGGATCCAGATGGGCGTCATCGTGACTCCCCGCGAGAGCGCCCAGCAGGTCGCCGACCAACTGGTCGAGGCGGGCGTCGAGGCGATCCTCAACTTCGCCCCCAGAAAGCTGGCGGTCCCCGGCGGCGTGACCCTGCGCGACGTCAACCTCGCGATCGAGATCGAGGGGCTTTCCTTCGCGCTCACCCACGCCGGCGAGATCATCACCGCGGGGTAGCAGAAGCGTTGAACGCCCTGCCGCCCGTTTCAGCGACCCGCTAATTTCGTCGCATGACCGTCGTCACGGTGAGCGGCACGGCCTCCGAGGTCGGAAAGACAGGCTTGGTCTGCGAGCTGCTCGCCCGGCTGCCGGGCTGGGGCGCGGTCAAGGTCACCCGCGGCCACTACCGGTCCTGCGGTCGCGATCCCGAGACCTGCTGCGTGAGCCATCTGCTGGGGGATCGACCGAGGGTCTTTGCCGACCGCGAGCTCACCGCGGTGGACGGGAAGGACACCGGCCGTTACTGGCAGGCCGGCGCCGCCGACGTGCGCTGGGTCGTGGCCGCTCGCGGACAGGAGGGTCCGGGGCTCGACGAGGCGCTCGCCGATCTCGCCGGGCTTGCGGGCGTCCTGGTCGAGGGGAACCGGATCCTCGAGCACGTCAGCCCGCGCCTCGCCGTGCTGGTCGCCCACCCGGGCCAACGCGAGGTGAAGTCCTCGGCGCGCCGCATACTCGACCGCATCGATGTCCTCTTCGTGCCCGACGACGCCGTGGCCGGCACTCTCGACGATCCGTCAGCCCTGGTCGGATCTCCGCCCCGCTCCCGGCGCTGGCCTGTCTTCGGCCCGTTCGATCTCGACCGCCTCGCGGAGATGGTCGGGCCGTAGCGTGCCCGCACCGCCGACTGAGGTTCGAGTGCAGGGCGCGTTCTTCTCGGGCGGAAGACTTCTCTGCGCGCGGCACACGAAGCCGGGCGAAGAGTACTGGGTGCTGCCGGGCGGGCATCTCGAGCCCGGGGAATCGCTGATCGACGGTCTGGCGCGCGAGATCCGGGAGGAGACGGGGCTGACGGTGGAGGAGGAGCGGCTGTGGGCGGTGAGCGAGTTCCTGTCGCCGACCCGTCATGTCGTGGACTGCACCTTCCTGGTGACCCGTTTCGGAGGCCGGCCGGAGCTGGGGATCGACCCCGAAGCCGACGCTCACCCGGCCACGCTGACCGACCTGCGGTGGCTGACGAGGGAGGAGATCGTCGAGTCGCGCTTCCTGCCGACCCTTCTCCAGCGGCACCTGCGCGCGCATTGGGACGACCCGGTCGTCGGGGCCGTGTACCTCGGCGTAGAGACCGGATGAGAGCCCGGTCATGAACCTTTGGGCGGCCGCGACAGGCGTGCTGGCGGTGGCCGTCTGGATGACGGTGGCACCGCCGTGGCGGGACGGTGCGCGAGGGATCCTGCGGGCGGCCGCGGCCGCGGTCCTTTTGCTCGGTCTCTTCGACGTGAGCTGTCGGCTTCCCGGAGGATCCGCCGCCCCGCGTCTTCGGATCCTGATCGATCGCTCGGAGAGCATGCGCCTGGCGGGAGCGTCCGGCGGCAGTCGGGAAGCGGCCGCCCGAGCGTGGCTCGACGAGGCCGACTTCCGGCGTTGGAGCGAGGGCTGGCAGGTCGAGGTCGATTCGTTCGGCGGGGCGACCTCCGATCCGGGGGGGGCGGTCGAGCTGGCCGCCGAAGCGGGGTCGGACGCGGTCCTCGTCGTCACCGACGGCCGGGTGTCAGGCGGTCGCTCGATCGAACCGGCCGGGGTTCCCGTGTACGCCTTCGCCCCGCAGCCTCTGGCGCTCGCCGACGCTGCCGTGCTCGGCCTGAACGTGGCCGGCGAGGAGGAGGCGGAGACGGCCGTCGCCGTAGTGGCGGCCGTCGGAGGCGTTCCCGTCCCGGCCGGCCGGGTCGAGCTGAGCATCGACGGGCGGCCGGCCGGAAGCCGCCCCCTTCCGCCCCTCGAAGCCGGCGAGCGGAGAGTGGTGTCCTTCCCGCTGATCTCCGGTGGCCCGGGCCACTCGGTGGTCACGGCACGGGTTGCCGTTCCCGACGACCCGGTCTCCGCCAACGACGCGCGGAGCCTGGTCCGCGAACCCGCCGGTCCGCGTCGCGCGCTGGCGGTCGCGCTCGGGCCGACGTGGGATTTCGCGACCTGGATCCGGGCCCTGCGTCGCTCGCACCCCGGGCCGGTCGACGCCTACTGGTCCTTCCCGGGGGGTGGCCTGCGGTCCGTGGAAGGCGGGCGTACGGTCGGATGGGCGAGCCTCGGGACCGGGCGCTACGCGGCCGCCTACCTGTTCGGGGATCCGGACGCCCTGGGATCGACCGGGCGAACGTGGCTGGAGCGGTTCCTGGGATCTGGTGGGCGCGGGCTCCTGTGGGCCCCGAGCGGTGGGCGGGGGGAGCTGCCGGGCGCCGCGGCCACGGTCGGGGGAACGCGGCCGGACGCCGTTCCGTCGCTGACCGACGAGGGACGGGCCTGGCTGTCGACCCTGGGCGCGACCGTGGACGCCGCTCCGGACGGGGGCCCCGGCTGGCCGGCCCTCGAGGAGCTGCCGGCCGCCACCCGGCCGGAGTCCGGCGCCACGGTCCTCCTCGCCGCGGGCGGAAGCCCGGTCGCCTGGATCGCGGAAAAGGGGACGAGCCGACGCGCCGTGATCCTCGGCACCGGCTACTATCGCTGGCCCCTCGAAAGCGGCTCTGAAGAAGGGTTGGGTGCGGCCTTCTGGGGGCCGTGGTCGGACGCCATCGTGAGGTGGCTGGCCTCGGCGTCGCCGGCCATCCGCCCCCTCGTCCGGCTGCCGCCGGGACGAGTCGTGCCGGCTTCGGAGCCGCTCGTCGTCCCGGTGATCGAGGAAGCGGGCCCGTTGCGGTGGCGGGTGGATCGGTCGGGGCAGGAGGTGGCCCGGGGGGAGCTGGCCGCGGAGGCCGCTTCGGGCATCGTCGTCGGACCCTTGCCGCCGGGGGAGTATCGGCTGAGGGTCGAAGGCTCGCAGGGCAGGGCCGCCAGCGAGCCGTTCGTGGTCGAGCGGTGGAGCCCGGAGCTCGCCTGGACAGCCGCGGATACCGCCGGGCTGGCCGCGTCGACCCGCCGTTCGGGGGGCGCCATGCTCGGTTCCGACGGCTCCCTCCCGGAGCTGCAGGGAGCCCCGGGCGGAGTGCTCGCCGAAGCGGATACCCGGCGGCTCGATCTGGGCACCTGGCCGTGGACCTTCCTGATCGGGGCCCTCCTCGTCCTGGCCGACTGGGCGATCGCACGGCCGCGGCGACGTTGACGGGCCGCCGAGCCCGCGGATAGGTTCCTCGTTTCCCACGCCCTTCACGAGCCCGCGAGACGATCCCATGACGCCCGAGGACACGCGCACCGCCTCCGCGCTTCCCAAGCGCTACGATCCGAGCGAGCTGGAAGGCGGCTGGTACGCCATCTGGCGGGAGCGCGGCTACTTCCACCCACCGGCCGGCGAGGGTCCCGAGCCCTACACGATCGTGATCCCGCCGCCCAACGTGACCGGGGTCCTTCACATGGGTCACGGGCTCAACAACACGCTCCAGGACGTGCTGATCCGTCGCCAGCGGATGCTGGGCCGGCGGGCGCTCTACCTGCCGGGGACCGACCACGCCGGGATCGCCACCCAGAACGTGGTCGAGCGCGAGCTGGCCGAGGAGGGCCTCAGCCGGGACGACCTCGGCCGCAAGGCGTTCGTGGAGCGGGTATGGGCCTGGAAGGAGAAGTACGGCGGGGAGATCTACGACCAGCTCATGAAGCTGGGTGTGTCGTGCGACTGGGACCGCGCGCGCTTCACCATGGACCCCGGGCTCTCCCGCGCGGTTCGCGAGGTGTTCGTCCGGCTCTACGACGACGGGCTGATCTACCGCGGCAAATACATCATCAACTGGTGCCCGCGGTGCGGCACGGCGCTCTCGGACGAGGAGGCCGAGAAGCACGAGCAGGAGGGGCGCCTGTGGACGATCCGCTACCCGTTGAAGGACGGTGCGGGTCATCTGAGAATCGCCACCACCCGCCCCGAGACGATGCTCGGCGATACCGGAGTCGCCGTGCACCCCGGCGACGAGCGCTACGGGGACCTGGTGGGGAAGATCGCGATCCTGCCGCTGGTCGGGCGCGAGCTGCCGATCGTCGCCGACGACTTCGTCGATCCGGAGTTCGGAACGGGAGCGGTCAAGGTGACGCCGGCGCACGACCCCGACGACTTCTGGATCGGTCAGCGCCACCACCTTCCGGCTATCAACGTGCTGAACCCCGACGCCACCATGAACGAGGCGGCCGGAGTGTACGCCGGGCTGGATCGCTTCGAGGCCCGGCGGAAGATCGTCGAGGCGCTGGAGGCGGAAGGGCTGCTCGAGAGCGTCGCCGAGCATCGCCACGCGGTCGGACGCTGCTACCGCTGCGACACCGTCGTCGAGCCGTATCTCTCCGACCAGTGGTTCGTCAGGATGAAGCCGCTGGCCGAGCCGGCCCTCGCGGCCTCGCGGGATGGCCGGCTCCGGTTCACCCCGGAGCGCTGGCGGAAGGTGTACGAGCACTGGCTGGAGAACGTCCGCGACTGGACGATCTCGCGGCAGATCTGGTGGGGGCATCGGATCCCCGTCTGGACGTGCGTCAACGGCCACCAGTTCGCGGCCCGCGAGGATCCGGCACGGTGCCCCGAATGCGGGTCGGAGAGCCTGGAGCAGGACCCGGACGTTCTCGACACGTGGTTCTCGTCGTGGCTGTGGCCCTTCTCCACCCTGGGCTGGCCGGACACGACGCCGGACCTCCAGACGTTCTACCCGACGAACACGCTCGTCACCGCGTCGGAGATCCTCTTCTTCTGGGTCGCCCGCATGGTCATGGCCGGCTTCTACTGCATTGGAGAGCGCCCGTTCACCGACGTCGTGATCAACGGCACCGTTCGGGACGCTCAGGGGCAGCGGATGTCGAAGTCGCTCGGCAACGGCATCGACCCGCGCGAGGTGATCGACGAGTTCGGCGCGGACGCTCTCCGCTACACGCTGGTCACCGAGGCCCCGACCGGAACCGACCTCAACCTGGCCGTCGAGGACTTCACCAAGGGCCGGAACTTCGCCAACAAGCTCTGGAATGCGGCGCGCTTCGTCTTCCTGAACCTGCCCGAGGCGTGGGAGCCGAGGCGCCTCGAGGCGCTGCCCCCCGGTGATCTGGGCCAGCGCGAGCGCTGGCTCCTCCAGCGCCTGGACGACACGGTGGAGGCGGTCGATCGCCATTTCGAGGGCTTCCGCCTGAACGACGCGGCGGGAGCGGTCTACGATTTCCTGTGGCACGAGTACTGTGACTGGGCGATCGAGTGGGCCAAGGCCGATCTGGACGGCCCGCGCGGCGAGGTGGCACTTGAGGTCCTCCTGGGCGTGCTCGAGGCCGGTCTCCGGCTGCTCCATCCCTTCATGCCGTTCATCACCGAGGAGATCTGGCAGCGTCTTCCAGGCTCGCTGCGCGGGGACGTAGGGTCCATCATGATCGCCGACTGGCCGGAGGCGCGGGGCTGGGAATTCCGTGGCGAGGCGGAGCGGGTCGCGCTCATGCAGGAAGTGATATCGGCCGCCCGGAACCTGCGCGCCGAGCACGACGCCCCGCCCTCGAAGCGGGTCCCTCTGGTCGTGGTGGTGGCTGACGAGGCGACGCGAAGCGCGCTCGTCGAGCAGGCCGACGACGTGGCGCGCCTGGCGGGAGCCAGCGAGGCCGATGTCCGGTCGAGCGCTCCGGCAGGGGACGGCTATGTCTCGCACGTCGTCCGGGGGGGAGTCGAGGTGGCGGTCCGCCTGGCCGACCTGGTCGACCTCGAGCAGGAGCGGGCCCGTCTGGAGGCCGAGATCGAGCGCGCCGAGGGGCTTCGCGAAGGCGCGCGGAGCAAGCTCGCCAACGAGAGCTTCGTGACGCGCGCCCCGGCGGAGGTGGTCGATCGCGAGCGGGCGAAGCTGGCCGATCTCGACCGTACGCTGGAGCGGCTCGCGACGCTGCGCGCGGCGCTCGATCGGTAGGGGGATGACCGGGGCGACTTTACGCGCGGTGGCGCGGACCGTGCCGGCCATCCTGGCTCTCGCCGCCTGCGCGAGCGAGGGGTTTCCGCCGGGGGGGCCGGAAGATCGCCTGCCGCCCGTCCTGGTGGAGACCGATCCCGCCCAGCGCGCGGTCAACGCCGCCCCCGACCAGGCCATCACGCTGACCTTCGACGAGGTGATCGACGACCGCCAGCTCGGCGAGCTCCGGCGGCTCATCAGGGTGAACCCCGACGACCCCGAGTTCGACCTGCTTCTCGAGGAGAATATCGTCACGCTGGCCCCGGACGAGCCGATGATCGAAGACCTGACCTACACGGTGACGGTTCTTCCCGGGGTCCGGGACCGGGAGGGGAACGCCACGACCGAGCCGCAATCGATCCTGTTCTCGGTGGGCGGAGAGGTCCCGATCACGCTTTCGATCGTGCGGGTGACGATCCTGAACGAGGAGGGCGAACCCGCGGTGGGGGCGCTCTACCGGATGGACAACACGGAGACCGAGTTCGGCTACACGATGACCGCCGACAGCCAGGGTCAGGTCGAGGCCGAGGCCGTCGCCTACGGCCCCTACGTGGCGACGGCCTGGATCGAGCAGGTCCGCCCGGAGGGTTGGCAGATGACCGAGGAGCCGGGAGCGCAGGACACCTTCGAGCTCTCGCTGTTGAGTCGCGCTCACGAAGCCACGTACACGATCGCGGTGCTCGACACGACCGCACCCTTGATCGATGAGATCGCCACGCCGGGGTCGCGGCTGATCCGGGTCCTGATCGACGACCGGCTCCCGGAGGAGACGACGCTGGCGCCGGGAGACGTGCGGCTCTTCGCGGGAGATCCAGCCGTCGAGGCCGACATACCGCTCGACTCCATCCCCGTGGACCGCCAGCGGCTGCGTCGCATGGAGGTGCTCGGCGTGACGGCCGCGGGAGCGTCCGAGATCCAGATCGAACCCGTTCTGCCGTTGGACCGGGAGCGGGTCTATCGCGTAGAGCTTCCCGGTGTCGAGAACGCCGGCGGCCTCAGGGCCACCGCGGAGGGCGGGCTCCCGTTCCGGCCCGAGTACGAGGGGCCGCGGATCTTCGAAAGCGAGCCGCTGCCGTGGCCCGGCCCCGGGCCGTGACCTCACCGTCCCGGCTGGCCTGGCTTCCCGCGGTGGGTCGCTGCCTGGAGTCGCCGCCGGAGGGGGTTCGGCAGATGGCCGCCGCGCCGCGCCTCGAGCGGGTCGCCCTCGACCGCGCGCTGGCCGTCGTCCGGGAGGAGCTGGAGCGTTCGCCCGACCGCTTCGGTTCGAAGGACGAGGTCGCGGCCGCCGTCGACGCCCGCTGGGCGTCCGAGATCCAGGCACTCCGGCGGCCCTCCATATCGCGACTGATCAATGCCACCGGCGTCGTCGTCCACACCAACCTGGGCCGCGCCCCGCTGGCCGGGAAGGCGCTGGAGGCGGCGGTCATCGCCGGCGGCGGCTACTCGCCCCTGGAGTACGATCTCGCCGAGGGTCGACGCGGGTCGCGCTACGCGCACCTGGCGCCGCTCCTCGAGCTCCTGACCGGGGCCGAGGACGCGATCGTGGTCAACAACAACGCCGCGGCGCTCCTGGTGGCCGTGGACACGCTCGCACGGGGCCGGGCGGCGCTCGTCTCGCGCGGCGAGCTGGTCGAGATCGGCGGTGGCTTCCGCATCCACGAGATCCTCTCCCGGACGGGCGCCCGCGTGGTCGAGGTGGGTGCGACCAACCGCACGCATCTCGACGACTACCTGAGCGCCCTCGACGAGCACGAGGTGGGGACGATCGTGAAGGTGCACCGCTCGAACTTCGAGATGGCGGGGTTCGTGACCGAGGTGCCGCTCGAGATCCTGTGCCGGGAGGCAGGGGCGCGCGGGGTGCCGGTCGTGTTCGATCAGGGGACCGGGCTGCTCGATCCGCTGGCGGCCGACGTGGGGGACGAGGCGACCCTGGGGGCGGCGATCGCCGCCGGGGCCGATCTCGCCTGCGGGAGCGGCGACAAGCTCCTGGGCGGACCGCAGGCCGGACTGCTCTGCGGGCGGCGGGAGCTCCTCGACAGAGTGCGGGCCAATCCACTCCTGCGCGCGGTCCGGGTCGACAAGATGACGCTGGCCGCACTCGAGGCGACCCTCGGGCTCCTCCTCGAGGACCGGGGTGCGATCCCGGTCCGCGCGATGGTCGAGACCGGGGCGGAGGACCTCGTGGAGAGGGCCGAGGCGCTCCTCGGAAGCCTGACACCATCGGTGCGGGAGCACTGCGACGTCCGACCGCATCAGGGTCGGACGGGCGGCGGCACGCTGCCGGAGCGTGACCTGCCGGGCTACGCGCTCCGGGTGGTCCCCGCCGATCGTCCCGCGGAGAGCCTCGCCCGGGAGCTCCGGCTCGGGGACCCTCCGATCGTGGCCCGGGTAGCCGAGGATGCCGTCTGGATCGACGTGCGGACGCTCCTCCCGGGCGAGGAGCGGATCGTCGCACGGCGGCTCGAGGAAATCCTGATGCCCGGTGAGGCCCGGACTCCCGCGGGAGGATCTCCATGAAACGAGCGCTCATCTCCGTCGCTGCCGTCTCGAGCCTCTTCTGCAGCCCGGCGCAGAGCCAGGAGCTGCCGCTCGAGACGATCCGGCTGCCGGACGGCTTTCGGATCACGCTCTACGCCCGGGTTCCAAACGCGCGCTCGATGACGCTCTCCCCGAACGGGATCCTGTACGTGGGGACGCGCGACGGGAACGGCGAAGTGTACGCGGTGACCGACCCCGACGGTGACGGCACCGGCGACCGGGTGACGACGATCGCTGAGGGGTTGAACACGCCCAACGGGGTGGCCTGGCGCGAAGGCTCGCTGTACGTCGCCGAGACCAACCGGATCCTCCGCTACGACGGGATCGACGAGCGGCTCGACGCGCCGCCGGAGCCGGTCGTGATCGCCGACGACTACCCCACCGAGAGCCACCACGGCTGGAAGTTCATCCGCTTCGGGCCCGACGGCTGGCTCTACGTGCCGGTCGGCGTTCCGTGCAACATCTGCAACCCCGAGAGCCCGTTCGGCACGATCACCCGGATTCGGCCCGACGGATCGGGCCGGGAGATCTACGCGCGCGGGCTCAGGAACTCGGTCGGCTTCGACTGGCATCCGGAGACCGGCGTCCTGTGGTTCACCGACAACGGCCGCGACCGGATGGGTGACAACGTGCCCCCGGACGAGCTGAACCGCGCTCCCGGGCCCGGCCTCGACTTCGGCTTTCCCCACTGTCACGGCGGCGACATTCCAGACCCCGAGTTCGGCGACGCCCGGCCCTGCTCCGGGTTCACGCCTCCCGCGCAGAAGCTGGGACCGCACGTGGCGGGCCTCGGCATGCGCTTCTACACGGGGGAGATGTTCCCCGCCCAGTACCGGGACCAGATCTTCATCGCCGAGCACGGCTCGTGGAATCGGAGCGAGAAGATCGGCTACCGCGTGATGCTCGTCCGGCTCGACGAGTCCGGTGCCGCCGTCTCCTACGAGCCGTTCGCCGAGGGCTGGCTCCAGGGCGAGGAGGAGTGGGGGCGGCCGGTGGACGTCCTGGTCATGCCCGACGGAGCGCTGCTGGTGTCGGACGACGAGGCGGGCGCGATCTATCGGATCACGTACGAGGGTAGAGGCGTCGGGGCGTCTTCCCGTCTCGAGATCGACTTTTCCGGCCACTCTGGATAAAGTAGCGAGCACAACCCTTCAAGGAGGTCATCTTGGTCATCGAACGCATAGGACCCCTGTCGCTGGCGAAGGTGATGGGCGCGATCTACGCGGTCATCGGCTTCGTCGTGGGCGCCCTGTTCACGTTCTTCGCGCTGATCGGGGCCGTGGCTGGTGCCTCGTCGGATCAGGAGATGGCCTGGATGGCGCCGCTCTTCGGCATCGCGGCGATCGTAGTCTTTCCGATCCTCTACGGGGTGATCGCGTTCGTCATGGGGCTGGTCGTGAGCGGGCTCTACAACCTGATCGCGGGGCGGATCGGTGGGGTCGAGGTCACGTTGAGCCAGGGGTGAAGTCGCGGTTGAAGAATTCAAGGCTGCCTTGACTATGGGACGATTTTCGCGCGTGAGTTTCCAGTCTGCCAACCAGCTGATCGGCCGGTTCGAGGAAAGCCGGATTCTGGCCGAATTCACCGGGCATACGCGCAACAGACGATTCCGCTACGTGCCTTACATCGATCTGTTCGGCGGTGGCGAATAACACAGGCCTCGGTACTCGCTCCTGCCTCGGCGGTCACGAGCCGGAAGCCTCGAACACCAGGCGCGCCTCCTTTTCGGCGGTCCGGTAGATCAGGGCTAGCTCGCCATCGGTGAGACGGTAGCCGGAGATCTCCTCCAGCGCGACCAGGTAGCGCGCTTCGCGGTCCATGATGCGAGGGTGTATGCAGTCCCTTCGCGTGACCGCCATGCGGGAGATCCTGAGCCCTCCGTCCCCTTCTTCAAGCCATCCTGTATACCAGTTGCAGCCGCCGGAGCCGCTGAGGCGGTCCGGCTCAAAAGTCAGTGTGACGTCGGGCAACTCCGGATCCAGCTCCCAGCCGTCGATGCGCACGAGCTGCCAGGCGGTATCCACGAGCTCAGTCGGGACGACGACCTCGACCGCGGGGCTCGTAGCGGGGACGGCGCGCTGGTCGGGGATGCCACGAGCCGAAGTCTCAGGGCCGTGCCGGCATGCGGCGGTCATGATCAACGCGATCCCCATGAAGCCCAGGCCGCGAAGGAGAGCCCGTCGGATGTCGCCTGCTGTCACAGCCAGCGTCCGCAGCCCTGGTAATCCCGCCCGTCCAGCGTCAGCGAGACGCTCGCCTCGTAAGGCCAGCCGCTCATCCCGTCCCGGCAGGGTTCATCCTCGATGACGATCGTCACACCGTTCGCATCCGTCTCGATCCGATAGATGGTTTGGCCAGCGCTCCGATTCACCTCGGGCTCGACGGACGGGAACCGGTAGCGGGACTCGCCGTAGTCGGCCAGGACCGTGATCGAGTCGCGCTCATGGACGTCCAGGATCCAGCCGGGCTCCTGACCGATGGCGCGGAACCGGACGCCTTGGCGCTTCGCTTCCTGCCAGCCGGCACCGCCCTCATCGCTCACGCAACCGGTGAACGACCGGTCGGGGGTCTCGAGCAGCGCCTCTTCGCCCTTCGACCAGTAGACATAGGGACCCTCGCCGTACTTTGCAGCGGACGCCGACACGACGTGGGGGAGGTTGAGTGTCGTGTCCGAAAGCAGGAGCCTGACCGAATCGCCGCCTGCCATCATCTGCGCGACGAAGCGGTACTCGTCGCGGCAGCCATAGGAGAAGCTCCGCCTGGCTGTGTCTGCCACTCCAGCCGCAGGGGTATCGGCGACCACGGTCGACACCGATTCCGCTGCGGTGTCGACGATTTCCGTCGCGATCCGTTCGTCACGCCGCTCGCAAGCGAAGGCAAGTCCGATCGCTGCGAGGCTGGTGCACAAAACGATCCTTGCCTTCCTCATACGCCTCCGTGCTTGTACCAGGCGGCCTCTTTCCGGGCGCGTCCGGAGTGATAAGATAACCTCGCCACAGTGCCTGAAGGTACGATCTGCAATGACCCGGGAGGGTCCGGTGCGGGGATACGGTTGTGCATGGACCGTCAACGGGATTCGGTCGGCCGCGGCGGAGACCGGTGATCCCCTCCGCAAGACGCCGAATTGTCGGAGGGGTTCGCACCGGATACACTACCCGCCCCATGCGCTGGACCCGGACCTTCATCCCCACCGTTCGAGAGGATCCCGCCGACGCCGAGGTGGCGAGCCACCGGCTGATGGTGCGGGCCGGGCTCCTGAGGCCGCTGGCGCGCGGCGTCTACACGTACCTGCCGCTGCTCCAGCGGGTGATCCTCAAGGTGGAGCGGATCGTGCGCGAGGAGCTGGACCGGATCGGCGCCGTCGAGCTCACGATGCCGATCATCCACCCGGCCGAGCTGTGGCAGGAGTCCGGGCGCTGGGAGGTCTACGGCCCCCTCATGATGCGGCTGGAGGACCGCCACGGGCGTCCGTTCGCGCTGGGGCCCACCCACGAGGAGGTGATCACCGACATCGCCCGGAAGGAGATGCGGTCGTACCGCCAGCTCCCGCTCAACGTGTACCAGATCCAGACCAAGTTCCGGGACGAGATCCGGCCGCGGTTCGGGGTCATGCGGGCGCGCGAGTTCCTGATGAAGGACGGCTACTCGTTCCACGCCGACCAGGCGTCGCTGGACGAGACGTACCGGGGCTACTACGACGCCTACACGCGGATCTTCACCCGCTGCGGCCTCGAGTTTCGCTCGGTGGAGGCGGAGTCCGGGGCCATCGGCGGGGCTGTCAGCCAGGAGTTCATGGTGCTGGCCGAGAACGGCGAGAGCGGCATCCTGTCCTGCGGTGCCTGCGGCTACGCGGCCAGCGACGAGCGCGCGGAGGGGGTCAAGGTCGACCACGTGCCGGGGGCCGGCCACGAGCCCGGGCCGCTGGCCGAGGTCGGGACGCCGGGGAAGACGACGGTCGAGGAGGTGGCCGAGCTGCTGGGGCGGCCGGCGAGCGCGTTCGTGAAGACGCTGCTCTTCATGACCGACGGGAAGCCGGTGGCAGTTCTCGTCCGCGGCGACCGCGAGGTCAGCGAGGCCAAGCTCGTCCGCCACCTGAACGCGCAGCGGCTGGAGATGGCGGACGGGGCGACGGTTCGGGCCCTGACCGGCGCCGAGGTCGGCTTCGCCGGACCCCACGGCCTGCCGGACAAGGTGCGGATCGTGGCCGACTACACGCTCGCGGGCCACGGTGACCTGGTGGCCGGCGCCAACCGCACCGACTTCCACGTCACCGGCTTCGAGATCGGCCGCGACGTCGAGCCCGACGAGTGGGCGGATGTGTCCCGCGTGGGCGGCGGGGATCCTTGCCCGCGCTGCGCCGCGCCCCTCAAGGAGTCACGCGGCATCGAGGTCGGCCACATCTTCGATCTGGGCGCCAAGTACTCCGTTGCGATGGATGCCACGTTCCTCGACGAGGAAGGTCAGCAGCGTCCATTCCTGATGGGCTGCTACGGGCTCGGGATCACGCGCACGGTGGCGGCCGCCATCGAGCAGAGCCACGACGAGAAGGGGATCGTGTGGCCGGTCGCGATCGCGCCGTACGAGGTCGAGGTGATTCCGCTCAACATGGACTCGAAGGCCGTGGTCGAGGCGGCCGAGCGGATCTACGGCGAGTGTCGCGAGGCCGGCCTCGAGGTCCTGCTGGACGACCGGCCCGACCGCGCGGGATCCAAGTTCGCCGACGCCGATCTGATCGGGATCCCGTGGCGGATCGTGGTCGGGGAGCGCGGGCTCGGAGAGGGAACGGTGGAGCTGGTCGAGCGGCGGACCGGTGCCGCCGAGAAGGTCCCGCCCGAGGCGGTCGTGGGGCTGGCTCGCGAGCGGATCGAGAGCGGCCGCCTGAGTGGCTGACCGGATCGAGTCCGCCGAAGCGCTGGCTGTCGCCCGCGAGGCGGCCGCCGACGCGGTCACGATCCTGCGGGCCCGGCTGGCCGGCGCCGATGCGCAAGGAGCCGAGCGCAAGCAGGCGCGGGACTTCGTCACCATCGCCGACGAGGCGGCCGAGACAGCCATCGTCGAGCGCATCGGGCGCGCATTCCCGGATCACGCGATCGTGGCCGAGGAATCGGGGGGTCGCACTGGAGCCAGCCCCTGGCGCTGGCTCATAGACCCGCTCGACGGGACCACCAACTTCGTCCACGCCTTTCCCGTGTTTGCCGTGTCGATCGGCCTCTTCGAGGACGAGACGCCGGTGCTGGGCCTGGTCGTCGATGTGGTGCGGGGCGAGTGGTTCTCTGCGCGGGCGGGCGCGGGTGCGCGGGTGGACGAGGGCGACATGCGGGCGGCGCGCCCGATCCGGGTGTCGTCCATCGACGATCCCGAGCGGCGCCTGGTGGCTACGGGGTTTCCCTTCCGGTGGCCCGATCTGACCGACCTCTATCTGGGTGCCTTCCGCGAGGTCTTCGGGCGGGTCGGCGACATGCGGCGCGCCGGGGCGGCCGCACTCGACCTGGCGTGGACGGCGGCCGGGCGGGTTGACGGGTTCTGGGAGATCGGGCTTTCTCCCTGGGACATCGCCGCCGGGGAGGTACTGGTCCTGGAGGCCGGGGGCAGGGTCACCGACTGGAACGGCGGCGGAGATCATCGCCGAACCGGCTGGATCGCGGCCGGCAGCCCCGCGGTGCATGCCATGCTGGTGGAGGCGCTGGGGGCCTATGCCGACGAGGCCGCCCGTGGCTGAGAAGAAGCGTCTCCGGGTGGGCCTCCTCTTCGGCGGCCGCTCCAGCGAGCACGAGGTGAGCCTCATGTCGGCCCGCTCCGTCCTGGACGCGCTCGATCCCGAGCGCTACGAGGTGGTCCAGATCGGGATCACCAAGGAGGGCCGCTGGCTGGTGTCCGGGGACGCCGTCCACCGGCTGATCGAGCGCGCCGGGGCGACCGGAGCCCTGGAGGGCCAGGTGGCGGAGAGCGTCCCGATCGCGCTGCTGGGGGATCCCAGCCGCGGGGGTCGGCTCCTTTCGCTCCCCGGCGGTTCGGGGGCACACGTTTCCGGCGCGCCCGTCCCGGGCGCCCTCGACCGGCCGCTCGACGTTGTCTTCCCGCTGATCCACGGCCAGACCGGGGAGGACGGCGCGCTACAGGGGCTCTTCGAGCTGGCCGGCGTGGCCTATGTGGGAGCCGGGATCCTGGGGAGCGCGCTGGGGATGGACAAGGCGGTCGCCAAGCGACTCTGGGAGGGAGTGGGCCTCCCGGTCGGCCCCCATCTCGTGACCACCGCGCGTCGGTGGCACGCGGATCCGTCCGCCGTGAAGGGCGAGGTGTCGAGCCGGCTCGGGTTCCCGTGCTTCGTCAAGCCCGCCAACAGCGGCTCCTCGATCGGCGTCCACAAGGTCCATGCGCTGGAGGAGCTCCCCTCGGCTCTCGACGACGCGGCGCGCTACGATGTCAAGCTATTGGTGGAGAAGGCGATCGCCGGACGCGAGCTGGAGTGCGGCGTCCTCGGCAACGACGACCCCGAGGCCTCGGTGGTCGGCGAGGTCGTGCCGGGCCACGAGTTCTACGACTACGAGGACAAGTACTTCGACGATGCCGTGCGGCTGGTGATCCCCGCCGAGCTGGACGAGGTAGTCAGCGAGGAGGTGCGCAGGGTCGCGGTCGAGGCATTCCGGGCCGTCGCCGCCGCCGGGATGGCGCGGGTCGACTTTTTCCTGGAGGCGGAGAGCGGACGGGTCTGGCTGAACGAGATCAACACCATCCCGGGCTTCACCGGGATGAGCATGTACCCGCGGCTCTGGGAGGCGAGCGGCGTCCCCTTCCCGGAGCTCTGCAACCGTCTGATCGCGCTGGCGCTCGAGCGCCACCGCGAGCGGGCCGGGCTCCGGCCGACGCGCTAGATCGCGCTCCCGCTGGACCTCGGGCGGCAGCCCATCCGGCTCCCTGCGGTCAGCACTTCGAACAGAACAGGACGTTCACCCGGATATCGTCGGAGACCGTGCCTGACGTGTTGCTCACGGTGACCGTGGCGTTACCCTCGGAATGTGCCGTGACCACGGCCGAGGAGCTGTTCCCGCTGACGCTGGCGATCGTCGGATTGTTCGAGAACCAGTCCAGAACGGGATTGGCAACGACGAGCCCGTCGGCGGTCTTGGCCTCGGCGAGCAGCGGGCAGGTGCTGCCGGCGACCATTCCTCCACAGGAGCCCGTTACCCGCAGCTCCGCGATCGGGATCTCGATCGCGGTCGGTCCTTCATCGCCGCTGCAGGCGGCCCCGGCGAGACCGATCGCCAGGGCGAAAATCGTTCTGGGGATGCGCATCGTCCTCCTTTTCAGGGCTGGGGTCCCGGGGGGCCCGGGGTCGGCTCGAACACCCCGACGGTTCGAGAGCCGCAGACGACCGTGTCCTGCTCACAGGCGTTGGGGCCCGGTACGGACTGGGCGAAGATCTCGGCCTGACCCACGCCCGTGCCGGTCACGTGGCCCTGGAAGTCGACCGTGGCGACGGTGATGTCCGGAGTGAACCAGGTGATGTCCGGGCTCTCGATTACGGTCCCGTCGGCCGTGCGGGCGACCACCTCGAGCTGGCATGTGTCGCCGACCTCGAGGCCGGTGCAGTCTCCGAGCAACACGTTGATCTGGGCGATCAGTTGCGGGGCGATGATCTCGTCCTCGTCGCAGGCAGTGCCCAGGACGAGCAGCCCGATGAGGAGGGTGAACCGGCTGGTGATCCTCATTGCGAACTCCTTGCTGTGGTCCGCTCGTCGAAGGGAAGGCCAACCCGTCACTGTGAATCTACGATCTGCTGCCGAGACGGCCATTTTCCGGTTGCCCCGCCCGATAGGCGGGTCTAAATTCCCCCGTCGTTTTCTGCTTGGCCCGTGGTGTAATTGGCAACACGCTTGACTCTGGATCAAGAGATTCCTGGTTCGAGTCCAGGCGGGCCAACCAGTGGCCGAAAGGGGGCCCCCAGGGGGCCCTCGTTCGCGTGGTGCTCTGTGCCCAAAAGCACCTGTCACCCCGTAAAGTTTAAAAAGGAGGTCGCCTTTCGTGTCGGCTCTTCGCGTCGTGTTTACCGTTGTAGGGCTCGCCCTCATGGTACCCGTTCTCGCCCGGGGCCAGAGCGCGCCGGCCTTCGGTCAGTCGACCGTCGAGGTCGTCTCGGAATGGCGTGGTCAGGACCGGGGGGACGGCAGCGGCAGCTATAGCCTGCTGACCACGCTGATCGACCCTTCGAGTGATGTCTCCATACGGCATGAGCTCACGGCCGAGCGAAACGTCGACGGGGAACTCGCCTCGAGCGAGCTCTTGACCGTTCTGGAAGGCGGAGACGAGCGCTACCGGTCGGAGAGCGACCCGAGCGCGCTCGGACCGTTCGCCGCCCATGCCACGACCTGGGCCATCCCCTTCGGCCTCGAGTTCCACCCCGACCCGCGCGGCAGCTACCGGCCTCGGGAAGAGCGGGTGGCCGAGGTCATCCACTCGGTGGTCGCGGACGCCGAGCTGTCGGTGAGGAGTGGCTCCGACGGGCGCACGTCGGCCACGATCGAGGTCCCCGGCGAGCACGCCGCCGATGTTCTGGCGCGGCACTTCGTCGGGATCCGCGAGGCGCTTCGCGAAGCCGACCTGGGGCTGGCCAAGCTCGTCATCAAGGGCCAGGCCACGGCGCCTGCCGCGACCGCCGTGGCCTCGCCCGGAAGCGAGACCCCGTAAGGAGCAGCATGACCGGAAGTGGTCGCGTCGAGAACGTGGTGATCCTGGGTTCGGGATGCGCCGGGCTCACGGCGGCGATCTACGCGGCGCGGGCCAACCTGGAGCCGCTGGTCGTGCTCGGCGTCGAGTCCGGTGGGCAGCTGTCGCTGACCACGGACGTAGAGAACTATCCTGGTTTTCCGGAAGGTGTTCAAGGGCCTGACCTCATCCAGAAGATGAAGGATCAGGCCGCCCGGTTCGGGGCCCGGTTCCGGGCCGGAAACGCTCTCGGCGCCGACCTGTCCCGGAGACCCTTCCGCCTCGACGTGGAGGGCGAGCCCGTTCTGACCCGGAGCCTCATCGTCTGCTCGGGCGCGTCGGCGCGCATGCTCCACGTCCCCGGCGAGGATCGGCTCCTCGGCCACGGCCTCTCCACCTGCGCCACCTGCGACGGCTACTTTTTCAAGGACAAGGAGCTCGTCGTGGTGGGTGGCGGGGACACGGCGATGGAGGAGGCGATCTTCCTCACCCGCTATGCCTCGAAGGTCTACGTGGTCCATCGGAGGGACGAGCTGCGGGCGTCCAAGATCATGCAGGACCGCGCGTTCGCCAACCCGAAGATCGACTTCGTCTGGAACACCCACGTGACCGAGATCCAGGGGGAGCGTGAGGTGACCGCTGTCCGCCTGTGGAACCATGTCACAGGTGAGCGCCGGGAGATGCCGATCGACGGTGTCTTCCTTGGCATCGGGCATGATCCCAACACGGGCATCTTCAAGGGCCAGCTCCCGATGGACGCGCAGGGATATCTGGTCCTGGAGGAGCCGGGGCGGTCGCTGACGGAAGTCGAGGGCGTGTTCGCGGGCGGCGACGTCCACGACCACATCTACCGCCAGGCGGTCACCGCCGCCGCGGCCGGATGCCGCGCGGCGATGGATGCCGAGCGCTATCTCGAACGCCTCGGGGAAGCGTCGGTCGAAGCCGATACGGCCGAAGCCCAAACGGGATGAGGGCTGTCGTCAAGGTCGACGACAACCCCGGCCCCTCCGGCACCGCCGTTCGTGAAATGCCCGTGCCCCGCCCGGGGGCGGGCGAGGTGCGCCTCAAGGTGCGGGCGGCCGCGATCTGCGGGTCGGACCGTCACATCTGGCACTGGGACCCATCGGTTCGCCACCTCGTTCACCCGCCCCGGATCTACGGCCACGAATTCTGCGGCGAGGTCGACGAGCTGGGTGGCGAGTCGGGACGGCCGGACCTGGCGCCCGGGGACTACGTCTCGGCGGAGATGCACGTCACCTGCGGGACGTGCCGGCAGTGCCGGACGGGCCAGGGTCACATCTGTCGCAATACCCGGATCATCGGCTTCCATCGGGACGGCTCGTTCGCGGAGTACGTGATCGTGCCGGCGCGAAACGTGGTCCGCCTGGATCCGGAGGTCGTGCCGCTCAGGGTGGGCGCGTTCCTGGACGCGCTCGGGAACGCCGTCCATACGGTCCAGGACCACGACCTCGCAGGCGCGCGGGTGGCCGTCCTCGGGTACGGACCGATCGGCGCCATGGCCACGTCGATCGCGCACCATCTCGGTGCGGAGCGGATCTACGTGCTCGACGTGAGCCGTCGGGCGATCGAGCAGGCCGAGGTCTGGCGGGCGACCAAGGCGGCGCAGTCCGTCACCGTGCTCGAGACGGGTGGGGAGCTGAGCGATCGCGTGAACGAGCGGATCCTGGACGAGACCGAGGGTGGCGTGGACCTCGTGCTCGAGATGTCCGGCGCCGAGCCGGCCATCAACCAGGGGCTCACGATCGCCCGCATGGGCGGAGCGATCTCGATGCTGGGCATCCCCACCCGCGAGGCGATCACCATCCACCGCTTCGCCCGGAACTTCATCTTCAAGGGGCTCACCCTGCGCGCGATCATCGGCCGGCGCATCTTCTCGACCTGGGAGCGGATGCTGGAATTGCTGGCCGACGGACTCGATGTCGCCGCGCTCGTTTCCCACGAGTACGAGGGGCTCGAGGACTTCGCGGCGGGCATGCAGGCGTTCGACGCCCACGAAGCCCTGAAGGTGGTGTTCTATCCGCATGGCAACGGGGGTGGCTGATCCTCCGGCTTGCGCTGGCGCAGGACGATCCGAGATTCCGGTGAACGCGCAGACAAGGGAGATCCGATGACGCAGGCGAGCGCGGGGTTGGTCGACGAGCTGGAGCGGGAGCTGGAGGCTCTCCGGGTGGCCGGCACCTACAAGACCGAGCACGAGCTGGAGGGGCCGCAGGGGCCGCGGGTATCGGTCGCGGGCCGCCCCGTCATCATGCTGACATCCAACAACTACCTGGGCCTCGCCGACCATCCGCGTATCCTCGCCGCCGCCCGCGAGGCCCTGGACGAATGGGGCTTCGGAATGGCCTCGGTGCGGTTCATCTGCGGCACCCAGACCCAGCACCGGCGCCTCGAGCGCAGGATCGCCGAGTTCTTCGAGCTCGACGACGCGGTCCTCTACACCTCCTGCTGGAACGCCAACGAGGCCCTCTTCGCGGCCGTCCTGGGGGAGGAGGACGGGGTCTACTCCGACGAGCTGAACCACGCCTCGATCATCGACGGCATCCGCCTCTGCAAGGCCCACCGCCACCGCTTCCCGCACGCCGACCTGGAGGCGCTCCATGAGATGCTGGAGGTCGACGACGCTCGCCATCGGCTGGTGGTGACCGACGGGGTCTTCTCCATGGAAGGCGAGCTGGCGCGTCTCCCGGAGCTGATCGACCTCTGCCGGGAGCACGACGCCCTCCTCGTGGTCGACGACTCGCACGCCACGGGCGTCCTGGGGGAGCGCGGGCGGGGGACCGCGGAGGAGCTGGGCGTTCACGGACAGGTCGACGTCATGACCGGCACGCTGGGCAAGGCGCTGGGCGGGGCGGCGGGCGGATTCGTCGCCGGGCCCGCGGCGCTGGTGGACGTCCTCCGCCAGCGCTCGCGTCCCTACCTGTTCTCGAACTCGCTGCCGCCGCCCATCGTCAGTGCCTCCCTGACGGCCTTCGACCTTCTCGACGAGTCGCCGGAGCTCGTCCGCGGATTGCGGGAGAACAGCGGCTTCTTCCGGGAGGCGCTTCGGGAGCGCGGCTTCGAAGTGCCGGAGGGGATCCATCCCATCGTGCCGATCATTGTCGGCGAGACCGCGCTGGCCATCCAGATGTCGAGCGAGCTCCTGGAAGAGGGCGTGTACGTCTCGGGCTTCGGCTATCCCGTCGTCCCGCAGGGGGAGGCGCGTCTGCGGGCCCAGGTCTCCGCGGCGCACGACCGGGAGGAGCTGTCCCTGGCCGTCGAGGCCATCGTCCGGGTGGGGTCCCGTCACGGAGTCGTGTCGTGAGCGCTCCCGAGCTCCGCGACGATGTCCTGGTCGGCGACTCCGTTCGCGTGTGGCGGTTCGTCTTGAACGACCTCCTCACCAACGGCTTCGTCGTCCAGGAGAGGGATGGCGAGGCGCTAGCAGTGATCGACCCCGGCGACCGCGCCGACGACCTGATCGCCGCCGCAAAGACGTGGGGAGGTGACGTGCACTGGATCCTCGTGACGCACCTCCACGGCGACCACTGCGCGCAGGTGAGCGGGGTGGCGGAAGCCTTCCCCGAGGCTCAGGTGGCCGGCCCTCCAGGGGGGATGTTCCGGCCGGATCGACCGGTGAGCGGGGGCGAGACGCTCCCGTTCGACGCCCGATCGATCCAGGTCGTGGCCACCCCGGGTCATTCACCGGAGAGCGTGAGCTACGAGATCGACGAGCACGTCTTCGTGGGGGACTTCCTCTTCCGGCTGGGGAGCGGACGCACCGACGGCGCCCGGTCCTCGACCGAGGCGCTCTTCGAGACGGTCCGTGACGTCTTCGCGGCGATGCCGGGGGACGTGGTGCTGTGGTGCGGTCACGGGCCCCCGACGACGGTGGGGGAAGAGCGCGCCGGGAACCCCTTCTGGCGGATCGCCCTGGAAGGCGAGCCGGACGCGCCGGTCGACAAGGCCCTGTATCGCGGCCAGACGGTCCCCATCCTGGCCTGGGCGAACGACTATGACGGCGGCCGCAAGGCGCTCCTGGCGCTGGCCGACCAAAGCCGCGTGATCGTGCCCGGCTCGCAGGTCGAGCGCGGCTGAAGACGTCGCCGCCGCAGGGCTGGTCCGGGAAGCCGGCCCCGCGGTCGCCGCTCGAGGGCCGTCGATTATCTTCTCCGCCATGCTCGACTCTCCTACGGGTACCGTCACGTTCCTGGCGACCGACATCCAGGGCAGCACCGAGATGTGGGAGCGGTTTCCCCGCGAGATGCCGCTCGCCCTGGAACGTCACGAGCAGCTCCTGCGCGAGGCGATCGAGATCCATGGCGGCAGGATCTTCAAGAACGTCGGAGACGGCCTGTTCACCGCGTTCTCCCAGGCACCCGATGCGGTCGAGGCGGCGCTCAATGGACAGCGGTCGCTCCTGGGCGAGCCCTGGATCACCCCCACGCCGGTCCGCGTGCGGATGGCCCTCCACAGCGGCCAGGCGGAGGAGCGCGGGGGCGATTACTTCGGGCCCCCGGTCAACCGGGTGGCGCGCATTCTCAGCGCCGGCCACGGCGGGCAGATCCTGCTGTCGCAGGCGGTCGAGCGGCTGGTCTCGGAACGGTTCCCGGAAGGGGTGGCGCTGCGAGACCTGGGCGAGCGCTCGCTCAAGGACCTGACCCAGCCCGAGCGGATCTTCCAGCTCGTGTCGGATGGACTGCCGATCGACTTTCCGCCGCTCAACACGCTCGACATCCGCCCCCACAACCTGCCCGCCCAGCCGACACCGATCGTGGGGCGGACCCACGAGGTGCAGGAGGTCCGCCGCCTGATCCTGCGGCCCGACATTCGGCTGGTCACGCTGCTCGGTCCGAGCGGCGCCGGCAAATCGCGCCTCGGCCTCCAGGTCGCGGCCGAGGTCGTGGACGCCTTCCGAGATGGTGTCTTTCATGTCGAGATGGCGGTGGTGCACGAGCCCGCGCAGGTGCCGGAAGCCATCCTGAACGCGCTCGGCGTAAAGTCCGAGGGCGAGGCGAGCGAGGAAGCGCTCTGCGAGCACCTCCGGACGCGTCAGATCCTCCTCATCCTCGACAACTTCGAACAGGTCCTCGAGGCCGCGCCGTGCGTGGCCAAGCTGCTGCGCGCCGCGCCCGACCTCACCGTGCTGGTGACCAGCCAGGCGCCGCTCCGTCTGCGTGGCGAGCACGAGTACCTGGTGTCGCCGCTCGCCGTGCCCGGCGCCCGCGGACCTCGATCGATCGAGCGGCTGGCGGGCTACGATGCGGTGGCGCTGTTTACCGACCGCGCCCAGGCGGTGGTCCCGTCGTTTCGCCTCGATGCGGACAACGCGGAAGCCGTGGCCGAGATCGTCCGCCAGCTCGACGGGCTGCCTCTGGCGATCGAGCTCGCGGCGGCGCGGCTCAAGCTCTTTCCCCCGCGGGCGATGGTCGGCCGGCTCGCGCGGCGTTTCGACTTCCTCAAGGGGGGGCGCCGCGATCTTCCCGACCGGCAGCGAACGCTGAGGAGCGCCCTGGAATGGAGCTACAACCTGCTCGACCAGCACGAGCGGGCGCTCTTGCGCCGACTCGCTGTTTTCGACGGCGGGTTCACGCTGGAGGACGCGGAAAGCGTGTGCGTGGCCGAGGACGAGGACCTCGATGTCGTCGAGGCGGTGGCCTCGCTCGTCGACAAGAGCCTGCTGCGCCCGGTGACCGGAGCCGGCGGGGAGCCGCGCTTCGAGAGATTGCGTTCGATCCGCGACTTCAGCCTGGAGCTGCTGGAGGAATCGGGGGAGGCGGATCGCTGGCGTCGCCGGCACGCCGATCACTTCGCCGAGCTGTCGGACCGTGGCCGGGAGGTGACCCTGGGGGAGACGGCGGATCCGAAGAGCGAGCAGCGTCGCGACACCCCGGAGTGGCTGGACCGGATCGAGAGCGAGTACGAGAACATCCGGGCGGCCCTGACATGGGCGCTGGACGCGGACGAGGCCGAGCTGGCGCTCAGGCTCTGTCTCGGACTTCCGGCGATCTGGCTCCGCCGGGGGGTGCTGGACGAGGCGCGGCGCCTGGTCGACCGGCTGCAGTCGCTGACGTTCTCCGACGATGTCCAGCGTGCCCATGCGATCAACATCTCGGGGCGGGTCGCGCAGGTGCAGGGCGAGAACAGCCCCGAGGTCATCGCCAAGTTCGAGGAGGCGCTCGCGCTCTATCGGGCGGCGAACCACAAGCCCGGGATGGCGCGGGCGCTGATGAACCTCGGAAACGTGCGCGCTCGCCAGGAGGCGTTCGAGGCCGCGCGCGAGCTGTTCCTCGAGGCTCTGCCTCTGTACCAGGAGATCGGCAACGTCTTCGGGGAGTGCGGGGCGCTCATGAACCTGGGAGACTCCTATCTGGGAGAAGAGGAGCTCGATCGGGCCGAGGAGATGTTCGCGCAGGCGCGCGACACGGCGCGCCGGAAGGACGCCCCGGTCGCCCTCTCCTTCGCGTTGCAGTATCTGGGCGTCGTGGCGCATCACCGCGGCAACCTCGATCGCGCGGAGGCTCTGTATCGGGAGAGCATGGGGTATTTCGGTACCCTCGGGGCGCGCCCCAACATCGCATGGTCCATCTACTACCTGGGGGCGGTGGCCCGCGACCGGGGCGATCTGACTGGTGCGCGCGAGATGTTCGTGGACGCGCTCGAGCGCTTCCGCGACATCGACTACCGGCCGGGGGTCGCGGTTGGTTTCCTGGGGATGGCGACGCTGGAGATCCGCGAGGGCCGTGAGGAGCGGGCAACGCGCCTTCTGGGCGCGTCCCAGGCGCTGAGACGCGGCACGACGATGACGCGCGAGACGCTCGAGGAAATGGCTCGGCGGGAGGTGGAGGAGGCGGGTCGTGCCACGCTCGGGGATCAGGGGTTCGAGCGGGCGTTCGCGGCCGGGAAGGGGCTAGGCGTGGACGAAGCGTTGAGGCTCTCTCAGGGCGAAGGAGACCCCCAGCCCGTCGAGGCCGCGGAGACGAGGTGAGCCGCCGGTACGTCGTCGGCTTCCTTCTGCTCACCTCCCTCCTCGTCCTCGGAACTCTCGGTTGGCGGCTCTATCGGTATCGTGCCACGGCCCCGCAGCGAGAGGCCTGGGCCGGGATCACCGACCGTCTGCGCGCCGAAAAGTCGCGCATCGACTCCCTCGAGGCCGAGCTCGTCGAGGGCCGACGAGAGGTAGCGGCGCACCGCGCCCGGCTGGACAGCCTGGAGGGCAGCCTCGCGACGTTCGAGCGTCGCGCGGTCGACGGCCGGCTTCCGCGGCCTCAGCACCTCGCCTACCTGAGCGCGATCGAAGCGCAGAACGAGACTGCCGCCGCGCACAACGGAGCGCTCGCCCAGGTGCAGTCGGTCTACGAGGTCTACGCCGGTCTCGTCCGCGCCCACAACGCGGTCATCGACAGCGCCAATCACCTCCGCCGCGCGGCGGCCGAAGAGGGGATTCGGCTGGAGGAAGTGGAGCTCAGGTGAGGGAGGGTGGACGAGGCTCTACTCGTACCTCAGCGCCTCGATCGGATCCAGCGCCGCCGCCCGGGTGGCCGGATACAGCCCGAAGAAGATCCCGATCGCGACGCTGAACCCGACACCCACGACGAACGACCAGGGCTCGAGCGCGACGGGGAAATGGATGAGCTTGGAGACGCCGGCCCCGAGGGCGCCTCCGATCGCCACGCCGAAGATCCCGCCGATCCCGGTCAGCACGGCGGCTTCGACCAGGAACTGCCACAGGATGTCCAGGCGCCGGGCGCCGATCGCCTTCCTGATCCCGATCTCGCGCGTGCGTTCGGTCACGCTGACCAGCATGATGTTCATGACGCCGATCCCGCCCACCATCAGCGCGATCGAGCTTATGACGATCATGGCCAGGAAGACCGAGCCCGTGATCTGATCCCACAGCTCGAGGAAGTTGGACTGGGTCATGATGTCGAAGTCGCTCTCCTCGCCGGGTCGGAGGTCGTGGCGGCGGCGCATGAGGAAGGTCACCTGTTCGCGCGCGTCGTCCACGGTGACGCTGTCGGCGGGAACGATGGCCGCCATCAGATCCATCGGCCCCCGCTCGCCGAAGTCCCGGTGGAGACTGGTGTAGGGCATGATGACCCGGGTGTCCTTGGTCTGTCCCCACAGCAGGAGCGCCCGCTCCTCGAACACTCCGACAACGGTGTACGGAAGCCCGCCGATCCGGATCTCCTTGCCGATCGGATCGACCTGCGGCAGGAGAACCTCGACGATCCCCTGGCCGAGGACCACGACGCGATTGCGGTTCCGGACCTCGCTGGCGTTGAAGAAGCGCCCCATCGCGATCTCGGACCCGTCGACGATGGGGAAGGTTTCGGTCGTCCCCAGGATATCGGCGTCGGTCTCGTTGTTGCGACGGGAGAGAGTCCGGTGGATCGGGAAGGGGCCCGTGCCGAGAAAGAGATCGACGGTGCGGATCGCGGGGATCTCGCGCTGGATCGCGCGGACGTCGGCGACGGAGATCTCGGGTCGTCGCTCGAGGCGCAGGAACTCGCGCTCTCCGGCCACGATCCGCCCGCCCCACTTGCGGAGGTAGAGGTGGTTGGCGCCGATGCTCTGAATCTCGCCGGTTATGGACTTGTCGAGGCCGCGCACGAGCGCGGTCATGCCGACGATGGCGGTCACCCCGATGACGATGCCGAGGATGGTCAGGAAGGAGCGCAGCTTGTGGCTCCACAGGGTGTCCAGCCCCATGCGCGCGCTCTCCATGAACTGGCCGATGAGCGTCGATCGGCGGGCCCCGGCGGCGGTCACGGACGCCTCACTCGAACCTGAGGGCCACGATCGGATCCAGCCGTGCCGCCTTCGCGGCCGGGTAGATCCCGAAGGCGATCCCGACCAGCGACGAGACGCCGATTCCGAGCGCGATCGACCACCACGTCAGGGAGTAGGGGAGCGGTGTCAGCTGCGACACGATGATGGCGAGCGCGAAGCCCAAGGCGACCCCGATCAGGCCGCCGATCGCGGACAGGATGACGGCCTCGGTCAGGAACTGACGCAGGACGTCCCGGCGCCGCGCGCCCAAGGCCTTGCGGATCCCGATCTCGCGCGTCCGCTCGGTGACCGCGACCAGCATGATGTTCATGACGACGATCCCGCCGACGACGAGCGAGATGGCGACGAGTCCGACGAGCGCCGAGTAGACTCCGGTCGTGACCCTCTGATAGAGCTCGAGGAAATCCTGCGTGGTGGCGAAGCCGAAGTCGTCGGGCTCGGAGGGCCGCAGCTTGTGGCGGATCCGCATGAGCATCCGGGTCTCGTCGATCGCCGCCTGGACATCGTTCGGGTCGGCGGCCTTGATCGAGATGTCCACGTTGGCCCGGGCATCGAAGATCTTCTGCCAGGTGTCCAACGAGATGACGACGAAATCGTCCTGTGTCACGCCGAACGTGGTCCCCTGGGGCTCGGCGATCCCTACGATCGTGAAGTGGCGTCCGCGAACGCGGACGGTTTCGCCGAGCGGATCGGCGGTCGGAAAGAGCTCCTCGGCGACGTCGTCGCCGATCACGGCGACCGCCCGGCCGCGCTCGATCTCGAGCGGGGTCAGCTGCCGGCCGCGGGCGATGTCGTAGGTCGAGAGGGACGGGTATTCCGGCCCGACGCCGCGGATGTCCATGTCCTCGACCCGGCGGCTCCCGCCCCAGACGTCCTCGCGCTGGTCCGCCTCGGCGGCGACGTAGAGGAGGTTCCGCCCGTCGCGGGTCAGGGCCTCGGCGTCCTCGGCCGTGAGCTCGGGCCTCCTCATCGCCTCGATCATGGCCTGGGCGCTGAAAGCCTCGCTGGTCCCGATCCGGTCGAGGATAAAGACGTCGGCGCCGCGCCCGGTCACGAGCTCGGTGACCTTGGAGTTCAAGCCCTGGATGACGGTCACGACGGCGATGATCGAGGTCACCGCGACGATGATGCCGAGGAGGGTCAGGAAGGAGCGCAGCTTGTGGGCGCGGAGGGACCACATGGCGGACGTTAGGGCTTCCCAGAAGTTCATGGGCTAAGAGACTATCGCATTCCCTCGCATGTTCAATAGGTCGGGATCGGGCACTCCTACCGCGGCCGGCGCCCGGTCGCCGAGCCTCCTCGGCGCTTCGCGCCTGCGGGGTCTCGGCTCCCTCCTGCGCAACGGCCGCGTACGGAGTGCCCGATCCCGACCTCGATCATTCGCGAGCGCGATCCTCTCTCACCTCAGAACGTGGTGCGGACCCGGTACGTCAGCGTGCTCTCCCCGCCCGACTCGACCGGGACGGACCAACGCAGGGTGTTGGCGTCGATGCGGTCGTGGGACTGGCTCTCCTCGACGATCGTGGCGTCGCCGGAGAGGGGCTCGTAGACCTGGACCGTGCGATCCTCGGCCGAGCGGTTGCGGATCGTGATGCGCCAGGCGGACTCGTGGGTCCGGGAGTCGAGCTGCCGGAAGTCGGTCTGGACCCGCTCGGCCACCAGGTCGAAGGCGCTTCCGATCACGACGTCGATCCGCTCGCCGTCGGGCGTGTCGGGGATCGATCCGTCCCCGGCGAACTGGAGCGCGCCGCGGTCGTCGCGACGATAGACGTGCAGAAGGCCCCCGGGGAGCGGCTCCCCGGCGCCCGCGAGACCCTGGTTGCGGAAGTGAAGCCAGACCTCGGGGTTCTCCCGTGGCGGAAAGCCGGGGTGCTCGGATTGATACCAGAACCGCTGGCCCTGGAGCACGTACTCGCGCTCGACGTCGACGGTGGCGTCGCGGAAAAGCGGGGTCCGGACGGTCTCTTCCGCTCCGAGCGTTACTGGCTCGGGTAGCGTGTAAAGGTGGACGTCGCCCAGCGCTTCGCGCTCGGGAACGGCGGGCGCATCGGCGACCCGCGCCTCGGCGATCGCGAAGCGTGGTTCGGGTGGCCCCCCAACCCCGCGCCGCACGTCGCCGGCCACGAGCTGGATCCGGGCGTCGGGGTAGGCGAGGTCGGTCCGGTTGTCGATCGTGACGCTCCCCGTCAGCTCGATCGGCCCGCCCTGGTCGAGGATGGCCGTGTAATCGGCCGACCAGGCGAGGCCGTCCGCGAGATAGCTCATCGTGAGGGGACTGTCTCCGGCCCCTGTGCCGCGCCAGCGGATTCCGCGCTCGATGGGGCCCATCCCGTCGGTGGGGAGCTCGACGTGTCCCTGCCAGTCGAGGATCAGCCGATCGCCGGCCCGGAAGACGGGCGCCTCCGAGACGATCTCGGCGCCGATCTCCCGGCCATCTGCGGCCACCAGGACGACGGATTGGCCGAGATGGGCGGCGTAGAGCGTCCGCGGCTCGATCGCACTCGCGCTCGTGACGCCGAGGACGTCCGGGGTCACCCGCTCCCCGTCGCGGGCCAGGAGGATGGTGCCCGGATCTATGGAGGACGGAAAGCCCGTCCACACGATCTCTCCTCCACCTGCGACCGAGCGCGTGTCACGGATCTGGGCGAAGCCCGAGTAGACGGTCAATCCCAGGCTCGTCCGATCGGCCGGCGTGACTGGCGTCTGGGCGTGGGCGGTCTCCGTGGGAGCCGGGAGCGCGGCGGCCCAGAGGACCGTGATCGCCAGGAGCGCGCGGACCACCGGTGTCGGCATGAGAAGCCATCCTTTCGGCGTCGTTGGTCGGTCGATCGGTGCGGGACCCGCGCAAAGGTAACCCCACGCGGCCAGGAGAGGTTCCGCTGGCCGTGTTTCGCGGGGTGGGCGCTTTTGTTATCGGATGCCGGCGAACCGTGTTCCGGTGGTCAGCCGTCGGCGGCCAGGCGTAGAATCGCAGGATGCGCCTGGGAGCCCACATGTCCACCGCCGGCGGCCTCCACACGGCGTTCGCGCGCGGAGCGGAGCTGGAATGTACCGCCATCCAGATCTTCATCTCGAGCCCGCGCCAGTGGCGTGGGCGGGATCTCTCGGACGAAGACGCGGAACGGTTCGCGGACGCCTGGGAGGGGTCGGAAAGCGAGACCTGCCTGGCGCACGACATCTACCTGACCCGGCTGGGGAGCCGGGACCGCACGATCCTCGGGAAATCCCGCGCCGCGCTCGTCCAGGAGCTCTCCACCTGCCTGCGCCTCGGCCTGGACGGTCTGGTCGTCCACCCGGTCGGCGACGTGGACGCCGACGAGGAAGCCGTGCTCGGCCGAGTGGCCGGATCGCTTGACGTGGTGCTGGACGAGGTGCCGGATCCGGCGGCTCGGATCCTGCTGGAGACGACCGCGGGACAGGGCGCCAACGTCGGCTACCGGTTCGAGCAGCTCGCCGGGATTCTGGAGCGCGTCCGACAGGCGGACCGGCTGGGCATCTGCCTCGACACCTGCCACGTCTTCGCCGCCGGCTACGATCTCTCCACGAAGGAGGGATACAGATCGACGATGAAGGCGTTCGACGAGATTCTCGGGATGGACCTTTTGGAGGCGATCCACCTGAACGACAGCCGGAAGCCCTGCGGCAGCCGAGTCGACCGGCACGCCCATATCGGCGAAGGTGAGATCGGGGAGACCGCCTTCGGGCTCATCATGCGCGACAGGCGTCTGGCGCGGATCCCCAAGGTCATCGAGACCCCCAAGGAGGGTGACATGGATCGCGTGAACCTCTCGCGACTGCGCCGGCTGGCCGGGGCCGCTTGACCGGGGGTGCCGGAGCCGGCCGGCCGGCCGTCGTGGCCGGCCTGGCGGTGGTGGCCCTGGCGGGGGTCCTTCTCTGGTCCTGGCGAGGCGGGACGGTGGACGATCCGCCGGCGAACGATCCAGAGAGGTCGGAGCTGGTGGCGCGAAGCGGTGGCGTGCTCGTGGTCAACGGGAACCCGGGCTGGGAAGCCCTCTCCCCGGAGGCCCGACGCCAGGCCGACACGCCCCTGTCCGCCGAGGCGCGGAGCTGGCTCGCCGCCCAGCGCGAGACGGTGCGTCGCGTGGCGACCGAATTCGAGGTCTCCCCCGTCGCGCTGGGCGGAGTGGTGGCGGCCGAGAGGACGCTCCTCACGGGACGCGTGGACGCGCTGGGCGAAGAGCTCTTCCGCGCCGTGCTGGGGTCGCTCCCGGAAGACGATCTCGAGCGCTGGGTCGACGAGCAGGAACGGGCCTACCACGACGCCGTGCCGGGTCCCCAGCGAGGGATCCGGAATCCGTATCTGTGGACGCTCGGGCCGGCCCAGGTTTCGTTCCGGCTGGCGCTTCAGTATGAGCCCGTCGTGGCCGAACGGCTGGAGCGCTCGCCACGGAACATCAAGCAGGTCCTCGATGCGGTCACGTCGGTGCCGGGAAACCTCGAGTACGCGGCGGCCCTGATCGCCGAAGCGCAGGCCGCCTATCGCGATCTTGCGCGGTTCGACATCCGCGGCAATCCAGGGGTGCTGGCGACCCTCTACCAGCTCGGCTCGCCGGCTGTGCGGGCGCGCCGGCTGGCCGAGGAGAATGCCGCGCGGCGGGCGCACGGCCGATTAGTCCAGCCGCCCCAGGTGAACGCCTACGGCGCCTTCGTGAACCGGCACGCGGGGGAGATCGCCACCATCCTGGGGGCCGGGAAGCCTCCGGCGGATCTGGGGACCCGCGGCGGGCCTGGCTCCGCCGATGATGTCCTGGCAGGTCTTTGAAAAGTCGTGGCGGGTCGTTCTTTTTCGACGCCCCCGCTAGGGGCCGCTGGCGGTCGCGCCCGTGGGCGCTTCCGCCGACGGCGAGAAGACCAGCAGCATGCGATCCGTGAGATGTCGGCGCTCCTCCCAGAAGCCGGTGTGGTCGTCCTCGGGGTTGCGGAGGATGTCGCTCGATTCCGCGAGCTCGAAGCCGCCCTCGCGGAACTCCCCGATCACCGTCTGCTCGCCCATGCGATGGGTCTCCATGTCGTGGCCGCGCTCCTGCCCCAGCCGCACCTCGACGACGGCCGCCTTGCCGTCGGGGGCCAGGGAGCGTCGCAGCGCGGCCATGAGCTCCGACGGATTCTCGAACAGGTGGTAGGCGCGGACGATGAGCGCGGCGTCCAGCTCGCCGGTGGGGAGCTGGCTCAGTGAATCCACCAGGACCACGTTGCCGGCGTCGGCGAGATCGCCCTGCTCGACCCGAGCCTGAAGCCCCGGGCTGTACCCCTGCGCGAAGACCCGCCCCTCGGGGCCGACCCGCTCGCTCAGCAGATAGGTGAAGTAGCCGCTGCCGGCGACGATGTCGGCCACTCGGTCTCCGGGACCGATGCCGGCGACATCCATGAGCTGCTGGGGCTTCGACCCCTCGTCGCGCGCGACCTCCGCGGAGCGGGTGGGGATCTCTTCCTGATGATCGTCACCGACGGGCTCGGCGGACGATCCGGCCTCGGCGAGCCCGGTCGTATCAGCGGCTTCAGGGGGTGACTCGCGCGGCTCGCCCCGCTGGCACGCCAGCGCGGCGCAAAGCAGCAGGGCCATGGCGAACGGCGAACGATGGCGCATCGCACCTCCTCGGAATGGCGGTTGCCTGTGTGGCCGACTAAGCTACCGCGCCGCGTCGTGGACCATCAAGCGAAATCACCTCGATCCCGGGGACGCCCGACGAGCATGGAGCCGGTCCGGATCGACCGGCCGCGCCGGATCGCGGCCAAGTTCCTGGGCGGCTTCGTCCCGGCGGTGGCCTACCACTTCGGCGTCCTGGAGGTCCTCCAGGAACGCGGATTCCGGTTGCGATCGGGCTTCCGCGAGCCCGGCGACCCGCGCCAGACGGGCCCCCCGGGCATCGACCTCGCGGTCGGATCGTCGGCGGGGGCCTTCTTCGTCGTCACCGCCTGCGCGGGGGTCGACCGGCGGGAGCTCGCCGGAACCATCGAGGGTGAGGCGGCGCAGGTCGCCGCCTTCCAGGCCCGCTACCTGGGGCAGGGGAAAGGGCTCGCCCGGAAGCTCTGGGATTACGTGCAGGATGGGGTCAAGCCATCGTGGAAGACCCGCCGGACCTGGAAGGCATGGGCCGCCGAGTCCACCCTGAACGCCCTCTTCCCCTTGTGGTCGATCGAACCCATCGCGACCTACCTGCAGGAGGAGATCCTGCGCGGGCGGAACTGGGCGGAGCTGCGCACCGAGGCCGCCATCCTGGCCGTGGATCTCAATCACCCCGTGACCTACGTGCTGGGCGAGCACGAGTCGCCGATCCTCAAGCTCTTCCGCGAGCAGCCGGTCCACGCCGAGGCCATCCACCGGATCCTGGGGTCGGAGGGCTACAAGATCTTCCACGACTTCGTGGCCGCCGGGGTCGCCCCGGAGCATCCCGACCTGGCGCCGTTCCGCGCCGATCCCTGGGCCCGGAACACGACCGTCTACGTCCGCGGCGTGCCGATGGCGCGGGCCGCCGCGGGCTCGATGGCGGCGTACCCGTTCTACGCGCCGGTGGATCTCCGGACGACCGACGATCGGCCCTACCGGCTCGGCCACTACACGCCCGTCGTCATCGACGGCGAGGACAGGGACGCGTTCACGACCAACGTGGCGGAGGAGGCCGGGGCCGATCTGGTGTTCGTGTCGTCGATCAGCACGCCCTACAAGTTCCTGCACTCCATGGGATCGCTGGCCGGAAAGGGTTTTCCCGAGCTGCACGCCCAGAAGGCGACCCAGAGCCGGGACGCCAAGCAGGACAGCGCCGCACGTACGCACGCGATCTACCGGCATCTGTTCGAGGAGGCGCGGGAGATCCTCGAGCGGTCGGGGTGTGGCGAGCAGGCCGTCGCGGAGCTGCACCAGACCTTCAAGAGAATCGCCTGGGTCGATCACGTCCGGATCCGCGTCACCCCGGATCCCGACGTGGCGGTGGAGAGCAGGCTCCTGAGGCGGCTCGACCCGCTGGCGTTCACGCCGCAGGCGGTGGATCGAGCGTTCGACCTCGGGAGGCGGGTGGCGGAGAGGGTGCTGGGGCGGTACCGGTTCGAATTCCTGTAGGTCGTGCGTCTCGATTTCGCCCGTCGCGGGCGGCTTCCGGCGGCCTTCTGGCTTCCAGCGGGCTTCCCGCGCCGCTTGGGGAAGGCGAAGGGGCGCGGTAGATTTGCCGTATGCCGCTCAAGGTCAACGAGATCTTCCACTCGATCCAGGGCGAGTCGTCGCACGCCGGGCGCCCGTGCGTCTTCGTGCGCCTCACCTACTGTAACCTGCGTTGCAGCTTCTGTGATACCGAGTACGCCTTCTTCGAGGGCCGCGAGCGGCCACTGGAGGAGATCCTCGCCGAGGTCGCGGGCTACGGCTGCCGGCTGGTCGAGGTCACCGGCGGCGAGCCCCTGATCCAGAAGGAGACCACGCTGCTCCTCGAGCGCCTGCTTGAGAACGGCCACGAGGTGCTGCTGGAGACGAGCGGGGCGTGGCCGGTCGAGACCGTCCCCGACGGGGTCAGGATCATCATGGATCTGAAGACGCCGGGAAGCGGGATGGTGGCGAAGAACCGCTGGGAGAACCTGCGCCATCTGGACGGCGACGACGAGATCAAGTTCGTGATCTGCGACCGCGCCGATTACGAGTGGGCGCGAGGGATCGTCGGCGAGCACGACCTGACGGCCCGGCACACGGTGCTGTTCTCGCCCTCGTTCGGCCAGCTCGCGGCCGACGGCCTGGCGGAGTGGATTCTGGCCGATCGGCTGCCCGTTCGACTCCAGCTCCAGATGCACAAGTTCATCTGGTCGCCGACCGCGCGCGGCGTCTGACATGACCTCCCCGCGAGCGGCCGCTCCGCGTGAGAAGGCCCGCCGGGAGGAGGCCGAGCGGCTCGATGTCGAGATCCTGAGCGCGATCGGAGGCGGATGGGAGGAGCCGCTCTCCGAGAACGAGTTCGACCGGCTTGTGCGGGATGTCTTCGCCCACCAGTTCCGCTTCCTTCCCGCCTACCGTCAGCTGTGCGAGCTGCGCGGGGTGAGCGCGCCGGCGGACGTAACGTCCTGGCGCGGGATACCGCCCGTCCCGGCGGGGGCCTTCAAGGTCGGCCGCTGGACGACCTTCCCGCCGGAAGCCGAGGTCGTGGCGTTTCGGACGTCGGGGACTATGCAAGGGAGTTCGGGCGTGCATCGCCTCGACACACTGGGGCTCGCCAACGCCGCGATCCTGAAGTCGGCCCGACGCTACGTCCTCCCCGATCGCGAGCGGATCCGGTGTCTCTTTCTCAGCCCGCGGCCGTCGGTTGCGGCGCACAGCTCGCTGGTTCACATGTTCGCCGTCTATCTGGAGGCGTTCGGGGAGCCAGGGAGCGGGTTTCTGTTCGACCGGCCGGGCCGCGGGGTGGGTCCCGGGGCCGTCCCGCCCGCGCTTGACGCCGCCGCACCGAGCGGAGAGCCGGTGCTGGTGGCGGGGCCTGCGCTGGCTTGGCTGGGCGTACTGGAATTATCGGGCGCGTCGTGGGCGCTGCCCGAGGGCAGCCGCAGTCTGGTGACTGGCGGCTTCAAGGGAACGCGGCGGCGGACGAGCCCCGACGAACTGGCCCAAGTGATCGAAGAGCGGCTGGGGATCCCACGCTCCCGGCAGGTCGAGGAGTACGGGATGACCGAGCTCTCGTCGCAGTTCTACGACGCCGGGCTGAGGCGCGAGCAGGGATTCGGGGACGAGACGGGCGCGGGCTTCCGCGTGCCGCCCTGGATGCGTGTCCGGATCATCGATCCCGACACCGGCCACGACGTCGAGGATGGCGAGCCGGGAGCCATCGTCCACTACGACCTGGCCAACCGGGGGAGCGCCATGGTGGTTCAGACGAGCGACGTCGGCGTGGCGGTGGACGGCGGATTCCGCCTGATCGGCCGCGAGCCAGGCGCGGAGGCTCGGGGCTGCTCGCTGGCGGCCGAGCTGTGGTTCGAGCGGGTGTGAGCGTGGCTCCCGAGGACGGACCGACGGTGATCTCGCGGCCGGGAACCGTCGAGCGCCTGCGTGAGCTGGTCGCGGCCGGGGAGTCACTGCGCTCGCGACCGATCAGCGATGTTCTGGAGGTCGTCGCCGAAGCCTGCCGGCGCTGGCGCGAGCCCGGGCCCGATCGGGAGGCGGGGGAGGAGGCGCTGGCCGCGCACTACGCCGCCCCGCGCCGCGCGATCGGGGAGATCCTCGACGCGGCGTTCCAAACGTGGACGGTCGACAGCCTGCGGGAGTGGATCGGTGGCGAGCTGGGCGACACCGCTGTCCTGGACGGCTTCGTTCCGCTGGCAGGGGTGAATAGGCGCGCCTTCGGCCCGCGTCTCGCTGTCTTTCTGGCCGCGCGCGGCGTCCCCACGACCCCGGTCTCCGACCTCATCTCGGCCATCTGCGTCAAGTCGCCAGCGTGGCTCAAGCCGCCGAGCGGGGGGGACGACCTGGCCGAGCGCTTCGCGCGGACGGTCGCGGAGATCGATCCCGCCGTAGGTGATGCGATTATGGTGGCAGGATGGGAAAGGGGCTCGCCCGAGGGCAAGGCCGTCCTCGCGTCAGCCGACCTGGTCGTGGCGACCGGCGGCGCGGAGGCCATGGCGGCGATCCAGCGGGAGTTGTCTCCGGAGACGCGGCTGATCCTTCACGGGCCACGCTTTTCGGCCGCTATCGTGTTGCGGGAGGCCCTCGTGTCCAACACCGCCGCCACGATCGGGGCGCTCGCCCGCGACGCGGCCTTCGCCGGGCAGGTGGGCTGTCTCTCGCCAATCATCGCCTACGTCGAGGCCTCGCCGTCCGAGGTCGCGGACTTAGTCGAGCCTCTCCATGGGGCATGCGTCGAGCGCTGGCCGTGTCCTCCGCGCGCGCAGGCCGCAATTGAGGAGCGCGCGGCGTTCGCCGAGTGGCGGGCGATGGTCGGCCTCGAGGCCGCGAGCGAACGAGCGTCGTGGATAGGCGATGTCGATTCCGCCTGGACAGTCGTCACGTGCCGCGCAATCGATCCGCCCGCCCCGCCCCCGGTCCCACGCATGCTCGACTTGATTCCGGTGGATGACGCGACCCAGACCCTCGAACTCTTCGAGCGCCGCCGGGGATCGATCGCTTCCGTCGGTGTGGCGGATCCGGCTCAGCGCGTTGCAGATCTGACGGAGCTGCTCGCTGCGGCGGGCGTCGAGCGTATCTGCCCGCTGGGGACGATGCAGAGCCCGCCAGCGTCATGGCGCAGGGACGGCCGGCCGACGCTGACCGATCTCGTGCGCTGGGCCGATAGAGAAGAGGTATAGCTCTTCGTTGCTTCGGGGATCGGTTTCAATCCCCCTCCGCAAGAAGTCGGGACACGCGCGGCGCATGGGTCCTGCTGTTTGCGTGCCGTTTTCGCCCTTGTTACAGTGAAGAAGAAGTAGTCGTTACCCCTCCCCCGTATTGGATTGAATCCTTTTGAGATTTGAGAGTAGCATGGGCTAGAAAGAAAGATCAATCCAAAGATTCATTCCTCGACATCCAAAAAAAGAGCCGGCCCTCACGAACCGGCTCCCCAATCCACGCTTATCGAAACGAGCTACTTCACTTGCCGTCCAGCCGGGTGACGTTGACCGCCTGCGGTCCCTTGTTGCTCTGGGAGACCTGGAACTGGACCCGCTGACCTTCGCTGAGCGTGCGGAAGCCTTTGCCGACGATATCGCTGTAGTGGACGAAGATATCGCTGCCGTCCGGGCGCTCGATGAAGCCGAATCCCTTCTGCGCGTCGAACCACTTCACCGCGCCCTGCTCCGATACGGGCTGCGCCTTGCCGAACAGATTCTTGAGCATGCGGCCGATCGAGAAACCACCGTTCGAACCCATTGCCGACCTCCGAAACCAACGAGAAAGAGGTTGAGGTAGAGATCATAAGCGGCTGGCATCACTTGTGTTGCACGATTACACGCAATGCGATGGACGAGCCGCTCTCGCACAAGCCAATATAGGAATCGGCGAGGATTCGGGCAAAGGCATCGGCTGGATGCAGGGCGCGGGCCGGCCTATACTGGGCGGCGATGGAGCTCACCGAAAAAGAAAAGGGGCGGCTCCGGGCTCTCGTGGAGCGGGCGCGGGTCGAGGACCCTGCCGACGAGGCGCTGGCCGGGCTGGCCGCCAAGCTGGCGGCCGGCGGCGGTCCTTCGTTCGCCAAGTACGCCGAGGTCCTGGAGCCTGGTATGGACCCCGATCCGAAGATCGCCGAGCGCGTCCGCGGCGCGGTGTCCGCTTCCAGCCGGCTGGCGATCCGCTACACGGCGCGCTCGACCGGCGAGACGACCGAGCGCGTCATCCGTCCCTTCAACGTGCACTTCTACGACGGGTGCGAGTACCTGGAGGCTTTCTGCGAGCTCCGAGGCGCCGATCGCGTGTTCGCCCTCGGCAACATCGAGGAAGCCCGCGAGGTGTCGGAGGCCCGCGAAGGCGCGCAGGAAAAGGAAGCCGCCGGCGATCGCCCGTGAGCGAAACGGTCAGCGCAGGTCGACCTTGACCGGCTCCCGCTCGGCGTCGTCCCCGGTGGCGAAGAACTCGCGCGCCGCGAAGCCCAGCATCCCCGCGATCAGGTTGGTCGGGAAGGTCTGGATCCGCGTGTTGAAGACGCGCACGTTCTCGTTGTAGAACTGGCGGGCCGAGGCGATCTGGTCCTCGGTCCCGGTCAGCTCCTCCTGCAGGCTCATCACGTTCTCGTTGGCCTTGAGCTCCGGATAGTTCTCGACCACGGCGAAGAGCTGCCTGAGGGCGCCCGTGAGGACGTTCTCGGCGCGTCCCTGCTCGGCCGGACCGGTGGCCGACGCCGCCTGCGCCCGGGCCTCGGTGACCTTGGTCAGCACGTCCTGCTCGAATTGCATGTAGTCCTTGACCGCCTCGACCAGGTTGGGGATCAGGTCGTAACGGCGCTTGAGCTGCACGTCGATCTGCGCCCAGGCGTTCTCGAGCTGGTTGCGCAGCCCGACCAGTGCGTTGTAGGTGACGATCCCCCAGCCCGCGAGCACCACGACGAGGCCGAGAAAGAGGAGCAGGACGAGTCCGATGCCGAGCTCGAGCATGCGCGCCTCCTGTTAGAGGGAACAGCCGGGAGCCACGCTATCGGCGGCGACCCGCGATGTCAACGACCGGCGCCGGCGTTGGGCTCGGGCGAAGGAGTCCGAGCCGCCGACGGAGGACGAGGCCGAACAGGTGCCCGAAGCGGTAGACGCCTTCGTGGAGGAGGTTGAAGTGACTCGGCCGGTTGTCCTCGCACCCGATGCTCAGCTCCTCGATCCTGAGCCCGTCACGCCAGGCCTGGACGAGGATGTCGATCACGTAGTTGCTGCCGCGCCCGATCAGGTGCTGGTGACGCTGCAGCAGCTCCCGGCGGTAGGCCTTGGCCCCGATCGAGACGTCGTGGAACGGGACCCCGAGACCACGGCGCATGACGAAGACGAAGAGGCCGCTCACGAAGACCCGCAGGAGCGGTCGGTCCTGACCGTCGGACCGCTTCGCGCCGACCACCACATCTGCGCCGTCTTCCATCCGCTGCAGCGACTCTCCGATGAAGGCCAGGTCCATGGCCAGGTCCGCGTCGACGGCCACGACCCGGTCGTGACGAAAGTGCGGCAGCGCCGCGAGGAGGGCGGAGCCCACCCCGCGCTCCGGAATCCTGAGGGCGACGATGCGCGGGTCAGCGGCGGCGAGGCCGTGGGCGACCGCGCTGGTCGCGTCGGTCGACCCGTTGTCGACGATGACGAGCTGCACGTCCCCGGTCACATCCTCGACCGAACGGAGCAGGCGGGGCATGGTATCGCTCAGGATCGCCGCCTCGTCGTAGACGGGGACGAACAGGGAGACCCCTTTGGTCATGATCGGCCCTCCGGCACGGCCTCCGGGGCCGTGACCCCCAACCCCTGGAGGCGCTCCCGCGCGGCTGCTTTCCAGTGCTCGGGCGTGAGCGGCGTCACACGGGCCTCTTCCAGCGCTTGCCGCGCGCGACCGGCTCCGCCGCGGTCGGCGTAGAGATCCGAGAGGCGGATCAGGGCCTCCCCCCGGTAGGTCGAGACAGGAAAGCGCTCCAGGAAGCTCTCGAGCCGCCGCACCCCCTCGGCATCGTCGCCGGCCTCCAGCACGACCAGGGCCCGGTAGAAGGCGGCGTCGTCCCTGAGCGTGTGGGGAGTGTCGACCGAGAGCATGCGCCGGAAGCTCTCATCCGCCTCGTCGAAGCGTCCGTCAGAAAGGCGACGCTGGCCCTCGGCTAGGAGCGCCGGGTAGTCGAGCGGCGGATGACGGCGGAGCATGACGAGCGCTGTCGCGACCGCCAGGACCGCGAGCGCGGCGATCCCGATCCAGCCCGCCCGGTTCGCTTCGGGGAGCCGCCAGCCCGGCGGGCCCGCGCCCCTTCGCCGGCGCGTCGCGCCCACCACCAGCGCGAGAAGAGTGAGCGCGGTCAGGAGGAAGCCCGCCCGTCCGGCCCAGCCGGCGCTCCATTCCAGCATGAAGGTCCTCGATCGCGGGGTCACCAGCATCATCCCTGGCGCCACCAGGTCGATGACCGATCCGTCGGACGCCCTCCAGCCCGGATGGTAGCCGACCTTGACCAACAGAGGATGGCCCGGGGTGTCGGTCTCGATCCGGATCGCCTGATCCCGGATCGTGGCGCTCACGCGCGGCTTTGTCGCAACCGCGATCCGCGGCAGCCGGCTTGGGCGGTAACGATCGACCGAGGGCCACCGGCCGTCCGCCTCGTCGTCGAGAACCAGCGGCACGTCCAGGTCGGTACCGGCCCGGAACCAGTCGTAGGCCTCTGCCCGCCAGTCGGGCCACGTATCCACGACCGGCTGGACGGCGACCGGTTCGACCAGGGACGACGGCTCGACCAGCGCGAAGATCTCGTACACGCCCGATCGGGCGCGCTCCTCGAAGTCCGCGGAGCGCTCCAGCGAGCGCGTGAGGGAGTCCGTGTAGGCGATTAGCTCGCTCGCTCCCAGGAGCTCGAGATGCTCGACCGCCGCCGCCGGGTCGAAGCGACCGCACTCGAACGCGGGCAGCGGGCATGAGGGTCGGAGGCTGATCTCCGACTGCAGATAGAACACCACCGGGGCCAGCACGGTGCTCTGGAAATAGAGGCCCTCGAGCGTGGCCCGGCCTGCGAACCAGGGGATCATCTCGAACGCGCGGATCGTCCCCGCCTCGTTGTGATCAGGGTGGTGCTCCCAGGCGACGCGGGGCTCGTCGATGCGGCCGGCGATCGCCTGCATCGCGCCCTGGAAGTCCGGCCAGCGCGAGGTGCGCTCCATTCCGCCCATGTTCCAGCGGACCCAGGAGGGTACGTACTCGACGGCCGCCAGCGCGGCGGTCGAGACCAGGACGATGACGGCCGCGGCGAGCGCGGACCGCCAGCCCGGTCTCGCCAGGGCGATCCAGGCACCCAGCTCGTAGCACCCCGCGAGCAGGATCGCGCCGTGCATCATCGGGAGAAAGCGGACGTCGACGACCCCCAGGCTGAAGCCGAGCCGGTAGAAGACGAAGAGCACCGCCGCGAACCCTATGAGCCAGGCCTGGCCGGGGGCGAGGATGGGTCGCCTGCGAGAGATCAGGCGCCAGGCGACACTCGTGACCAGAAGCACGACCGCGATGGCGACCGCGGGAGGGAAGAGATCACCGATCCCCCCGAGCTCCCACTGTTCACGGAAGCCGCTCGTCCAGGGCAGGTTCCAGATCAGCGGGACCAGCCACCACGCGAGCAGGCCGAACGCAATCAGGCCGATCCGCGCCACGTGCCAGCAGCCCCGCCACCAGAGACGTGGATGGAGCGCCAGCAGGCCGATCCCGAGCGCGGCGAAGACGAGCGCATAGCCGTGAGCCAGGCCGGCCAGAGCGAGGAAGACGGCCGCAGGCCACCACCCCGAGGCCTGGTCGCGGGTCTTCCAGGCGTGCGTCGCGGCCAGCCAGGCCAGGGGGAAGCCCAGCGCGTAGGCGAACTCACCGGCGAGGAGGCTTGCCAGGTTGCCTCCCCACGTGGACTGCGTCTCGATGAGCAGGAAGGCGAGGGCCGTCGCGGGGGCCAGCCAGCGCGCCGGACGCGGCGCACCCAGCCAGCCGAGGGAGAGGTACCAGGCGATGGGCAAAAGCAGGGCCCCCGCCAGCGAGCCGAGCTTCATGGCGACGGTCAAGGGAAGCGCCACGCTCAGGAGGACGATCACCAGGAAGGCGAGCGGAAAATAGAAGAGGAAAAGAGGGAAGCCAGCGTACTGGTCCATGCTCCACCCGTAGACCCGTCCCGAAGGGAGGAGGACTTCGCGGAGCTGATCGAGCGCGACGATGTGGCTCGCGTAGTCTCCTCCCGCCGGGGTCGTGTCCAGGAGGAGGAGATGCGGTGGAAAGATCATGAGGCCGGCCGTCCCCAGGCAGAGTGCGGTCGCGAAAGCCGGGCTCGACGCGAGCAGCCGCGAACGGCCGGTCGCGTGCGCTGACGGTCGTATGCGGAGCCGGGCGCGCGCACGCGCGGGGACCGCCGCGGCACCCAGCCAGGCGAGCAGACAAAGAGTCGCCCATCCGGCGAGAAGCGGCAGGTCCGGTCGCCACAGGCTCCGAAAGGAGCGGGCGTCGATCGGGACGCGTACGACTTTCCCGGGGGCGGCCGCGTCGTTCGGCAACACGAGCAGGAAGGCGGTGGTCTCCCAGCCGGTGATGTCGGTCGCCGGCTCGAGGCGCCCCTCCACGGACGCTGTGCCGTCTGCGGACCGCCACCGCTCACCGCCCTCGAGGTCGATCTCGACGGGACTCCACCAGACCGCCCGCCCCCCGGCGGCGGGCTCCCGCCAGGTGACCTCGATACGGGGATCCTCCGGCCATGCCGGCCCCTCGACGGTGGCGTCGGCTTGGGGCCCCACGACCGTGACGCTGCCGGCCCAGGTTCCGGAGGCGTCGTGGTAGCGGATCCGGAGCGCGGCGATCTCCCGCAGGTCGGTTCGCCAGCGGTCGGCATCCATCTCCCAGGCGATCTTGGCCTGGGCTCCGGGTCGGAGCTCGCCGATCACCGGTCGCGGGATCGTGTCCACCCCTCGGAGCTCGGCCGCGACTTCGTAGGCTGGGTCCGCACCCCGGTTATGTATGACGCTGGAGATCTGGACGGATTCTGGCGATCGGTGGACGGTGAGGGAGAGCTCGAGCCGGATGGTCTGGGCCGGAAGGGAGGGGGCGGTGGCGATCAGACCGAGCGCGGCGATGAACGCGGCGCGCATGAGCGCGCCGCGGCATCGAACGCATCGGCTCGGGACGTGAAACCTGGAGTCGGGCGGCCCCATATCGAGGCCGAGGCCGCCCGATCCCGCTACGTGGTCGTGGTTGTCGAGCTGCTCGACGTGGACGTGTCGGTGCTCGACGTCGACGTATCGGTGCTCGACGTCGACGTATCGGTGCTCGACGTCGACGTGTCGGTGCTCGACGTCGACGTCGACGTGCTTGTCGTCGTCGTCGGCGAGATGGGATCGTCGTCGTCGCAAGCGCCCACAGACAGAACCGTGAACGCTAAGGCGATCCCCAGGAAGCGTGTCAAATTCTGCATACCCGGTACCCTCTCGTCGAAGGTTTCCGTATAAACGGCCCACAAAAGCCTACGGTTTGAAGGTATGCCCCTGCAACTTTTGGTTACTCCGTCGGGTGTCAACCCGGGAGCCCGTTCTTATATTGCGCCCGATGCCCGTGGTTGACCAGATATCCGTCTTCATCGAGAATCGGCCCGGCCGGCTCGGGGAGCTGTGCGCGATCCTCGCCGAGGGGGGCATCAACATCGACGCCATGATGGTCCCCAGCGGCACCGACTACGGGATCGTGCACGTCGTCGTGGACCGGCACCAGGCGGCCCTCCAGGCCCTGAAGGAGCATTCCTACCGGACGTACACGAGCCGCGTCCTCGACGTTCGGATCCCGGACGAGCCGGGGGTCCTGGCGCGGCTGGCGGAGCGGCTCTCGACCGCCGAGATCGACATCAAGTACGCGTACTCGGCCGTCGCCGGAGCCGAAGGCCGGCTCATTCTGGCCGTGTCCGACGCCGAGCGGGCGAGCGAGATCCTGGAGTAGCCTCCCCGTCCCCCGGGCGCTGGAGCCCGGGCGGATAGGCGAACCCCTCTGTCATCACCCGCACGACCACGTCCCCGTAGACTCGCGCGCGGCAACACAGCCGCCATCCCCGATCGACGTCGGCGCCGAGCTGGCACCGCTCGACCCCCTCCACCGGACTCAGCTCTTGGGCTCCCGCGGCGACGAGAACGCGGCACGTCCCGCAGACGCCCTGGCCGTCGCAGTCGTGCACGACGGCGACCGCGGCCCGGGTGGCGGCCAGGGTGAGGAAGCCGCCGCGGGGAATGTCGACGGCGATGCCGGAAGGCAGGAAGCGTACGCGGACGGCTGGAGGCGCGGACCCGGCCGGACTCATGGGACGAGGGCGGCCTCCGACCGGGTTCCCGCGAGCGCGGTCGAGACGGCCCGCTCGCCGCTCCGGACGGCACCCTCCATCGTCGCCGGCCAGCCGGTATCGGTCCAGTCCCCGGCCAGGAAAAGGCCGGGGATCCCGGTGACCGGGCCGGGTCGCAGGCGCGCCGCGCCGGGACCGGCCCGGAAGGTGGCGCGCGGCTCCTTGACGACCGCCGAGCCGTTCAGGCGCGCGCGGTCCCGCCCGGGACAGATCCTCCGCAAGGCATCGTCGCAGAGCCGGGCGAGGTGCTCCTTGGGCTGCTCCAGCAGGTCGTCGGCGGCGCTCAGCGAGACGCCCACGCACGATCCCCCCGCCTTATCCCCGAGCAGCCGCGAGCGGTCGAAGATCCACTGCAGCGGGGAGCCGAACGTGCCGGCGAACGGCACTTCGAGGACCGGCCGATCGTACCAGAGGTAGACGTTGACGATGGCAGATCGGCCGAGCGCGGCGTGGTCGGTCGCCACGCCGACGCCCTGGAGGAGCCGGTCGGTCGCCTCGGGCGGCAATGCACAGACGACTCGCCGGGCCGGGATCCACGACGCGTCCTGAAACCGGACGCCCGCGATCCGATCGCTCTCGACCTCCAGCGCCGCGACCCGCGTTTCCAGCCGGACCAGGGCGCCGGCGGCTCTCAGGCGCGCCAGCGCCGGATTCCCGATCGCGGCGCTCAGCCCGGTCGTCGGAAGCCAGAGGGCTCCGGCGCCCGAACCGGCCCACAGGGCGCGCCGGACCAGGAACGACGAGAGGGGGAGGCTGGCGCCGGCGACCGGGACGTTGAGGGCGGGCCGGACGATCGGCTCCCAGAACCGCTCGACCGCCGTCCGCGGGGTGCCGCGGGCGGTGAGCCAGTCGCCCAGCGTGAGGTCGTCCTCTCGACCGACGGGGGCCCGCGCCAGCCGGCGGGCGGCCGCGACGACCGATCGGCGGGACGCCGGATCCAGGTGCCGGTAGCGGAGAAGCCCGGCCACCAGATGGAACGGGGGCGGGAGCGGAGCGGCCGTGAGGTCTGCCCGGCGTCCTTGCCCGTCCAGGATCGGGAGCCGGAGACGGTGCTGCCGGCGGAACGCCCCCGCCGAGCCGACCCGGTCCAGAAAGGCGCGCAGGCGGTCACACGCACCCACCAGGACGTGCTGTCCGTTGTCGATCACGGCGCCCGTATCCGGATCCTCGAACGAGAAGGCGCGCCCGCCCAGAAAAGGCCGCCGCTCGAGCAGCACGACCGGCTCCCGCCGGTCCAGGAGCGCGAAGGCGGCGGCCATCCCCGCCAGGCCGCCCCCCACGACCACGCTCGGGGCCCGGGAGGTGTCCCTCATCGCGCGAGCGCGACCAGGCTCGCTCCGAGGGCGCGGGCGATCTTGGCGGGGGCGGAGACCCCGACCCGCTCTCTCAGGACGGCCGCCGGGTCAACGGCGATCCGTTCGAGGAGCCCCCGATAGACGGCCGCCAGGGCGACCGGGCAGGCACGGGTCGATCGGGGAAGACGGACCGAAAGACGGCGCGCCGCGCCATAGAGCCGGCGAGCCTCCTCGGCGGCGGCCAGGACCAGGGTGTCGAAACCGGGGCCCGGCCTCCCGGACGCCACGTCCTCGGGGCGGACGGCGTAGCGCTCGCTCAAGTCCATCGGCAGGTACCAGCGCCCGCGCTGTGCGTCCTCCCGAAGGTCGCGCAGGATGTTGGTGATCTGGAGGGCGGCCCCGAGATCGATCGCATCCCGGCGGGCCTCGGCGCCCGCGCCGCCGAAGATGGAAAGCGAGATCAGCCCGACCGTGCCGGCCACGCCGTAGCAATAGTCCCGGGTGGCCTCCCAGTCCGGGTAGCGCGCGGGCTCGAGATCGTGGCCCACCCCATCCAGGAGCTGGCCGTAAAGGCCGGGCGCGATCCGGAAGCGTCCGGTCGCATGATCCAGCGCGGCCCACGGCGGAGCGGGGGGATCGCCGGCCAGCGTCCGGTCGAGGTCGGCGCGCACCGACGCCAGCCGGGCGCCGCGCTCGGCCGACGATCCATCCCCGTCCGCGGCGTCATCGGCGCGCTGGCTGAACCAGTAGACCGCCGAGAGGGCCCGCCGGCGCTCGGCGGGGAGGAGCCGGATGCCGAGGCCGAAGTTGGCGGCGCGCCGACAGGTCTCGGATTCGCAGGCCGCATAGCCGGCCTCGATGGCGCGGTCGTCCGTCACGGCCGCGCGAGCGGAACGCCGCGCCGGAGCGCGCGCGGCAGCTCGCCCAGCAGGATCGCCCGGCGCTGGCGCCGCGAGACCTGGGGGCGGAGGGCAACGGGGTCGAAGCCGCCCGCCTCGAGGGCGTCGGCGACCGCCCAGCCCCCCCGGCTGAAGCCGCGGACCAGGGGTCGCCACCGAACGGGAAGGTGATCGGCGAGCGGCCAGCCGCGCGTGAGCCACGAGCGGGCGTCCTCCACCAGCTCGGCCAGCAGCGCCCTGAGGGAGGGAGAGGCGGACGCTCGCGCGAGATCGACCTCGGGATCGACGCCGTGAACCCGGCAGCGGTCCAGCGGCAGGTAGCAGCGGCCCACTGCCCAGTCGCGCCGGACGTCCTGCCAGAAGTTGACGACCTGAAGGCCGATGCAGGTCGCGTCGGCCAGCTCCGCCCGCTCCGAGCCCGACCCGATGACGCCGAGCACCATCCGGCCGACCGGTGTCGCGCTGTGCTCGCAGTACTCGCGGAGCGCCGCCCGGTCCGGATAACGATGGACGCGCTGATCGCGGCGGTTGGCCTCGATCAGGCGCAGGAAGAGGTCGGTGGGGATTCCGCGACGGCGGGCCACTCCGGCGAGCGCGGCGAGAATCGGCGGGTCTGCCGGTGGATCTCCCGCCAGCGCGCGCCTGACGAGCGCCTCCCAGCGGTCGAGGGCGGCCAGGCGATCTCCCGGAAAATCGTCCCCGAGGTCGTCGGTCGTCCGGCAGAACGCATAGATGACGGCCAGCTCCTCTCGTCGGCCGCCCGGGAAAAGGGCGAGCACGGGGAAGTTCTCGTAGTGGGTGCGGGCGAGCCGGATCGCGGCCGCGATCGCAGCGTCGGCGGCCGTGGTTCCGGCGGCGCCCGTGGACCGGGTGGACGATCGCGTGGTCATGGAAGCCGAACCTAGGGACGCCCCTCGGGGGCAGCAACGAAGGCACCGCCGCCACGGGCCGCGTTACGTTGGTACCATGTCGAGACCTGCTGGCGGACGGCGCTTCCTTGTGCGCTGAGACGACGGCGCGCCGGAAGAACGGGAGCGGCCGCGCGACGCTGACCGTGATGTTCGGGATCGGCGTGAGCCGGATCTTCGGACTCGTCCGCGAGCAGGTGATCGCCTTCTACTTCGGACGCGCCGCCGCCTACTCGGCGTTCGTGGCCGCGTACAAGGTGCCCAACCTCGTGCGCGTCCTCCTGGGAGAGGGAAACCTGTCGGCGTCCTTCATCCCCGTCCTCGCGCGCAGCATGCGGAGCAACGACCCCGAGGCGGCGCGCCGTCTGGCGAGGAGTGTGCTCGGGCTGATCCTGGCGGTGGTCGTCGTCGTGACGCTGGCCGGCATGGCGCTGGCGCGGCCGCTGTCGTGGCTGGTCGCGCCGGGCTTCGATCCCGGCCTCAGGCTCCTGGTCGAGCGCCTCATCGTGCTTCTCTTCCCGACGGTGGCGTTCCTGGTCGTCGGCGCCTGGTGCATGGGGGTGCTGCACGCCCACGGCCGGTTCTTCTGGCCCAACTTCGCGCCCATCTTCTGGTCGCTCGCCTCGACTGGCGCGCTGATCGCCTTCGTGGGCCGGACCGGGATGGATCCGGTCTACGTGCTGGCCTGGGGGGTCGTGGCCGGAAGCCTGCTTCAGGTCCTGGTCCAGCTCCCGGCGACGCGCGGGGCGCTGGGCGCGCTGACGCCCGCGGCGGGGTGGCGCGACCCCGCCGTCCGACGCGTCGTCGCGCTCTTCCTGCCGATGATGATCGGGACCGGCGTGGCCCAGATCTCGAGCCTGGTGGACGTCCAGATCGCGACCTTCCTGGGCGACGCCAGCGTGGCGACCCTGGCCTATGCCCAGCGCATCTACACCCTGCCGCTCAGCCTCTTCGGGGTGGCGATCGCGCAGGTCGCGCTGCCGTCCCTGTCGCACGAGGTGGCGGGGCGGGAAGCCGTCGACGAGGTACCGTCCCGGGAAGCGCTCCGGGCCGAGCTTTCCCGGTCCTGGCAGCGAATGGCGTTCCTGGTCCTCCCGTCGACCGTGGGTCTGGTCGCCTTCGGCCGTCCGGCGGTCAGCCTGCTGTTCGAGCGGGGCCGGTTCGGCGCGGCCGACACGACCGCGGTGACGTGGGTCCTCGCGGCCTACGCGGCGGGGCTCCTGGCCTATGCCTCGACGCGGCTCCTGGCGACCGCGTTCTATGCCTTTCACGATACCCGCACCCCGGTCCGGATCGGCGTTCTCTCGCTGGGGGTCAACGTGGCCCTCGGGATCGCGCTGGCCTGGCTCCTGGGAACGCGCGGCATCGCGCTCGCGACCGCGCTGGCAGCGACCCTGAGCGCGATCCTCCTGGCCCGCGAGCTCAGGCGCCGGATGGGGGCCGTGCTCACCTCCGGCGCACGCTCGCGCGTGTGGCGGATGGCCCTCGCGGCGGCCCTGGCCGCTGTGGCGGGAGCCGCTCCTTATCTCTGGCTCCTGGGGCGGTGGGATGGCTGGGGCCTCGGCCCCCGGATCGGATGGACGGCGGCCGTCTATGGGGGAGTCGCGCTCGTCTACTTCGGCGTCGCCCGGGCGCTCGGAATCGACGAGGCGGTGCGCGCGGCCCGGCGGATCGGTCTCGGCGGCTGACACCGCGCGGGACGTCGCACCCGGCGCGCCGCCGAATGCGACGCGTTGCGCGCGGCCGTACCTTTCATCCTATGGACGCGTTGAAGGAAAAGGCGGCCCGGCTTCCGCGAAAGCCGGGCGTCTATCTGCTCAAGGGGCGGGACGGCGAGATCCTCTACGTGGGGAAGGCCGCCGACCTGCGGGCCCGGGTTCGGTCCTACGTCCAGGACGGGGCCGCGCTGCCGCACAAGACCGCCGTTCTCATGAGCCACGCGGCCGACCTCGACTACCTGGTGACCGACAACGAGGTCGAGGCCCTTCTCCTCGAGTCCAACCTCATCAAGGAGCACGACCCGCGCTTCAACATCGTGCTTCGAGACGACAAGTCGTATCCGTTCATCAAGGTCACCCTCCAGGAGGATTTCCCGCGCGTGTACGTGACCCGCCGCGTCGCCAACGACGGAGGGCGGTACTTCGGCCCCTACGCCCACGTCAAGCTCCTGCGCAGGAACCTGGCCCTGATCAAAGACCTCTTCCCGGTCCGCTCGTGCCGCTACGACCTGCCCCGGGAGGCGCCCAGCCGGGCGTGCCTGGACTATCACATCCATCGCTGCGAGGCGCCGTGCGTGGGCTACGTGTCGAGGGAGGAGTACCGTGCCATGATCGACGAGGTGGTGCAGTTCCTTTCGGGCGACACCAGGGCCGCCACGCGGATGCTGGAGCGCCGGATGGAGTCCGCCGCGGAGCGTCTCCAGTTCGAGCGCGCCGCGCAGTACAAGCGGCAGATCGATCAGCTCGAGGAGATCCGCGAGGGTCAGCGGATGACGAGCCTGTCGGGGGACGATCGCGACGTGGCGGCGATGGCGCGGCTCGGGGACGAGGCCTGCGGGATCATCCTCCGCGTTCGTGAGGGGCGGCTGCTGGGGAAGGAGCACCACGTGCTGGGGAATGTGGAGGGAGCTTCCGACGGCGAGGTCCTGTCGCTGTTCCTGACCCGCTACTACCTGCGCTCGGAGACCTTCCCGCCCGAGCTCCTGCTGCCGTTCGACTTCGAGGACCGCGTCCTGGTCGAGGAGGTACTTCGACGAGAGGCCGGCCGTGCGGTGCGTCTCCACGTGCCGCAGCGGGGCGACAAGTCTAGGCAGGTGCGGCTCGCCGAACGGAACGCCCTCTACCAGCTCGAGGAGCGCCGGCTGCGCGCCGAGGACGAGACCCAGCGGGCCTCCGACGCCATCGTCGATCTCAAGGACGGGCTCGGCCTCGCCCGTCTTCCGCGCCGGATCGCCTGCGTGGACATCTCGACCATCCACGGCGAGGACAGCGTCGGATCGGTGGTGACGTTCGCCAACGGGGCGCCGCGCAAGGCCGGCTACCGCCACTTCCGCATCAAGTACGCCGAGGGACAGAACGACTACGCGATGATGGCCGAGGTCGTCGAGCGCTGGTTCAAGGGCCTTCTCGACCACGACGAGCCGCTGCCCGACCTGCTGGTGATCGACGGCGG